>VBCK01000065.1 GCA_005882215.1 Betaproteobacteria bacterium | reverse complement strand
GGCGCGCTTTGGGTTACTGCTTCAGCGTCAGGTCGATGACCTGGTCCAGCGGGTGGCCCGGCGGTTCGAAGGTCCACAGCGACAAGGCGCGACGCACGGCGTCATCGAACACGCCTGGCGGCGTCGCTTCGAGCACGTCCACCTGGTCGACTTTGCCCTCGGGGGTGACCCACAGCCGCACCCGCACCTTGCTCTCGACGATTCCGTCTCGCATCGCCCGCTCCGGAAACCGGGGCGGATCATGCCGCAGCGGGCGCAGCGTTACCGGGTCGCTCACCGGTTGTGCGGCTGGCGCTGGTGACGCCATCGCAACTTGCTCAGGCGCTTGGGCGGGCGGGTCCGCGGCCGCTATCGGTGCCGGCGCGGCGATCGGCGCTGCGCCCACCGCGAAGGCGGGCGACTCGGTTGGCATGGCGGACGTTGCAGCCGCGTTCACGCCTTGCGGCGGGAGCGACAGGGCAACAGGCGGGTCGACTGCGGCGACTTTCACGGCCGAAGCGGCGGAGTCTGCGACGGGCAGGCTCCCGGTCGGCGATGCCGTCTCGTAGACCGGCGAAGCATCTCGCGATCGGTTTCGAGCGACGGACGGATGCGGATGTTCACGCACCCCTACCAGCGGCGCGCCGGGCGCCGGCGAGGGGGTCGCGGCCGATTCCAACGTGGGGGCAGTGCGCAGGCGGGAAATCGGCGTGATCGTGGCGGGCGCGGGAAACTCCGACCCGTACGCGTCGATCGCGTCGGTGGATGTGGGCACACCATTCGAATCGATCGGCCGCACCTGCGCCAGCGTTTGATCCAACCCCCAGGTGGCGTGGGCATGGCTTCTGTAACGATCGGCTGCCCAGTAGGTTCCCACGATGGTGACCATGGTCACCAGCACGAACCGGACCACCGGATGCCCGTCCGAGCGCCAATCGCGTTTCGGCCTCGACGGTTCAGCGCGGGGCACGTAGATCTGTGTAATCGCCCCATCCCATGCGGCAGCGAGCTTCAGGTCGACCTCCTTGGCGAAGCCTTTCGCCAGGAGCTCGGGAATCACACGCCGGACTGTGTCAGCGCCAAGGAGGTCGGAGAGCTCGGCAACCGTGCGGCGTCCATCCAGCAAGATCAGTACATGGCGTTCGGGTCGCGAAAGAGTCCCGCCGTGGGTCGCGGCCAGCTGAGGCCGGGGCGTTGCCCAGCGCGACCGCCAAGTTGCGAAGCCATCGCACGTAGCCGATTCGCAGGATCGCCGAGCCGGCGTGCCGCTGCCGGAACTGCTCCTCGCTCCACCCGAAAAGCTCGACCAGGGTCGCGCTGTCCAGACCGTTGCGCACATCGAAATCGGGCAACTGAGCGCGCTGCGCGTACTTGTTCCAGGGGCACACGAGCTGGCAGTCGTCGCAGCCGTACACGCGGTTGCCGATCGCCTCGCGCAGCGGTTCCGGAATCGAGCCCGGGTGCTCGATCGTCAGGTACGAAATGCAGCGCCGGGCATCGAGCTCGTAGGGCGCCACGATCGCGCGGGTCGGGCACACGTCGATGCAGCGGGTGCAGCTTCCGCAGTGCTCCTGCGCCGGCTGATCGAGCGGCAGCGGCAGATCCGTCAAAATCTCGCCCAGAAAGAACATCGAGCCCGCCTCGCGCGTCAGCAGCAACGTGTGCTTGCCGCGCCAGCCGAGCGCGGCCCGGCGCGCCAGTTCGACCTCGAACACCGGCGCCGTGTCGGTGCACACACGAAAGCCAAAGCCCGCAACTTCCTCGCCGATCCGCTGCGCCAGCGCGTGCAGCCGCGCGCGAACGACCTTGTGGTAGTCGCGACCGCGTGCGTACACGGACACGACCGCCGTGTTCGGATCCGCCAGCCGCCGCCATTCGCGATCGATCCAGTCCTCGCCATCGGCGCGCGGGCGATAGTCCATCCGGGCGCAGATCGCGCGCCGCGCGCCCGCCAGCAACCGCGTCGGGTCGGCGCGCACCGGCTCGTTGCGCTGCATGTAGTCCATCTGCCCGTGGAACTCGCGCGCCAGCCAGGCTCGCAGCCGCTGCGCCGGTTGCGCAACGTCCAGGTCGCTGACGCCCACCGCGGAAAAGCCGAGCTCGGCAGCCCAGCGCCTGATCCGATCGACCAGCGCAGGCAGATCGATCGGGCAGCTCGCAGCCCCGGTATCCTCGGAGCGCTCCGAGAGCACTTCCATGGGCGGATATTAAGTGCCGGCCGCTGCCGCAGCCCGTTTGACGTCGCGCTTCGCGCTTGCCGATGAGGCGGCGACCGCACGACTGGGTGCGGCGCTGGGGCAGGCGATCGAGGCGCTGACGGAGGCGATCCGGCGCGGCGGGCTGGTGATCGGACTGTCCGGCGAGCTGGGGTCGGGCAAAACGGCACTGGTGCGCGCCGTGCTGCGGCGCCTGGGCGTCACCGGCACGGTTAAAAGCCCCAGCTTTTCCCTGCTTGAACTTTATACAGTTTCGAGGTTAAACTTCTATCACCTTGATTTCTATAGATTCTCAAAGCCATCCGACTTTTCGACATCAGGGTTTCGGGACCTTTTCACCCCGGGCTCGGTCTGTGCGATTGAGTGGCCCGAGCAGGCCCACGAACCAGGCTTCAGCGTCGATCTGCAGATCGGGATGCAGATCGCCGATTCCGGGCGCATCGCGAAGTTCGACGCGCTGACGCAGATCGGTCGGGAGTGTCTGCAAGAGACGAACGGGGCATGGCAAACGAGCCAAGACGCCGCCTGCTGATAGGGGCAGCCGGGACCGCGGTGCTGGCGCTGGTCACCACGCGCTCGGCCCGCGCCACCAGCCTGCTGGCGGTGCGGGTGTGGCCCGGGCCCGACTACACCCGCGTCACGCTCGAGCACGACGAGCCGCTGAAGTTCAGCCACTTCATGCTGCGCGATGAACCGCCGCTGCGCCTGGTGGTCGACCTCGAAGGCATCGCCCTGACCTCGCAGCTCAAAGAGCTGGTCGGCAAGATCGATGCGAACGATCCCTACATCGCGCGGGTGCGGATCGGGCAGAACCGTCCCGACGTGGTGCGGCTGGTGATCGAGTTAAAGGGCGATGTCGCTCCGCAGCTGTACCAGCTCGATCCGGTCGGCCCCTACCGCTACCGGCTGCTGTTCGACCTTTACCCGACCAACCCGGCCGATCCGTTGATGGCGTTGATCCGCCAATCGACCGCGCCCACGCAGCCATCCCCCGAGCCGCTGCCCCCCGAGCCCCCACCCCCGGAGCCGCCAGCCCCCGAGCAGCCGCCGCACGACAGGGCGCCGCCTGAGCCGGCCGCTCCGCCCGCGGCGATCGCTGCTTCGCCGGCCGACGAGGCCGGAGTGAATCGCGAGATCGAGCGTGCCCAGCGCGCGGTGCAGCCTCCGGCCTCCGCCGAGCGGCCACGCCAGAGCGCGCCCGCAGCGCGACGCCTGGTCACGGTCGCCATCGACGCCGGCCACGGCGGCGAGGATCCGGGCGCAACCGGCCGCCGCGGCACCCATGAAAAAACGGTCACGCTGGCCGTGGCGCGCCGGCTCGCCTCGCTGATGGGCAACGACGCGAAGATGCGCGTGCTGCTGACGCGCGATGGCGACTACTTCGTACCGCTCGCCGAGCGCGTGCAGAAGGCGCGCCAGGTGCACGCTGAGCTGTTCGTGTCGATCCATGCCGATGCCTGGGTCCGCTCCGACGCCCGCGGCTCCACCGTCTTTGCCCTGTCCGAGCACGGCGCCAGCAGCGCGGCCGCCGCGGCGCTGGCGCGCCATGAGAACGAGTCGGACCTGATCGGAGGCGTGAACCTGTCCAAGTACGACGCGCCCGTGCGCAGCGTGGCGCTGGACCTTTTAACCTCGGCCCAGATCAGCGACAGCCTGCGCTTCGGCGGCGCCGTGCTGCGCGAGCTGGAGCACGTGAACCGGTTGCACCGGGCCCAGGTCGAGCAGGCCGGCTTCGCCGTGTTGAAAGCGCCCGACATCCCCTCGATCCTGGTGGAAACCGCTTTCATCAGCAATCCGGACGAGGAGCTGCGCCTGCGCGACGAGGCTTACCAGCGGCAGCTGGCGCAGGCGATCTTCAACGGAATCCAGCGCTACTTCGAGCGCAACCCTCCGCCCACGCGCGAGCCGGTGGGCTGACCGCCCGCCGCATCGGCCGCGCGATACGATTGCGCCTTGCGAGTCGCGCGGCGCCCCCTGAAGCGATAAACCCGGCTATTCCCGGTCGAGCGCACGCTGGCTGCGCAGCGCCTGCCAGCGCCCTTGGAGCAGGCGCCAGGTCGCGGCCACCAGCACCGGGCCAACCAGGGCTGCCAGCAGACCCAGTATCAGCACCATGCCAAGGTGGTCTCGCACCAGCGGCACCTTGCCGAACAAGTACCCGCTGCCGGTGAACAATCCGATCCAGGCAAATGCGCCGATCGCGCTGTACAGCCGAAACTTGTCGGGCCGCATGCCCATCGCTCCGGCCACTAGCGGGGCAAACGAACGCAGCAGCGGAAGGAACAGTGCGACGACCACCGTCTTGCCGCCGTGACGCTCGAAGAAGTCAAGCGTCTTGTTCAGGGACTGCTGGTCAATCCATCGCACGTTGCCGTCGAACACCTTGCGGCCCAACCAAACGCCGAGGGAGAAGTTCAGGAGGTTGCCGAGCACGGTACCCACGACCAGCGCGAACACCAGAAAGTCCAGCCGGTACTGTCCGCTGGCGGCTACCGCACCGGCCACGAACAGCAGCGAGTCGCCTGGCAGAAAGGCCATGAACACCAGGCCTGTCTGCATCAGAAAGATCAGCCCCAGGGCCAGATAGACAAAAGGTCCATAGTGGTGGGCCATTTCCACCAGGAAACGGTCCATCGACAAAAACAGATCCGCCCAATGAACCGTCTGCATTGCTTGCCACACCTTGCCTGAAACGCGATCGACCGCATCGGAGTCCCGCAAGTCGAGGCCGGGGCGTTGAGGCTCCTCATGTTACGCGAGGACACCCCAGCCGGATGCTGCACCGCGTCGGCGCAGTTGCGTACGCTTACCTACTTATAATTTTCGGACTACCTGCCTCGCCACCATCCACGGACTCTCGTTTGCCGATCCACCGCCTTCCTGAAGATTTGATCAGCCAGATCGCCGCCGGCGAAGTGGTTGAGCGGCCCGCTTCGGTGGTCAAGGAGCTGGTCGAAAACGCGCTGGACGCCGGTGCGCGCGCGATCGAGGTGCGGCTGGAAGGCGGTGGCGTGCGCCGCATCACGGTCAGCGACGACGGAGCCGGCATCGAGCGCGAGGAGCTGGGCATGGCGCTGGCGCGCCACGCGACCAGCAAGATCGCAAGCCTGCAGGACCTGGAAGCGGTCGCTTCGCTGGGCTTCCGCGGCGAAGCGCTGGCCGCGATCGCCTCCGTCGCCTCGGTATCGATCACGTCGCGCACGGCGCAGGCAAGCCATGCGTGGCGCATCGATGCCGCAAGCGCCCGGATCGACGCGGCAGCCGGAACGCCGGGCACACGGGTCGAGGTGGGCGACCTGTTCCTGAACATGCCGGCGCGCCGCAAATTTCTGAAGAGCGAGGCGACCGAATTGGGCCACTGCGTGGCCCAGGTTGAACGGATCGCCGCTTCGAACGCCCAGGTCGGCTTCCGGATCCTGCACGAGGGCCGCACCGTGCTGGCGGCCGCACCATCGAGCGCGCTCGAGCGGCTGCGCAGCCTGCTGCCCAAGGGCCTGGACGCCTCGCTGCGTCCGATCGACGCCGATGCCGGCACGCTGGCGCTGTCGGGCTGGGTGGGGACGCCGACCGCTTCGCGCGCGCGCGCCGACGCGCAGTTCTTCTATGTCAACGGCCGCAGCGTGCGCGACCGCCTGCTGTCGCACGCGGCACGGGCCGCCTATGTCGACGTGCTGCACGGCCAGGCCCAGCCGGTGTACTGCCTGTATCTGCGGATCGATCCGTCGCAGGTCGACGTGAACGTACACCCGACCAAGGCCGAGGTGCGCTTTCGCGACGCGCCGGCCGTACATCGATTCGTCACCCAAGCCGTGTCGCGCGCGATTGCAACCGGCGCCGGCGCGGCGCTGGAAGCCGGCGCGCCCGGGTCCGCACCGCACGTTTTCGCGGCGGGCTATTCGGCGCCGGCGCAGCGCGGCGGCGATGCCTGGGCGCAGGGCGCGTTGCGGATCGCGCAGCCGGCCGGCGCTTATTTCCAGATGGCGGCGCCGGACGCCACGACCGCCGCCGCCGCCGCGATCGAGGCCGACAGCTGCCCGCCGCTCGGCTACGCGATCGCGCAACTGGCCGATATCTACGTGCTGGCGCAGAACCGGGACGGACTGGTGCTGGTGGACATGCACGCGGCCCACGAACGGATCGTCTACGAGGGGCTCAAGCGGGCGCTGGATGGGCAGCGGATGCCGCGCCAGCAGCTGCTGATCGCGCACGTGTTCGCCGCCGATCCGATCGAGCTGGCCACCGCCGAAGAGCATCGCGAGGCGCTCGAGCAACTGGGACTGGAAATGACGCTCGCCTCGCCCGCCGAACTGGCCGTGCGTGCAGTGCCTCTGACGCTGGCCCAGGCCGACGCCGGGCGCCTGGCGCGCGATGTGCTGCACGAAATCCGAAAGTACGGCGCAAGCCGTGCACTGACCGATCATCGCGACGCGCTGCTGGCGACGATGGCCTGCCACGGCGCGATCCGCGCCGGGCGCCGCCTGACGCTGGCGGAGATGAATGCGCTGCTGCGCGAGATGGAAGGCACCGAGCGGGCTGACCAGTGCAACCACGGGCGGCCGACCTGGGTGCAGCTCGGCATGCAGGAGCTGGACCGCCTGTTCCTGCGGGGCCGCTGATGAGCTCGGTGCCCACCGCCCGGCCGCGCGTGCAGGTCGTCGCGCTGCTCGGCCCGACCGGCAGCGGCAAGAGCGCGGCCGCGTTGCGGCTGGCCGGGCAGCTGTCGCTGGAGATCGTCTCGGTCGACTCGGCCCAGGTGTATCGCGGGATGGACGTGGGCACCGCCAAGCCCTCTTGCGCCGACCGCGCCCGCGTGGCCCACCACCTGATCGACCTGCTGGATCCGGCCGAGTCGTATTGCGCCGCGCGCTTCGTGCAGGACGCCCGGGCCTCGATCGCGGCGATCCGCGCCCGCGGACGCCTGCCGTTGCTGGTGGGCGGAACGATGCTGTACGCGAAGGCGCTGCGCGAGGGCCTGGCCGAGCTGCCGCCGGCCGACCCCGAGGTGCGCGACCGACTGGCAAGACAGGCGGCCGAGTCCGGATGGCCAGCCCTGCACGCCAGGCTGCGCGACGTCGACCCGCGCACCGCGCAACGCCTGAGCCCGGCCGACGGCCAGCGCATCCAGCGTGCCCTGGAAGTTTACGAGCTCACCGGTGAGCCGCTGTCCGACCTGCTTCAGGGCGCCGCGGCCGACCCGATGCCACTCGCGACGATCGGCTGGATGCCGTCGGACCGCGCCGAACTGCACCGGCGCATCGAGGCGCGATTCGATTCGATGCTGGCGGCCGGCCTGCTGGAGGAGGTGCGGGCGCTGCGCGCGCGCGGCGACCTGGACCCGGGCCTGCCCTCGATCCGCAGTGTCGGTTACCGCCAGGCCTGGGATCACCTGGAAGGGGCCACCTCGTTCGACGAGTTCCGCGCCGCCGCCATCGCCGCCAGCCGGCAACTGGCCAAGCGGCAGATCACCTGGCTGCGCTCGATGCGCGATGCCCTCGTGATCGACCCGCTGCGCGAAGGCGCCCAGGACGAACTTCGCACCGCCATCACGCGCGCGATTCGACTCGCTACGTAACAATACAACCCGCTTCGCCGCTGCCGCGGTTGCGGATCGCGCCCACCGGCCAGCAGGTCTCGCCCTGCGCACCGAACGCCTCGACCGCGGCCGCCGCGTCGCTGGCGGCGACCACCACGACGTAGCCGATCCCGCAGTTGAAGACCCGGTGCATCTCGGCGTCTTCGACGCGGCCGTGCCGTTGCAGCCAGTCGAAGATCGCCGGCTTTGGCCAGCCATCGCGGCCGATCACGGCCTGAACGGCCGGCGGAAGAATGCGCGGCACGTTTTCAACCAGGCCTCCGCCGGTGATGTGGGCCATGCCCTTGATCCGGATCGACTGCATTACCTCCAGCACGGGTCGGCAGTAGATCCGGGTCGGCTCCAGCAGCCGCTCGCCCAGCGTGCGCCCATCGACGTCGTCCGTATAGTGAGCGCCGCTCGCCTCCACGATGCGCCGGATCAGCGAATAGCCGTTCGAATGGGGGCCGCTGGAGGCAAGTCCCAGCACCACATCGCCCGGCACGATCGAGCAGCCGTCGATCAGCTCGGATCGTTCAGCTACGCCCACCGCGAAGCCCGCCAGGTCGTACTCGCCCGGCGGATACATGCCCGGCATCTCGGCGGTCTCGCCGCCGATCAGCGCGCAGCCGGCCATCTGGCAGCCGCGCGCGATGCCCGCCACGACCTGCTCGGCCACGTCCACATCCAGCTGCGAGCAGGCGTAGTAGTCCAGGAAAAACAGCGGCGCCGCGCCCTGCACCAGGATGTCGTTCACGCTCATCGCGACCAGATCCTGCCCGATCGTGTGATGCCGGTTCAGCGCGAAGGCGAGCTTCAGCTTGGTGCCGACGCCGTCCGTGCCCGACACCAGCACCGGCTCACGGTAGCCGGACGGCACCCGGAACAGGGCCCCGAAGCCTCCGATGCCGGCCAGAACGCCCGCGCCGTAGGTGCGCTGCGCCAGCGGTTTGATGCGCCGGACCAGCTCGTCGCCGGCCTCGATCGAAACCCCGGCCGCCGCGTAGGTGAGTGGTGAGGTCATCAGATCCTTGGCAGTGCACATCAGCCGCGCGCGCAGCGTAATTCCCGATCCGGGACTTAGACTACGTGGTTTTTGCAGCTGGCCGGCAGTGGCGGCCGAAACAAGGATTGTATTGGATGGCTCTGCTGGACAACGAGCGAGTGGCCACCGCGGTGTGGGTCGGCGTGGGCCTGGCACTGCTGGTGCTGATGGCGCTGCTGTCGAGCGTGCTGACGCCGTTCGCGCTGGGGGCCGTCATGGCCTACCTGCTGGTGCCGGGTGTCGACTGGCTGCAGCGGCGCCACCTGCCCCGGTGGGCCGCCGCGCTGGCGATGATGGTGCTGACGGCGCTGGTGCTGCTCGGTCTGGTGCTGATCCTGGTTCCGGTGCTCCAGCATGAGACCGGCGCCTTGCGCGAGCAATGGCCCGCACTGATCACGCGCCTGAATGCGAGTGTGGCACCGCGCCTGCACGAATGGTTCGGCTGGACCGTCACGTTCGATACGCGCGCGCTCACCGAGCTGCTCGCCTCGCACGTGAACGAACAGGACACGCTGGCGGCCTCGCTGCTGGCCAGGCTGCGCTCGGGCGGGGCCGTGCTGCTGAGCACGCTCGGCATGCTGGTGCTGGTTCCGGTCGTGCTGTTTTACATGCTGGCGGAGTGGCACGAGTTCATCCGGCGCTTCGAGTCGGCGATCCCGCGCCGCTGGCACGCGCAGGTGGTCGGCATGGCGGCCGAGATCGATTCGCTGCTGTCGCAGTTCCTGCGCGGCCAGGTGAGCGTGATGGCGGCCCTGGCCCTTTACTACTCGGCGGCGCTGTCGCTGGCCGGGTTCCGATCGGCGCTGGCGATCGGCGTGCTGACCGGCACACTGGCCTTCGTTCCTTACGTCGGCTACGCGATCGGACTGGTGCTCGCACTGGGCGCGGCCCTGCTGCAGTTCGACGGCTGGTATGGGCCGGCGATGGTGGCGCTGATCTATGGGTTGGGCCAGGTGCTGGAGAGCTTCGTACTGACACCTCGCCTGGTGGGCGAGCGGATCGGATTGCACCCGCTGGCGGTGATCTTCGCGCTGCTCGCGTTCGGCGAGCTGTTCGGGTTCTTCGGCGTGCTGGTGGCGCTGCCGTCGAGCGCAGTGTTGCTGGTGGCGTTGCGGCGCCTGAAGCAGGCCTACTTCGCGAGCGCGTTTTACGGGCGCCCGTGACCGCTTTCCGACAACTCGCACTGGGCCTGCTCAAGCCGCCGGCGCAGACGCTGGACAACTTCGTGCCGGGACCCAACGCCGAAGCGCTGGCCGTTGCGCGCGAGCTGGCGGCCGGCCGCGGCCCTCAATTCGTGTACCTCTGGGGCCCGCCCGGTAGCGGCCGTACCCATCTGCTGGTTGCGCTGGAAGGCGCAGGCACCGGGCCAAGCGGCGAGCGCGGTCCCGCGCTGTGCACGGCCGACGACGTGCACGGGCTCGACGAAAGCGCTCAGGCGCGCCTGTTCGCACTGATGAACCGGGTGCGGGCCGACCCGGCTGCGCGACTGGTCGCCGCCGGCGACCGGCCGCCCGCACAGTTGCCGTTACGCGAGGATGTGCGGTCGCGACTCGGCTGGGGGCTTGCGCTGGCGCTGCAACCGCTGTCGGAGCAGGACAAGGCCGACGCGCTGCGCAAGCAGCTGGCCGCACGCGGCGTGCGCGCAGCGCCGGAGCTGATCCCTTATATGCTGTCGCGGCTGCCGCGGGACATGCGCACGCTGGCCGCCGCCGTGGACGCGCTGGACGCCTATGCGCTGCAGCGCGGCCGGGCGTTGACGGTTCCCTTGCTGCGGCACTGGCTCCTGGAGCAGGCCGGTAGAATGCCGGACGAATGAGACTGGCCCTGTTCGACCTCGACCACACGCTCCTTCCGATCGACAGTGCCGACGCATGGTCGCACTTCCTGGTGTACGCCGGCGGCCTGGACCCCGGGCACCACGTGGCGCGGATCCGCCGTTTCGCCGACGACTACCGCAGCGGCCGTTTCGATCCCGAGGAGTACCTGGCCTTTCAGATGGGTCTGCTGGCCCGCTTCGACCGGTCCACGCTGGAGACCATCCGATCCCGCTTCCTGGCGGAGGTGATCGAGCCGAACCTGCGCCACGAGGCATTCGAGCTGATCGACTCGCACCGTCGCCGCCGGCACGAGCTGGCGCTGGTGACCGGCACCAATGCGTTCGTCACGGCGCCGATCGCCGAGCGGCTCGGGCTGCAGCACCTGCTGGCGGTGTGCCCCGAGCAGATCGGCCAGCGTTTCACGGGCCGCTACGTGGGCCATCACACGTACGGCCGCGGCAAAGTGATAGCCGTCGAGCGCTTTCTGCGCGATCGCGACATCTCGATCGAGGCGCTCGATGAATGCGCGTTTTACACCGACTCGATCAACGACGTGCCGCTGCTGGAACGGGTCGCCGCCTGCGGCGGCCAGCCGGTCGTCACCAACCCCGATCGCCCGTTGCGCGCGCTGGCGCACCAGCGCGGCTGGCCCGTGCTGGACCTGTTCGAGCCGGCGCCCCGGTTCGGCGAAGCGGTTACGGATGGGGCCTGACAGCATGGGGCCGCGCCGGTGATTCATCGCCTGGTCAGACGGGTCCAGTCGCTGCTGTCGGGCGGGCCGCGGCTGCGCAAGACGCCGCGCCGGATCGCGCAGTCGGAGCACAAGATCGACCGTGCGCTCGTGTCGCGCTCGGCGATCCGCACTTGCGAAGTGTTGCAGGCGGCCGGGCACCGGGCCTATGTGGTCGGCGGCGCAGTGCGCGACCTGCTGCTGGGGATCGCTCCGAAGGACTTCGACGTGGCGACCGACGCCACGCCCGAACAGGTCAAATCTCACTTTCGCCGCGCCATTATCATCGGC
The DNA here is from genome assembly GCA_005882215.1 of Betaproteobacteria bacterium. Classification (GTDB taxonomy): domain Bacteria; phylum Pseudomonadota; class Gammaproteobacteria; order Burkholderiales; family Burkholderiaceae_F; genus VBCK01. The sequence continues at coordinate 3,518 of VBCK01000065.1, read as the reverse complement.
CGGCGTTTCCGGCTGGTGCACGTGATGTTCGGCGCCGAGACCATCGAAGTGTCGACGTTTCGAGCCTACGGCAAGGACGAGCCCGACACCGACGAGCACGGCCGCGTGCTGACCGACAACGTGTTCGGCGAGCAATACGAGGATGCGGCGCGGCGCGACTTCACGATCAACGCGCTGTATTACGACCCGAGCACGGGCGAGGTGCTCGATTATCACGACGGCGTACGCGATATCCGCCGGCGCCGGCTGCGGATCATCGGCGACCCGCAGACCCGTTACCGCGAAGACCCGGTGCGGATGCTGCGGGCGGTGCGCTTCGCGGCCAAGCTCGGATTCGAGATCGACTCGGCCACCCGGGCCCCGATCTCGCGTCTGGCGAGCCTCATCGAGAACGTTCCAGCGGCGCGCCTGTTCGACGAGATGCTGAAGCTGCTCACCAGCGGCTATGCGGTGGCCTGCATCTCGCAGCTGCGGGCCGAGGGCCTGCACCATGGGCTGCTGCCGCTGCTGGACGTGATCCTGGAGCAGCCGCAGGGCGAGCGCTTCGTGATGCTGTCGCTCGCCCGCACCGACGAGCGGGCGCGTACCGGCAAGCGCGTGGCGCCCGGCTTCCTGTTCGCCACGCTGCTGTGGCACGAAGTGCTGTCCAAGTGGAACGCCCGGGTCGCAGCCGGCGAGCACCGGATGCCGGCGCTGGAGGCTGCGATCGATCAGGTGCTGGGGAGCCAGACCGAAAAACTGGCGATCCAGCGGCGCTTTACCTCCGACATGCGCGAGATCTGGACCCTGCAGCCGCGCTTCGAACGGCGCACCGGACAGGCCCCGCTGCGCCTGCTCGAACACCTGAGGCTGCGGGCCGGATATGATTTCCTGTTGATCCGATGCGCCGCCGAGGAAGCCCCGGCGGAACTGGGTGAATGGTGGACGAAATTCCTACATGGATCCGAAGAGCAGCGAGCGGCATTGATGCAGGAAGCCAGCACGTCCCGCCCGGCACCGGGTAGCCGGCGAAAACGGCGGCCGCGCCGCAAACCGGCGGAAGCGGCCTGATCGCGGAAGACCATGAGACAGGCGTACATCGGACTCGGAGCCAACCAGGGTGACCTGGTCGCGACGCTGAACGCGGCGGTGCACTCGCTCGGCTCCCTGGAGCAGTCGCAGTTCGTTGCGGCCTCGCCCTTTTACCTGTCGGCGCCCATCGAAGCGAACGGCCCGGATTACCTGAACGCGGTGGTCCGGATCGATACCGACCTGGAGCCGTACGGGCTGCTGCTGCATCTGCTGGAGATCGAGATGGTGTTCGGCCGCAAACGCGGCGGCGGCCCCGACGCCCGTCGCAATGCGCCGCGCAGCATCGACCTGGACCTGCTGATGGTGGGAGACCTGATCATCCGCAGCGCTCCGCTGGTGCTGCCCCACCCCCGGATGCACGAACGGGCCTTCGTGTTAAGACCGCTGCTGGACATCGCACCGGACCTCACGGTGCCGGGCCACGGCCCGGCCTCCCAGCTGCTGTCTCGAGTCTCGGATCAGGTGGTGGCGCCGTTCCGGCCGAAGGACGTGGCGGAACAGCCCGCGGATCCGGACGCGAGCCAGGGCGAGGATTAGTTCCGGGCCCACCGAGGCCCGCGACGATCGCCACATGGGCGACCCAGCGCAGCTGCGGTATATCGTGGTCGAAGGCCCGATCGGGGCCGGCAAGACTTCGCTCGCGCAACGGCTCGGACGCCACCTGGGCGCGCAGCTGTTGCTCGAGCAGCCCGAGGCCAATCCGTTCCTCGAACGCTTCTACCGCGACCGCAAGCGTTACGCCTTGCCGACCCAGCTATGCTTCCTGCTGCAGCGGGCCGCCCAGATCGCCGAGCTCGGCCAGTTGGACCTGTTCCGGCGCCAGGTGATCACGGATTTCCTGCTCGACAAGGACGCCCTGTTCGCGCGCCTGACGCTGTCGGACGAGGAACTGAAGCTGTATCGGACCATCCACGCGCAGATCGCGCCCCACGCACCGGCTCCGGACCTCGTGATCTATCTTCAGGCCAAGGCCGAGACGCTGGCCGAGCGGGTGGCGCGCCGGTCCAACCCGATCGAAGCGGGTATCTCCGAGTCGTACCTGCGGGCGCTGGCCGAAAGCTACGCGGCCTTCTTTCATCAATACGATGCGGCGCCGGTGCTGATCGTCAACAGTGAACACCGCTGGCCGCGCGCCATGGCGACCCGGTGGTCGCATCGATTTTCGTCAACCGCCTGCAATTCGGCCCGAACGAGGATTTCGAACGCTACCCTCGCACGCTGCAGGACGACATCGACAAGCTGCAGCAGCAGAACCGCGTCTACGTGCTGTTCGCTCCCGACGAGCGTGAGATGTACCCGGAGCCGCAGAGCTACCGCGTCAGCCCACCGTCGGACCTGGGCGACATCCTGGAGGGCGAGTTCCGCCCCGGCTTCTTCGTGGGCGTCACCACCGTCGTGCTGAAGCTGTTTTCATGCGTGCAGCCGCGGGTCGCGGTGTTCGGCAAGAAGGACTACCAGCAGTGGATGATCGTGCGGGCCATGTGCCGCCAGTTTTCGCTGCCGACCGAGATCGTGCCGCACGAGACGGTGCGGGACGCCGACGGCCTGGCGCTGTCCTCGCGCAACCGCTTCCTGTCGGACCGCGAGCGGCGCGAGGCACCGCACCTGTATCGGGCCCTGCGCGACGTGCGGGAGCGGCTACTGGCGGGCGAGCGCGACCTGGCGCGCCTGCAGGACCAGTGCATCGCCGAGCTCAGTGCCAGCGGCTGGCAACCCGACTACCTGGCGATCCGGCGTCAAAGCGATCTGAAGCTGCCCACGCCGCAGCAGGTCGACGCCGCCGAACCGCTGGTCGTGCTGGCCGCGGCCAAGCTTGGAACGACCCGCCTGATCGACAACGTAGAGGTCTAGCACCAACTGCGGGATAATCCATGCCCCGCGCCGGGATGGCGGAACTGGTGCCAGCACCCATCGCCCGCAAGGTCGGGCTGCCTAACCCTATTTCAGCCGGTGCAACCCGGCGATCGCGTTATCGGCCACCCGCCCCGCGAGTCACAGCATCGTGCACACCTGCTCGAAGCTCAGCCGCGGGCTGCGCGGGAACAGTTTCGCCGGGTCGCCTGCGCCGAGGTTACACAGGAAGTTCGACTTGATCTTCCCATCCGGGAAGAATTCGACGTCGACCTTGGAATTGTCGAAGCCCGACATCGGGCCGCAGTCCAGTCCCAACGCGCGCGCCGCAATGATGAAATAAGCGCCCTGCAGCGAGCTGTTGCGAAACGCGGTGGACTCGATCACGGCCGGCTTGCCCTTAAACCAGTTGATCGCGTCCTGGTTGTGAGGAAACAGGTAGGGCAGCTTCTCGTAGAACTCCAGGTCATAACCAACGATCGCCGTCACGGGCGCCGCCATCGTCTTTTGCAGGTTGTTCTCGGATAGCGCCGGCCGCAGCCGCTCCTTCGCTTGCTGCGACCTCAGGAAGAGGATCCGCGCCGGCGAACAGTTTG
>VBCK01000125.1 GCA_005882215.1 Betaproteobacteria bacterium | reverse complement strand
CGCGAGCCTGTACCACGTGGGCCAGCGGGGAGCGCAGAGCGCTGCGATGCCGATCGCGCAGGCGCACCCAGTGATCGCGTAGAAGGACCACGGAGCCGCCTGCAGCGCGTGCTGCGCCAGGGCCGCGTAGTACGCGGTGCGCGGACCGGTGGCGCCGAGCGCCCAGCGCTGCGCGATCCAAGGTAGCGCAGGCATCAGTGCCAGCAGCAGTGCCGCGGTCACCCGCGCCAGCCGGCCGGCGCCCAGGTCGGCGCGGTGCATGGCCGCGAGAAAGAAAAGTGGTGTCAGCCCATACAGCGCGTAATGCGGCAGCTTGGTGCCCGAGACGGAGAAGAAGACGAGCACGAAGGCGAACCACAGCCACAAGTAGCGGGTGAGGCCGATGCGCCATTCGTCGCGGGCGGCGCGCAGCGCGGGCACCAGCAGCCCGGTCCACGGCAGCAGCAGCAGCGGCACCACGATCACGTAGTAAACGATGCTGCCGGAGTGGCCTTCCAGCGTGCCGCCGAAGCGCTGCAGGTTGTGCTTGACGAAGAAACCCTCGACGAAGGCGCGGCCGTGCACGTGCAGTGCATACCCATACCAGGGGGCGACGATCGCGGCCAGCAGCAGCCAGCCGACGGGATCGAACGCGGCTTTGCGCCACTCGCGCAGGCGCCCCGACAGCAGCGCATACAGCAGCGTGACCGCCACCGGGATCAGCGCCGCGATCGGCCCCTTGGTCAGCACGCCCAGGCCGATCCACACGTACATACGCCGCAGCGCGCCGCGGCTGCCGTCCTCGACGAAGCGCCAGGCGTCCAGCATCGCGGCCGCCAGCAACGCATTGAGCAGCGCGTCGGCGGTCGCCGCGTGCGCGATCACCACAACGCCGATACAGGTTGCCGCGATCCAGGCCGCGAGGCCGCCGGTCTCGGCGCCTAGCCTGGCGGAGGCGAACCGTCCGATCGCGGCGATCCAGCCCAGCGCGGCCAGCGCCGATGGCAGCCGCAGCGCGAATTCGTTCAAGCCCAGCACGCTGACGCTGGCCGCCTGCAGCCAGTAGATCAGGATCGGCTTGTCGAAGCGCGGCGCGCCATTGAGCGTGGTCGACAGCCAGTCGCCGCTGGCCAGCATCTCGCGCGTGGCTTCGCCGAACGCGCCCTCGTCGACGTCGAACAGAGGCGGCAGTCCCAGCGCCGGCACCAGCAGCAGCGCCGCCGCGATCAGCACGGCAAATTGCAGGCGCTGATCGGGCGCCGTGCTGTCGTTCATTCGGGGATGCGGGCCGAGGGGGCGCGGCTGGCCCAGGTGCGCCAGAGCGCGATCACCGCTGCCGCCGCGCCGAGAGCCGCCAGCACGAGCTGTAGCGGCCGCGCCAGCGGATAGCCGACGTCGATCCGCGCCAGTATGACTGCGCACACCAGTACGACCAGCGCCAGCAACGCCTGCACCACGGGTCGCGAAGCGATGCGCCAACGCAGCGATATCTGCGTGCCCGCCACGCCGGCCAGCAGGCCCAGACCCGTCCCGGCGAGCGCGTCCGACGGCCAGTGCGCACCGACCGCGATCCGCGACGCGGCCACCGCGACCCCGACCAGCACGATCGCGATCGCCGCCGGCCGGCGCGGGCGCGTTGCGCGCTCGCCCGCCAGCAGCACCCCGACGACCAGGAACGCCGTGATCGTGTGCCCCGAGGGAAACGAGTTGTGTCCGGCCAGCCGCAGTCCGACGACGTGGATCGACGCCGGATCCAGAACCGCTGCCGGCCTGGGAGAATCGATCAGCCCCTTGGGTAGCCACGAAAGCGCCATGGCGACAGGGGTTGCAAACAGGCCCGCCATCAGCAGATTCGGCGCACGCAGCAGCGTCGGCGCCAGCAGCATCACAGCGCTCAGACCATGGCCCAGGATCGTGAGGCAACTGAACAGGGCCGGCGGCCCCCACCGCCAGGCCGCATCGTTGATCGCCATGAACGCGGTCCGGTCGAAATCGCTCGCATGCAGCGGGAGCGCCAGAAGCAGGCACCCGATCGCGGTGGCGATCAGCAGCCGGGCCGGGGCCACGCGAAACATGGCGCGATTCTATCCGTCGTCCGATACGGGACCGGCGCCGGCCCGAGCGCCGGGGGCTCGCCCGGCGCCGACTGCGCGACATCACCCGGGTCGTGGCCCTGGTGTCCGCAAGGCCGTCCCGATCAGGCCTGGAGCGCCCGCCGGCTGCGGGTCGTCCCCATGCTCATGCGTCTCGCGACGCAAGCTACCTACAACATCTTGTGATAATCGCCGCGACCTTACAACATCTTGTAGCGGTGCGCGTGCCTCGGGCCCTCGCGAGGGACGCCGGATGATGCCCGCCCCCTCTGAAAACGGGGCTGGCTGCGGTGGGGCGGACGCAAATTTCCCTCTGAAAGCACTTGATTCCCGTCGCGATTGGCATACTATTCGGCTCACGCAACGAGAGCGCTCTTAGAGTCGGATCCACGCAAGAACGCTGTCGCTGTGCCTTTCATCCAGCACACAGGAGATCGTTGATGGCAACTGCGAAAAAAGCGAAGAAGTCCGCCAAGAAGTCGGCCAAGAAGTCCTCCGCCAAGAAAGCCATGAAGAAGGTTGCAAAGAAGGCGGCGCCGAGAAAAGCAGCCAAGAAGAAGAGCGCGCGCAAGCCGAATGCGGCATTCATGAAGCCGCTGATGCCAACCGGGCCGCTGGCCGCGATCATCGGCTCCACCCCGATGCCCCGCACCGAGGTCACCAGCAAGATCTGGCAATACATCAAGAAGAACAAGCTGCAGGACCCGGTCAACCGCCGCAACATCAACGCCGACGACAAGCTGCGCCCGCTGTTCGGCAAGGCTCAGGCCACGATGTTCGAGCTGACCAAGTACGTCAGCAAGCACCTGAAGTAATCGGGACGGACCTCGTCCGTAGCGGGCCGGCCGGGGCAACCCTGCCGGCCCGATTTATTATTCACCGAAGCTTCCCACTCGCCTGCGAACCCCCCTCTGCCCCTCGTAGCCGGTCCTCCGTTCTTCTGTGGCAGGCTACGACGCGTTCGAAGCTGAGTTGCGAGCATTGAGGAAAAGCCCTGAATGAGCTGGGCGCGCATCGGCACCGAGCCGCTGGACGTCGACAGCCACGTCGGCGCGCAGCGCGCGCGTGCGATCGGCGCCGCGCTGGAGCGGGTCGCGGTGCCGATCCTGAGGCTGCGCAATGGTCGGGCCGAGCCGCTCGCGAGCGGCGCGCTGTACCTGTTCGGCACTTCGCTGTTGCTGCTCACCTGCCGACACCTGTTCGACGACGGGGTCTGCGCGGGCGACCTGGGGCTGCCCCTCGCGGACAGCGGACGCATCCTGTGGTTGCGCGCGGCCCGCCCGCGCGTGCTGGTCGATCCAGGCGCCGACCTGGCGGCGGTCCGGATCGGATGCCGCCGCAGCGCCGGGCTGCTGCGCCGGCACTGGCGAATCGCGCCGTTCGACTCGCTGGCCTCGGAAGCGCGCGCCCACACGTACGTGCTGGCCGGTTTTCCGTACGCGCAGATGCGTCGCGTCGGGCCCACGCTGCACGCCCGTCCGCTCGTCTTGTTCGCGCGGGGCGAGATGGACGATGGGCAGCTCAAGCTCAGCTACCGCCGGATCGCACGCCGCGCCGATGGGCTGGAGATCCACGCGCCGGCGCTGGACGGCGTATCGGGAGCCACGCTGTGGGCGGTCGTCGATGAAGGCAGCGACGCGATCGAATGCGTGCTGCAGCCGGCCGCCGTGCAAACCTCGTTCAAGCACGACGCTTACGTCAGGGCCGAGCCGGTCGGGGGATTTTTCCGCCTGCTGCGGTCGCGGCTGGCTTGAGGGTGGACGCTAGGACTCAGGCGTGCGCCCAGCGTGAATGCTTGGGCAGGGAGGCCTGCAGGAAGGCCATCTGGTCGGCCAGGATCCGGCGATTGCTCAGGATGAACCCTTCATTGCGGCACACCGCGTACGGCACGAACAGCAGCGGCATCCGGGCTTCTTCGGGCCGGCGGTTGCCCTTGCGCGTGTTGCACGAGCGGCACGCGGTCACCACATTGGTCCATTCGTGCCGTCCGCCCCGGGAGACCGGAACGATGTGCTCGACGGTCAAGCCGGGCTCGGTATATTGGCCGCCGCAATAGGCGCACACATTGCGATCGCGAGCGAACAGCCGGTGCTTGGTCAGGCCCACGTGCGCGTGATCCACCGGCAGACGGTGCCGGCCGCGGATCATCACGATCGAGCTGGTGACGAATTCGGACCGAAGGCCGGAGCTTTCCTGATAGCCCCCGCTCATCGCGAACAGGTTTTCGCCCAGATCGGTGACCACCTTGCCGGACGCGTAATAGCGCGCCGCCCGCGTCAGTGCGGCCCAGCGGACCGGTTGTCCATGGGAGTCGACGATCAGGATTCGCAGCGCGCGTTCAAGGCCACTCATCGCGTCAGTTTGCCACGTCGCCGTGGCCGGTGCAGGCGGCGCCGGCAGTCGCACCCGGCGCGCACTGCTCATGGCCCCATCTTGCGCGGATAATTGACCCAGTGAACGTCAACACCGGCACGGCGCGCCGCGGCCTCGACCTGGGCCACCCGCCTCTCGTCCACGCCCGGGCCCAGGGGCGACTCGTCGCTGGTGGGGCTCGTGGAGGCGCAGCCGACCAGCGTCGCACCGGCGCAAGCCATCAGACTCAACATTTGCCACGGCAGTTTCATCGCGTCCTCCATCCGCCTCGCGGTGCGGATGACCGCACGAGAGGACAGTGCGAGGCCATTTGAGCAGTATAGGCTTCGGCCCTGACGATGCCAACCGCTCACCGAGGACTGCCCGAGCGTGCCGGTCCGACCGGCCCGACGCTGCCTGGCCCGGCCGTTACGCTGGCCGCGACCACCGCGATCCAGGTGATGGCGGCGCTCGCCGCGCTGAGCGTGCCGGCCATCGCTCCTGCGATCGCCGCTGCCACCGCACAACCGGCCTCGATGGTTGGCACCTACATCTCGCTCGTGTACCTCGGCTCGGCGGCCGCGGCGCTGGCCAGCGGACCGCTGGTTCCGGCCGCTGGCGCTTTGCGGCTGTCGCAGCTGTCGCTCGTGCTGTGCGCGCTGGCCCTGCTGGTGGTTGCGAGGGCGACCTTGCCCGCGCTCGCGATATCGGCGCTCGTGTTGGGTCTGGGTTATGGCCCGATCACGCCGGCGTCCAGCCATATGCTGGCGCGCTCGGCGCACCCGGACCGGATCGCATTGACGTTCTCCGTCAAGCAGACCGGCGTGCCGGCCGGCGTGGCGCTGGCCGGAATCCTGGTGCCGGCGCTGACCGTCTGGCTGGGCTGGAAGGCCGCCCTGGGCGCAGTGGCCGTGCTGTGCCTGGCCTGCGCAGCCGCAGTGCAGCCCTTGCGAGCCGTGCTCGATCACGACCGCGACCCGGGGGCGCGCTTCACGGGGTCGGCCCTGCTGTCCGGGGTGCGGCTGGTCGGCGCGTCCGGGCCCTTGCGATCGATGGCTGCTTTGTCGTTCGTCTACTCCGGCCTGCAGAACTGCACGTCGAGCTTCATCGTGGCCTACCTGGTCGAGGAGCTCGGCTATGGCTGGATCGCAGCCGGCATCGGCCTGACGGCGGCTAACCTGGCGGGGGTGGCGGGCCGCATCGCCTGGGGTGTCGTGTCCGATCGGTGGCTGGCGGCGCGCCGCACGCTGCAGGCGCTCGGAGTGCTGATGGCGATCGCCTGCGCCCTGGCCGCGGCGCTGACGCCGCGCTGGCCCGCGCTGGCGGTGTATGCAACCTGTGCACTGCTGGGGGCAACGGCGATCGGCTGGAATGGCGTGTTCCTGTCCGAGGTCGCACGCAGGGCGCCCCCCGGACAGGCCGGCGCGGCAACGGGTGGCAGCCTTTTCGTGACGTTCGTCGGCTCCGTGGTGTGGCCTCCTGCCTTCGGCCTGTTGCAACGCGCGAGCGGCAGCTACGGCGTTTGCTTTGCTGCGGCCGGCGCGCTGTGCGCGGCGGCGGTCATCCTGGCGGGGATCGGCTGGCGCTCGGGCGGCGCGGCGCTATGAAGCCGCCGCCCGCGATGACCGCGATGCCGGTTCGGTCCGTCGCGCCGCCGGCCGGCGTGCCCGCGCTGCCGGCCAAGCCGGCGCTGGAAATCGAGCTGAAGCTCGCAGTGCCCGAAGCGGCGCGCGCGGCGGTCCGCCGCAGGTTGAACGCCTATGGCAAGCAGCCGCCGCTGAAAGTGGCCAGCGTGTACTTCGATACGCCCGACCGGCGCCTGGCGTCGAAGCACGCGGCGCTCAGGATCCGGCGCATCGGCGAGGCGGCCGGCGCGCAATGGATCCAGACCCTGAAGACCGACGACAACCCGGGCGCACTCAGTCACCGCGGAGAATGGGAAACGGCGGTGGCCGGCCCGCGCCCGCAGCTCGCGGGCCTGGCCGAATGGCCGCTGCAGCAGGTGCTCGGCGAAGAACCGGTGCGTCTGCTGCCGGTGTTTCGCACCCGGTTCGAGCGCACCGTGCGCTCGGTGCGCTATCGAGGCGCCCTGATCGAGCTGGGGCTGGACGAGGGGCAGATCATCGCCGGCCGGCGTAGCGAGCCGGTTTGCGAGATCGAACTGGAGCTGCGCGAGGGTTCGCCCTCATCGGCCTTCGATCTGGCACTGGAGCTGATCGGCCGCGATCGCCGGGCGCTGGCGCTGCTGCCGAGCATCGAGTCGAAGGCCTCGCGCGGCTACCGGCTGGCGCAGCGACTCGGCGAGCAGCCCGTTCATGCGGATGCGGCCGGATTTTCCTCGCTGCTGCAGCCGCAGCGGACCCATCTGGACGTCGCGCGGCGCATCGTCGCGCACGGCGTGCACCTGGTGCTCGCCAACGCCAGGGGCGCCGCGCTTGGCGAGGATCTGGAATACGTGCACCAGGCGCGCGTGGCGCTGCGGCGAACGCGCTCGGCGCTGCGCGTGCTCGGGGTGGCCCGGGCGGCGGACGATCCGATCGCACGCGATCTGCGCTGGATGGCCGACTGTTTCGGCGCCGCGCGCGACTGGGACGTGCTGGTATCCGAAACGCTGCCTCTGCTGGGCAAGGCGATCGCGGCCGCTGACGACACCCGCTGGTCGGCGCTGATCGAGCGGGCGCAGGCACGCCGCCAACGGCAGCAGCAGCGGCTGCGCGCAACGCTCGGCAGCGCCCGCTTCGCCCGCGCGGCGCTGCGCCTTCTGCAATGGGCCGAGGAGCCGGCCGCTTCGACGCCGACGCCGCTGACACCTCGCGCGCGACGGGTCATCGAGCGCGGGCACCAACGGCTGACGGCGGCGGCGCGGGATCTGGCGAAGCTGCCGCCTCAGGGCCGTCACAGGCTACGCATTCTGACCAAGCGGCAACGCTACGCGCTCGAGCTGCTGGCGCCGCTGCTGTCGGCGGGCGCCTCGGCGCGCACCTTGAAATTGCTGTCGCGACTGCAACAGCTGCTCGGACAGATCAACGACGCGCACGTGACCGTATCGATGCTGCCGACCCTTACGCGGTCGCGCGAGCTGGTGCAGCGGGCCGAACGATGGTCCGAGAAGGTTGTGCGGCGCAACCTGCCAAAGGCGCAGGCCCGGCTGGAGCGGCTGCGCAAGCACGGCAGCGGCGTGTGAGCCCGGCCTGCCGGGTGTCGACTTAAACGAACGGCGACCGCGTGAGCGGGGACGGCGTCACCCGCGCGCCTGGATCGCGCCGACGAGCGCGCGTGTTGGGCGGTTCGAAGGATCGACGCACCGCGTTGCCCTGGCCGAAGCGGATCCCGGCCTGGCGCGCGAGCTCGACTTGCCGCTCGGTTTCCAGGCCCGCCACGATCAGCGCCTGGGGCGCGATGCCGGCGACGCGGGCCTCCGACACGAAATCCCTCCAGAATTCCTCGCGGTCCGACGCCGGCGCGAGCACCTTGGCGAAATCGGGCCGCACCAGGTCCACGGAGCGAATCTCCATCGTCGTGCGCGGCGACGTGATCCGATAGCCGACCGTGATCTGCCCGGAGCGCAGGTAGTCGACCAGCGCCCGGATCCGGTACTGCGAGCGCACCCGGTCGAATGCGCCGCGCAGGATCACCACGACCCGGTGCACGACCAGCGGATACAGCTGCAGCCGCTTGACGATGGCGTCCAGGTGGCGCTCGGCGGTTCCGAACGACAGCGTGATCCCAACCGAGTCGGCCGACTCGCAGTCGAGCATCCGCAGCGCATGATCGAGCGCGGCCACCTGAATCCGGGCCCGCTGCGTGGTCGAGGCCTGGAATCCCTCGGTCCATACGTACAGCTCGTCGAACCAGCGCTCCCGATCGGCCAGCGTGCGGGTCGGCCACATCGTGGCGCACACGCTGCCGTCCACGGCCTGGCTGCGCTCCCGCCAGAGCGGGCTTGCCGACCAGCGTTTGACGGCGGCGGTCATCGGCAGAGACGGTTGCTGCGAACGTCGAACGGTCAACACACCATCCATGGCGCTTTGGGGCCTTGACGGGTCGATCGGTTTCTTAAGGATTCTTAGGGATTCTGCGGCAACCGGGCGCGCCGGACAATGGGCAGCTTGCCTATCGCTGACCGTACGAAGTTCTGAACTTCTGCAGCACGCGCTGCATCTCGGCCTCGTCGAGTCGCAACGGCTCTCCCAGCTGCTGCGCCAGCAGGTAAATGCGTGCCAGATGCTCGACTTCCTGCGCGATGGCCAAGGCGTCGGCCAGATCGGCGCCGCAGCCGACGCAGCCGTGGTTGCACAACAAGCAGGCTTTACGATCCTGCAGCGCGACCAGCGCGTGCTCGGACAGATCCGGCGTGCCGAAAGTCGCGTACCTGGCACAGCGGACGTCCGGCCCACCGCAAACCGCGATCATGTAGTGAAATGGGGGCAGGTCCAATCCGTGGCAGGACAGCGCGGTGGCGGCCGGCGAGTGCGTGTGGACGATCGCGCCGAACTCGGGCCGCTCGCGCAGGATGTCGGCGTGCATGCGCCATTCGCTGGACGGTGCCCGCTCCCCGGAACTTCGTCCGTCCTGCAGGCCAACGAACACCAGGTCCTGCTCCGCGAGCTCGCGGTAGGCGATCGCGGTGGGCGTGATCAGCAGGCCTTCGGTGGCGCCTCGCACGCATCGGGCCGAGACGTTGCCCGATTTGTTCACGTTCAGCCCGCGCGCGATCGTGGTGCGCGCGGTCCGGATCAACTGCTGTCGCAGCGTCGGCCCGTCTTCGACGCGTTCTGCGGGCGGCAAGCCGCTGGACCTTGTCGAGGGCTCGTTCACCGCGTTGCACCCGCCTCGGGAAACAGGCTTGCGAGCTGGTCCGGGCGGACGATGCCGCGCTCGGTGATCAGCCCCGTGACCAACCGGGCGGGCGTCACGTCGAAGGCCGGGTTGGCCACGGCGGACGCGGGCGAGGCCAGCTCGACGCTGGCGCGCCGGCCGCGCTCGTCCAAGCCCTGCACGATGCGCAGCTCCGAGGCGGCGCGCTCCTCGATCGGCGCCTCGCGCAATGCGTCGCCGAGCTGCCAGTCGATGGTCGGCGAAGGCACCGCGGCGTAGAACGGAACCGAGCTTTCGCGCGCCGCAAGGGCCTTCAGATAAGTGCCGATCTTGTTGCACACGTCGCCTTCGCGGCCGACCCGATCGGCGCCGACCAGCACGATATCCACCTTGCCGTGCTGCATCAGGTGCCCGCCGGCGTTGTCTGCGATCAGCGTGTGCGGCACGCCGTGCCCACCCAGTTCCCAGGCCGTCAACAGTCCCTGGTTGCGGGGGCGCGTCTCGTCGACCCACACGTGCAGCGGCACGCCGGCGTCGTAGGCGAGATAGACGGAGGAGAGTGCGGTTCCGTAATCCACGGTGGCGATCCAGCCGGCATTGCAGTGAGTCAGTACGTTGACGGGGCGCCCGGTACGCGCATACGCCTGCGCCAGCAGTGCCGATCCGTATGAACCGATCGACCGGTTGATCGCGACATCTTCCTGTGCGATCGCATCGGCTTCACGCCACGCGGCGGCGCGGCGTTCGCTGCGAGGCAGCGCATCGAGGCGAGCGCGCATTCGCTGCACCGCCCAGCGCAGGTTCACGGCGGTCGGCCGGCTCGCGAGCAACTGCTGGCCCGCCGCATCGAGCGCAGCCTCGTCGGCATCCTGGTTCGCGGCCAGCGCGATGCCGTAGGCGGCGGCCACGCCGATCAGCGGCGCTCCGCGCACCTGCATCGAGGCGATCGCGGTCACCATCGCGCGCCAGTCGGCGAGCTCCAGCGTATGCAACTCGTACGGCAGCCGGGTCTGATCGATGATGCCGACCGAGCGCTGGCCGATCGGCCAGATCGACCGGTACGCGACGCCGTTGACCTTCATGGGTGGATTCTAGGTGGGTTCGCGGCTGCAGCCGGCGCGACCTGCGTCGATCAGACCGCGCGCTGCCCCCGAGAGCGCGCGATTCCGTGTAATGTTGCACTGCAGTATCCGCCGCCAGCCAGGCGAGAGGCGAATGCAAGACACACACTATCTCGGGTCTGCGCTGGTGCCGCACTCGGTGGCGGTGATCGGCGCGACCGAACGGCGCGGCGCGCTCGGGTACGACGTCTTCGCCAACGTGCTGGCCGGCGGTTTCAAGGGGCGTATCGACGCGGTCAACCCGAAGTACAGCTCGGTCCAGGGACAGCCGTGCGTTGCCTCGCTGCGGGAGCTGGCGCAAGCGCCCGACCTGGCGATCGTGGTCACGCCTGCGCGCACGGTGCCGCAGCTGGTGGCCGATGCCGGCGCCCGCGGCGTTCCGAACATGCTGGTGCTGTCGGCCGGCTTCGCCGAAATCGGCCCCGAGGGCCGCAAGCTGCAAGACGAGATGCTGCGAGCCGCGCGCCGCCACGGCGTGCGGCTGATCGGCCCGAACTGCCTGGGGCTGCTGCGGCCGTCGATCGGCCTGAATGCAAGCTTTGCGCGCACATCGGCGCGTCCCGGCAGCGTCGCGCTGGTGTCGCAATCGGGCGCTGTGGCCGCTGCGCTGCTCGACTACGCGTGGGCTGCCGGTTTTGGATTTTCGGCGGTCGTCACGACCGGCGATGGATCGGACGTCGAGTTTGCCGAGTTGCTCGACTTCCTGGCGATGGACCCGGAGACCCGAAGCATCGCCCTGTACGTGGAGGGCGTGCACAGTCCGCGCCTTTTCCTGTCGGCGGTTCGGGCCGCGGCCCGCGTGAAGCCGGTGATCGTGCTGAAGGCCGGCCGTTACACGATCGGCTCCAAGGCGGCACTGAGCCATACCGGCGCGATGGCAGGCAACGACCGCGTGTGGGACAGCGCCCTTCGGCGCAGCGGCGCGATCCGGATCCGTGAATACGATCAGCTGTTCGTGGCGTCGGAAACGCTGGCGAACGGGCGCATGCCCAACGGTCCCAGGCTGGCGATCCTGACCAACGGCGGCGGCCCCGGCGTGCTGGCCGCCGACGCGGTGGCCGACAAGGGAGCCATCCTGGCCGGGTTGTCAGATGCCGGGCGCGCCGCGCTCGATGCGCTGCTGCCACCGATCTGGTCGCACGGCAATCCGGTCGACGTGATCGGCGACGCGGACCCGGCGCGCCTCGCCCGTGCTTTTGAAATCGTCGCGTCGGACCCGGACAACGACGCAGTGCTGGTCCTGTTCTGTCCAACGGTCCGCGCCGGAGCGCAGGACGCGGCGCGTGCCCTGCTCGGCCCGCTCGCGGCTACACGCAAGCCGGTTGTCCTGGCGTGGCTCGGAGGGGAGGATGCTGCCAAGGGGCGGGCGGTGTTCAAGGAGGCGGGCCTGGCGTCGCTCACGAGCCCGGAGCACGGGGTCGAGGCATTCACGTTCCTCGCTCAACACGTTCGCAACCGTGACCTCAGGTTGCAGCTGCCGCCTCCGGTCGATCCTGCCCCGGCCGGCTCCCGGGCCCTGGATATCGCGGCGGCCCGCCAGATCGTCGATGCGGTCCGCCAATCAGGCCGCAATGTGCTCGGCGAAGACGAAGCCAAGTCGATGCTGGCCGCGTGCGGCGTCGAGGTCGCGCAGGGGCGGCTCGCCACCGGCGCGGCGCAGGCGCGCGAGCTCGCGGAGCAGATCGGATTTCCAGTCGTGCTGAAGGTGCGTGCCGAGGGCGTCACCCACAAGAGCGAAGTGGGCGGGGTGTTGCTGTCGCTGAAGACCGCGGGCGAGGTCGCGCTCGGATTCGAGCTGATCCGCGAGCGGGTCGAGAAGCGCGCTCCCCAGGCGCGTTTCACGGGCGTCATGGTGCAGAAGATGATTTCGCGCCCGCACGGGCGCGAGCTGATCGTCGGGATCGCTCGCGATCCTTCGTTCGGTCCGGTACTGACCTTCGGGATGGGCGGGATCGCGGTCGAAGTGGTGTCCGATTCGGCGCTGGCACTGCCGCCGCTGAACCGGGTCCTGGCCTGCGACCTGATCGACCGCACCCGCGTATCGCGGATGCTGAGCCGCTTCCGCGGCATGCCGGCCGTCGACATGGACCGCTTGATCGACGCGCTGATCCGGGTATCGGAGCTCGCGTGCGAGCTGCCGTGCCTGCGCGAGCTGGACATCAACCCGCTGCTGGCCGACGAGCAGGGTGTGATCGCGCTGGACGCACGCGTGGTGGTGGACGATCGCGCCATCGCACCCGATGCGGCTTATTCGCATCTTGTGATTCACCCGTACCCGAAGTCGCTCGAGCGCGAGCTGCGTTTGCAGGACGCAGCGCGTCTGCTGCTGCGTCCGATCCGGCCGGAAGACGCCGAAGCCGAACAGCGCTTCGTTGCCCGCCTGTCGCGCCAGACGCTTTACCTGCGGCTGCACGCGCCGGTGCGCGAGCTCTCGGTCGAGCAGCTGATCCGCTTCACCCAGATCGATTACGACCGCGAAATGGCGTTCGTCGCGGTCGACCCGGAAGGCGGCACGGGGGAGATCCGCGCGATCGCCCGTTACACGCGGCTGGCCGACGGCGAAAGCGCCGAGTTCGGCGTCACGGTCGAGGACTCCTGGCAGGGGCGCGGACTGGGCACCATGATGATGGAGGCGCTCGAACAATGCGCGCGCAACCGGGGCCTGGGCGAAATCTTCGGCTATGTGCTGAAGGACAACGAATCGATGCGCCGCTTGATGCTGGCGCGCGGCTACGTGCCGCATCGCGAGGAAGAAGACGCGCACGTGATCCGTTTCGCGCTGTCCTTGCGCGATCGAGCCGCGGCACCGCAGGTCCGCACCGCAGTGCAGTCAGTCTGAGCGCTCAGGCCTTCACCAATCCCTCGGCTTTCAGCGCCTCCTGCACCTGCGGCCGTTGCTCGACGCGGGCCTTGTAGGCGGTGAGCACCGGCCATTTGGATAGATCGATGCCCACGTGCCGGCACCAGGTCAGCATCGTGTAGAAGTAGGCGTCGGCGGCCGTGAACGCGCTGCCCATCAGGTGATCGCGGGCGCCCAGCTGCTTGGTGACCCAGTCGAAACGGCCCCCGATCTTCTCGATCTGCCGTGCCCTGAGCGTGCTCTCGCAGGCCGGATCGAACAGCGGGCTGAACTGCTTGTGCAGCTCGGTCGAGATGAAGTTGAGCCACTCCTGCAGCCGATAGCGCTCGATCGTTCCGTAGGCGGGCGCCAGTCCGCGCGTCGGCACCTGGTCGGCAAGGTACTGAACGATGGCCGATCCCTCGGTCAGGCGCTGCCCATCGGGCAGCTCCAGCGTCGGCACGTAGCCCTTGCTGTTGATCGTCCTGAAATCGGTTCCGTCCTCGCTCTTCTTGGCTGCCGTGTCGACCTTGACCAGCTGCACCGGGATGCCGGCCTCGCGCATCACGATGTGAGGCGACAGTGAACAGGCGCCGGGCGCGTAATAGAGCTTCATCGGGATGTCCTCCATGGATCGAGTTACGAGGGGGTAACTTTATTCCTCTCAAACCAGCAATTAAATGAGAGTCCCAGAATGGATTGTGCTGCCGTTCGGCATAATGAATCGTGGATCGTATCGCTGCCATCCAAGCCTTTGTTCGCGTGGTCGAGGCCGGCAGCTTCGCGCGGGCCGCACAGCGGCTGCGCTCGTCAACCTCGTCGATTTCGCGCCGGATCGCCGGGCTCGAGCAGCATCTGGGCGATTCGTTCTCAGGCGGGGGATTGACAAGCGCCTGAAAAAGTACGAACGTTCGCTTCTTTTTCAGCCAAGGACCTGCAGGTGAACTCGACCGGAGCCGCGTCTTCGCCGCCCCGCGCCGGATCCGGCGCGGCCGCCGAGCGCCATCCGCGCAAGGGCGAGAGCACGCGCGCCGCCATTATCGAGCAGGCGCTCTCGATCGCCCGCCGCGAGGGTCTGGAGGGGCTGACGATCGGGGCGCTGGCCGAGCGGCTGGACATGAGCAAGAGCGGCGTGTTCGCCCACTTCGGCTCGCGCGAGGAGCTTCAGCTCGCGGTGCTGAAGCAGTACACGGCCCGTTTCATCGACCTCGTGCTGCGCCCGGCGGTCGCCCGCCCGCGCGGCCTGCCGCGGCTGGCTGCGCTGCTGGAGAACTGGCTCGCGCTGCTGGCCGAGGAAATCGAGGCCGGCTGCATCCTGATCGGCGGGGCCTGCGAATACGACGACCGCCCGGGACCCCTGCATGATGCGCTGGTGGCGATCATCGAGGGCTGGAAGGCCGAGCTGCTGCGCGCGATCCGGATGGCGCAGACCGAGGGCCACCTGGACCCGGGCGCCGATGCGCACCAGATGGTGTTCGAGATGTACGGCCTGATGCTGATGCTGCATCAGGATGCCCGGCTGCTGCGCTCGAGCGACGGCGTGCAGCGTGCCCGCCATGGACTGGCGCGGCTGATCGAGGCGGCCCGGCCACGCACCTTGGGCGCGCAGGCCGAGCGCGCGCGGCGGCGCCCACACTAGACATTTTCCCAGGAGACACACGATGCCCGTCTACAAGGCCCCCCTGCGCGATCAGCAGTTCGTCCTGCACGAGGTTTTGCAGGCGGTCGAACACGTGCGACAGATGCCGCCGTTCCGGGACCTGGATGCCGACACGGTCAATCAGGTGCTCGAGGAGGGCGGCCGCTTCTGCAGCCAGGTGCTGCAGCCGTTGAACTTGAGCGGCGACGAGCAGGGCTGCCGCTTCGATGCGGCCACTCACGAGGTCAGAACGCCGGACGGATTCCGAGCCGCTTTCGACCAGTTGCGCGAGGGCGGCTGGCAGGGGCTCACCGCCGATGCCGAGTACGGCGGACAGGCGCTGCCCCATGTGCTGCAGATCGCATTCGACGAAATGCGCTGCGCCGCCAACCAGGCCTGGACGATGTACTCGGGGCTGACGCAGGGCGCATACGAGTGTCTGCGCGCTTTCGGAGCGGAGCCGCAGAAGGCGATCTTTCTGCCGAAGCTTGTTTCGGCCGAATGGACCGGGACCATGTGCCTGACCGAGGCGCACTGCGGCACCGACCTGGGGCTGCTGCGCACGCGCGCCGAACCGCAGCCCGACGGCAGCTACCGGATCACCGGGCAGAAGATCTTCATTTCGGCCGGCGAACACGACCTGGCCGAGAACATCGTGCACCTGGTGCTGGCGCGGCTGCCCGATGCGCCCGCGGGCACCAAGGGCATCTCGCTGTTCGCGGTGCCCAAGTTTCTGCCGCAGGGCGAAGGGGCGCAGGCGCGGGTCGGCGCGCGCAATGCGCTGTACTGCGGCGGCATCGAGCACAAGATGGGCATCCACGCCAACTCGACCTGCCAGATCGTGTTCGAAGGCGCCACCGGCTGGCTGGTCGGCGAGCCGAACCGCGGCCTGAACGCGATGTTCGTGATGATGAATGGCGCGCGGCTGGCGGTCGGCGTGCAGGGCCTGGGCCTGACCGAGGCGGCCTACCAGAACGCCGCCGCCTACGCGAAGGAGC
This sequence comes from Betaproteobacteria bacterium, assembly GCA_005882215.1. Taxonomy (GTDB): domain Bacteria; phylum Pseudomonadota; class Gammaproteobacteria; order Burkholderiales; family Burkholderiaceae_F; genus VBCK01. Next base: position 27,821 of record VBCK01000125.1, on the reverse strand, counting down.
GCCTGCAGGGGCGCAGCCTGGCACCGGGCGCCAAGTCGGACCGGGCGGCCGACCCGATCATCGTGCACCCCGATGTGCGGCGCGCGCTGTTGACCGCACGCGCGTGGGCCGAGGGTGGACGCGCATTTTCCCTGTGGCTGGCGCTGATGCTCGACCAGCAGCACCACCACCCCGACGCCTCCGAGCGCGAATTCGCCGCCGACATGATGGCGCTGATGACGCCCGTGGCGAAGGCCTTCCTGACCGACAATGCGTTCGACGGCGTCTCGCAGTGCCTGCAGGTGTTCGGCGGACACGGGTACATCCACGAGTCGGGCATGGAGCAGCTGCTGCGCGACGCCCGTATCAACATGATCTACGAGGGCACCAACTCGATCCAGGCCCTGGACCTGCTCGGCCGCAAGGTGCTGATGGATGCGGGAGCGAAGCTGCGCAGCTTTGGCAAACTGGTGCAGCAGTTCATCACGGAGCAGGGAAGCTCGCTCGAGATGAACGAGTTCGTAACGCCGCTCGCCGATCTGGGCGACAAGGTGCAGAAGCTGACGATGGAAATCGGCATGAAGGCGATGAGCAATGCGGAAGAGGCGGGCGCTGCTGCCGTGAGCTACCTGCGCGTGATCGGGCATCTGGTATTCGCGTACTTCTGGGCCAGGATGGCCCGCGCGGCGCTGGATCGGGTCGGCGCCGCGGGAGCCGATCCGTTCTACCGCGCCAAGCTGGCGACGGCCCGGTTCTACTTCCAGCGCCTGCTGCCGGAGACCGCTTACCATATCCGTGCCGCACGCTCGGGGGCGAAGAACCTGATGGAGCTCGAGGCCGAGCTGTTCTGAGAGCGCGCGAAGCCTGGCCACGGGACGGAGAAAAACAATGAAACAGCTTTCGATCGGCAAGGTCGCCGTGCTGGGCGCCGGCGTGATGGGCGCGCAGATCGCTGCGCACTGCGTGAACGCGCGTGTACCGGTACTGCTGTACGACCTTGCGGACGACAAGTCGCCCGATCGCAACGGCATCGTGCTGCGCGCCATCGAGAACCTGGGACGGCTCAACCCGGCGCCGCTCGCGCTGAAGGAGGACGCCCAGTACATCGAGCCCGCCAACTACGACCAGCACCTGGCGCGGCTCAGCGAGTGCGACCTGGTGATCGAGGCGATCGCCGAGCGGATGGACTTGAAGCTGCAGCTGTACAAGAAAATCGCGCCGCACATCGCCCCCGGCGCGATCATCGGATCCAACACCTCGGGCCTGTCGGTCAGCAGCCTGTCCGATGCGCTCGATGCGGCGTTGCGGCCGCGCTTTTGCGGCGTGCACTTTTTCAATCCGCCCCGCTACATGCACCTGGTCGAGCTGATACCGACCGCCGCGACCGCAGCCGACGTGGTCGACCAGCTGGAGACTTTTCTGACCAGCACGCTGGGCAAGGGCGTGGTGCGCGCCAAGGACACGCCGAATTTCATCGCGAACCGGGTCGGCGTGTTCGGCATGCTCGCCACGATCCACGAAGCGGCCAGGTTCGGGCTGGCCTTCGACGTGGTCGACGACCTGACCGGCACGCGGCTGGGCCGCGCCAAGAGCGCGACCTTCCGCACCGCGGACGTGGTGGGACTGGACACGATGGCGCACGTGATCCGCACGATGCAGCAGACGCTGCCGGCCGCGCGCGACCCGTTCGCCCCGCTGTATACGGTTCCTCCGGTGGTGCAGGCGCTGGTCGACAAGGGCGCGCTCGGGCAGAAATCGGGCGCCGGCTTCTATCGGAAGGACGGCTCCGCGATCAAGGTGCTCGATCCGCGCGGCTCCGATTACGTGGAAAGCCGCGGCAAGGCCGACGAACTGGTGGTGCGGATCCTGAAGACCGAGGATGCGGGCCAGCGCCTGAAGCTGCTGCGCGAGACCGACCACCCGCAGGCCCGCTTCCTGTGGGCCATTTACCGCGACATGTTCCACTACATCGCCGTGCATCTGTCCGAGATCGCGCAAACCGCGCGCGACATCGATTTCGCGCTGCGCTGGGGATTCGGCTGGGAAACGGGCCCCTTCGAGACCTGGCAGACGGCCGGCTGGCAGCGCGTGGCCGAGTGGGTGAGCCAGGACATCGAACGCGGCGAAGCCTTGTGCAAGGCGCCGCTTCCCGACTGGGTGTTGAAAGGCCCGGTGGTCAAGGCCGGCGGCGTGCATATGCCGCAGGGATCGTGGAATGCAGCGCTTGCTCGTTTCGAGCCTCGTATCGACCTTCCCGTGTACGCGAAGCAGCTGTTTCGCGCCCCGCTCGCGGGCGAGGTTGTGGCGAGCGGCCACGATGCGGGCGAGACGGTTTTTTCCGACGACTCGTGCCGGCTGTGGCGTTTCGAGCGCCCCTACGTGGGCGACGTGCTGGTCTTCTCGATTCGCACGAAGATGCATGTGCTCGGTCCGGGCGTGGTCGCCGGCCTGATGCGCGCTCTGGACCTGGCCGAGGCCGAGGGACGGGCCCTCGTGATCTGGTCGGTCGACGAACCGTTTTCGGCCGGTGCGGACCTGAAGGCGATGCTGCCGGTGTTCATGGCCGGCGGCCCGAAGGCGATCGGAGCCGAGGAAGCGAAGCTGCAGCAGGCGATGATGCGCGTGAAGTACGCGCAGGTGCCGGTGGTGGCGGCCGTTCAGGGGCTGGCACTGGGTGGAGGCTGCGAGCTGCTGCTGCATTGCGCACGCCGGGTCGCCTGCCTGGAGAGCTACATCGGGATGGTCGAGATCGGGGTCGGATTGATCCCCGGCGCCGGTGGCCTGAAGGAAGGCGCGCTCAGGGCCGCTGTCGCGGCACGCGCAGTCGGCGCCACCGACCTGGTCCCGTTTGTGCGCACCTGGTTCCAGAACACGGCGACGGCCACGGTGTCCCGATCGGCGCTGGAGGCTCGGGCGATGGGTTACCTGACCGATTGCGACACGGTCGTGTTCAATCCGCACGAACTGCTGTGGACCGCGGTCGGCCAGGCTTTCGCGATGCGCACGCTCGGGTATCGGCCGCCGCTGCGCGTGAAGGCGTTCCCGGTTGCCGGGCGCAGCGGCGCCGCCACCATCAAGGCTCAGCTGGTGAACCTGAAGGAAGGCGGCTTCGTCAGCGAACACGATTTCCTGATCGCCGGCTCGATCGCCGATGTGCTGACCGGCGGCGATGTCGAGGCCGGATCGATGGTCGACGAGCAGTGGCTGCTGGATCTGGAGCGGCAGCACTTCGTCAAGCTGGTTGCACATCCGAAGTCGCAGGAGCGGATGATGGGGATGTTGCAGACCGGCAAGCCGGTGCGTAACTGAGGAGGCGCCAGTCATGTTGCAGGATCTGGAAGAAGCGTTCGTGGTGGCGGCCACCCGCACGCCGGTGGGTAAGGCGCCCCGGGGCGCGCTGCGCACGGTTCGGCCGGACGATCTGCTGGTGGCGGCGATCCGGGCGGCGGTCGCTCAAGTGCCATCGCTCGATCCGGCCGCGATCGAGGACGCTGTGATCGGCTGCGCCTTTCCGGAGGGCGAGCAGGGCATGAACGTCGCGCGCAATGCCGCGTTGCTGGCCGGGCTGCCCGACTCGGTGGGTGGCATCACGGTGAACCGCTACTGCTCGTCCGGTCTGAATGCAATCGCGATCGCGGCCGACCGGATCCGCGTGGGCGAGGCCCACGTCATGCTGGCCGGCGGCGTCGAATCGATGAGCATGGTGCCGATGGCGGGCAACAAGCCGGCGTTCAACCCGCACATCTTCGATGCGGACCAGAATGTGGGCATCGCGTTCGGCATGGGCATTACGGCGGAAAAAGTCGCTCAGCGCTGGAAAGTCTCGCGCGAGGCGCAGGACGAGTTCGCGCTGGCCTCGCACCAGCGCGCGATCGCCGCGCAGAAGGCCGGCGAATTCGGCGACGAAATCACGCCGTTCGAGGTCGTCGAGAAGGTCCCCAACCTGGGCACGCACGAGCTCGAAACCAAAAAGCGCAGCATGACACTCGACGAAGGTCCGCGCGCCGACACCAGTGCACAGGCGCTGGCCAAGCTGAAGCCGGCGTTCGCCGCCAAAGGCAGCGTGACCGCCGGCAACAGCTCGCAGACCTCGGACGGCGCCGGTGCGCTGTTGCTGGCGAGCGCAGGGGCGGTGAAGCGCTTCAACCTGAAGCCGTTGGCGCGCTTCGTCACCTTCGCCGTTCGCGGCGTGCCGCCCGAGATCATGGGCATCGGACCGAAGGAAGCGATTCCGGTCGCGCTGCGCAACGCCGGCCTGAAGCTGGAGGACATCGACTGGATCGAGCTGAACGAGGCGTTCGCCGCCCAGGCGCTGGCGGTGATTGGCGACCTCGGACTGGATCGCGCGAAGGTCAATCCGATGGGCGGTGCGATTGCACTGGGCCATCCGCTCGGCGCAACCGGCGCGATCCGCTCGGCCACGGTGGTGCACGCGTTGCGCCGGCGCGGCTTGAAGTACGGCATGGTGACGATGTGCGTCGGCACCGGGATGGGTGCGGCCGGGATCTTCGAGCGCCTCTAGGACCTTGGCCGGAGGCGCAAGTGACGATCCTGACCGAGACCACCGAAGCGGTCGCTCGCATCCAGATCGCTCGACCCGAGCGCAAGAACGCGATTACGGCCGACATGTACACGGCGCTGAGCGGTGCGCTGACCGCCGCCGAGACGGACCCGTCGGTCCGGGTGATCCTGCTGCATGGTCAGCCGGACGTATTCAGCGCCGGCAACGACCTGGAGGATTTCCTGCGTGCGCCGCCCCAGCAGGCCGATGCCCCGGTGTTCCGGTTCATGGCGGCGCTGTCGGGCGCTGCCAAGCCGGTGGTGGCGGCGGTGAACGGGGCCGCGGTGGGCATCGGCACGACCTTGCTGCTGCATTGCGACCTGGTGTACTGCGCGGACGACTCGCGCTTTTCGCTGCCGTTCGTGAACCTGGGGCTGTGCCCGGAGTTCGGCTCGAGCCTGTTGTTGCCGCTGGCGGCGGGCTATCACCGCGCCGCCGAAAAGCTGCTGCTGGGAGAGCCGGCGTCGGCCGAAGAGGCGCTCGAGATGGGGCTGGTCAATCGGATCCTGCCGCCGGCCGAGGTGCTCGGCCACGCGCAGCGCCGGTGCGCCCGGCTGGCCCAGTTGCCGCCGGCGGCGCTGCGCGAGACCAAGCGACTGCTGAAAGAGGGTTGGCGCAGCGCAACCGAGCGCGCGATCAGCGAGGAGAGCGTCGCGTTCGGACGCCTGCTCGGAAGCGCCGAAGCGCGTGAAGCCTTCAGCGCCTTTCTGGATCGGCGCCCGCCCGATTTTTCGAAGTCTCACTGAGCCCGTTGCGATGCCGCTGCGATCCGACGTCTCGATCGAGCTCCTGCAGCAAAAGGTTCAGATCGGACTGCCGGCGCTGCTGGGATTGCAGGTGATCGCCGTCGCCGAAGGCGAGCTGCAGATGCGCCTGCCGATCGAGCCGCGGCTGCTCGCGCCGAACGGGTATCTGCACGCCGCCAGCGTGATCGCGCTGGCCGACACCGCGTGCGGATTTGCCTGCATTGCGCACCTGCCCCAGGGTGCGGACAACTTCACGACGATCGAGCTGAAAACGAACTTCCTGGGCACGGCAACGGCCGGGACGCTGCTGGCGCGCGCCCGCCCGCTCCACCTGGGGCGCACGACGCAAGTGTGGGACGCGACCGTCTCGCATCCCGAATCGGGACGCGCGATCGCCGAATTCCGCTGTACGCAACTGGTGTTGTGGCCCAAAGCGGCTTGACCGGGATTGCGTGACCACTAACCGGCGCGCGGAGGCTTTCCGATGAACTTGAAGGGCAAGACCCTTTTTATCAGCGGCGGCTCCCGCGGTATCGGCCTTGCGATCGCGCTGCGGGCAGCCGCCGACGGGGCCAACGTCGTGATTGCGGCCAAGACAGCCGAGCCCAATCCGAAGCTTGCCGGCACGATCCATTCGGCCGCGCGCGAGATCGAGCAGGCCGGCGGCGCCTGCCTGCCGGTGCAGACCGACATACGCGACGAGGCGCAGGTGCTGGAGGCGGTGCGGCTCGGCGCCGAGCGCTTCGGCGGAATCGACGTCCTGGTGAACAACGCGAGCGCTATCGGGCTGACCGCGACCGATTCCACGCCGATGAAGCGATTCGACCTGATGCTCGGCGTGAACCTGCGCGGCACCTATCTGTGCACGCAGGCCTGCCTGCCGCACCTGGCGCGTTCGGCGCAGCAGGGGCGCAACCCGCACGTGCTGACGCTGTCGCCGCCATTGACCCTCAAGGCACAGTGGTTCGGGCCGCATGTTGCCTATTCGATCGCCAAGTACGGCATGAGTCTGTGCGTGCTGGGCCACGCCGAGGAGCTGCGTCCGCACGGGATCGGCGTGAACGCGCTGTGGCCCAGGACGGTGATCCTGACCGCCGCGCTGAAGATGATCCCGGGCGTGCGCCCGGAGCAGTGCCGGCGCCCTGAGATCGTCGCCGATGCGGCGCACGCGATCCTGTGCTCCGACCCCCGGACCACGAGCGGCAACTTCTTCCTGGACGAAGACGTGCTGCGCGCCGCCGGCGTCAGCGATTTCGATCCCTACGCCGTCGTTCCGGGCACACGCGAACTGCTGCCCGACCTGTTCGTCTAACCGGTCCCGCTGTCCCGGCCTGGAGACTTCGATGCCGATCAAATCCCGCGACGCCGCCGCCGGCCGCCGCAGGTTTCTGAAGAGCGCGCCGGTGGCGGCCGCCGCCGCGTCGCTGACCTCGCCCGTTATCGCGGCGGCCGCGCAACCGCCAGCCGCGCGCGAAGCGAGCCGCTTCGCGCCGCCGAACACCGCTGCCGAGACGCTTGCGCCGCTGATCGATCCCTCGAACCAGACGAGCAGCGGCGGCGATTTCATGGCGGAAGTGCTCAATACGCTGCCGATCGACTTTCTGGCCATGAATTGCGCTTCGAGCTTCCGCGGGCTGCACGAAGCGGTCATCAACCACACCGGCAATCGGCCGCAGATCCTCACCTGTCCGCACGAGGAGATCTCGGTATCCATGGCGCAGGGCTACGCAAAAATCGAGGGCAGGCCGATGGCCGTGGCCTGCCATGGCACGGTCGGCCTGCAGCACGCCTCGATGGCGATCTACAACGCCTGGTGCGACCGGGTACCGGTCTACGTGATGATCGGCAACATCATCGAAGCCGACAAGCGCGGCCTGCGCGCCGAATGGGCGCATTCGGCGATCGATCCGGCCGCGATGGTGCGCGACTTCGTCAAGTGGGACGACCAGCCGGCCTCGCTGCAGCATTTTGCCGAGTCCGCGGTGCGCGCCTGCAAGATCGCGATGACTGCGCCGATGGGGCCGGTGCTGCTGTCGCTGGACGGCGAGCTGCAGGAGAACCCCATCGAGGATCGGGGCCGGCTGCGCATCCCGAAACTCGCGGGCGTCGTGCCCCCGGTCGGCGATCCCGGCGCCATCGCCGAGGCGGCGCGCTTGCTGGCCGATGCGCAGGCCCCGGTGATCCTCGCGGACCGGATGGCGCGCACGCCCGCTGCAATGGCGCGCCTGGTCGAGCTGGCCGAATCGCTTCAGTGCCCGGTCATCGACGAAGGCGGCCGCATGAACTTCCCGTCGCGCCATCCGCTGAACCACAGCTTCCGGCGCGCGAGCGTCGTGGGCGAGGCCGACGTGATCCTGGCGATCGAGATGAACGATCTGTGGACGGCGTTGAATTCGTTCAGCGACCGCATCGTGCGCGACTCGCGGCCGATCTTCAAGCCGGGCACGAAGATCATCACGCTCGGCAGCCGCGACCTGTATCTGAAGGCGAACTATCAGGATTTCGGCCGCTTCGCCGACGTCGACCTCGCGATCGCCGGCGATGGCGAGGCCAGTTTGCCGCTGCTCACGGAGCGGATACGGCAGCGGGTGGACGCGAGTCGCAGGTCCGCCTTCGAGGCACGCGGCAGCAAGCTGGCGCAGGCGCAGCGTGCATCGCTGGAGCAGGCGAAGTCGCAGGCGACGATCGCCTGGGATGCGAGCCCGATCACCACGGCGCGCCTGTGCGCCGAGCTCTGGGCCCGGATCGAGGGCAAGGACTGGTCGCTCGTCGGTAACGGCATCCGCGTGACGTGGCCGCAGCGCCTGTGGAACTTCGACCGGCCGTACCGGTGGAACGGGTTCTCCGGCGGTTACGGCCTGGGCTACAACGCGCCGGCTTCGGCGGGCGCGGCGCTGGCGAACGCCCGTCATGGCCGGCTGAGCGTGTCGATCCAGGGCGACGGCGACCTGATGTATGCCCCGGGCACGCTGTGGACCTGCGCGCATCACCGCATCCCGATTCTGTACGTGATGCACAACAACCGTGCCTATCACCAGGAGTTCATGTGCCTGGAGGCGATGGCCGCGCGGCATGGCCGCGGCGTCCGCAACGCCCGCATCGGCACCACGCTGACCGATCCGGATATCGACTTCGCCACGGTCGCGAAGGGCTTCGGCGTCTACGCGGAGGGACCGATCACGGATCCTAACGATCTGGGCCCGGCGCTGGCGCGCGCGGTGGCGATCGTCGAGCGCGGGGAACCGGCCCTGGTCGACGTGATCACCGATCCGCGCTGAGGGCCACTGCCTTGACACGCTGGCGCGGAAGGCTCGCATTCGCGATCGGTGCGGCGGCGCTGGGCGCCTGCGTTGCGGCGTGGCCGCAGGGCGAGCCCGCGCCGGATGCGGCCAACGGCAAGCGCGTCTATCTGGAGGTCGGATGCTTCGCCTGCCACGGGCGCTCGGGGCAGGGTGGCGCCTATAACTATCCGGCGCCCCCGCTGGCACAGACGCGACTGCCGCAGGAAGCGTTCAAGACGATCGTTCGTGCCGGTCCGAACGAGATGCCGGCCTACCCGGAGCCGGTGCTGTCCGACCGGGAGCTGGCGGACATTTATGCGTTTGTGCGCTCGCTGCCGGGCCCGCGCCCGGCCAGGGACATTCCGCTGCTGAACGTCACCGCGCCGAAAGAAGCGCCGGCGGGTTCACGACATGAATAGGAGCGCCCGCTTCGAAGGCGAGGATCTGGTCGTAGATCTGCGAGAACTGGGCCTCGTATTCGTCCCGCGTGACGTAGCCGATGTGCGGCGTGCAGACCACGTTGGGCAGATTCAGTAGCGGGTCTTCCCGATCGGTCAAGGGTTCACGCTCGTAGACGTCGACCGCCGCCATGCCGGGCCGGCCTTGCTTCAGGGCCCCGACCAGCGCTCCGGGAGCGATCAGCGCGGCGCGGCTCGTATTGATCAGGACCGCGGTGGATTTCATTCGCGCCAGATCGGCGGCCGTGACGATTCCGCGCGTCGCTTCGACCAGTCTCAAGTGCAGCGAAACCGCATCCGACTCGGCGAAGAAGCTCTCCTGGTCGTCGGCGATTTGATGTCCCTCATCGCGCGCGCGGCGGCGCGAGCTCTCGCTCGCCCATACCAGCACCCGCATCCCGAAGGCGCGCGCATAGCCCGCGACGACGGCGCCGATCCGCCCGTAGCCGAAAACTCCGAACGCCTTCCCGCGCACTTCCGCGCCGATGCCGGCCTGCCAGTGCCCGGCCCTCAGTGCCTGCATCTGCTGGGGGATCTGGCGCATGGCCGCCAGAAACAGCCCCCAGGTCAGCTCGGCGGTCGCGAAAGACGGCACGCTCGAGTGCTGGGCCGAGCACACGACGATGCCCAGGCGCGTGCACGCGTCGACGTCGATGTGCGGGACCGCGCCCCGTTGGCTGATCAGACGCAGTCGGGGCAGCCGTTCGAGCAAAGGGGCGCGGATCGCGGTGCGCTCCCGGATCAGGACCAGGACGTCGGAATCCTTCAATCGTTCAGCCAGACTGGGCACGTCCTCGACGTGATCGTTCCAGATCGTCACCTCGCGACCGCTCAGCTTCCTGAAGGACGGCAGCGAGCGCAGCGCGTCCTGGTAATCGTCCAGAATCGAGATCTTCAAGTTGAAGTGCCCCTGAGGGGCCCGGTCAGGGCCGGGTCACCCGGCCCCCGGGCTCGCCCGGCCATTCCGCGCTCACGCCGCAACGGCCGCCTCGGCCACCGCCGCCGCGCTGGGCAACTTCTCGACGTTCCAGCAGGTATCGAGCAGTCTGCGGGCCCGCGGCGGCGGCAGGATGTCCGCGACGAGGTCGAGGAACTTCGCTTCCAGTGCGTCGTCGCTCAAAGGCGACGTGGCGCTTCCGGTCGCATGCTCGATGTGCCGGTGCAGCGTGCGGCCGTCGTTCAGCGTGACGGTCATATCGACCTGCGCCGGTTGGATCGATCGATCGACCGTCGGGGCGACCCTGGCGCGCAGCGCCAGCACCGCCGGATCGCGCACCGCCCGCTCGCTGAACTGCCTATCGCCGGCTGCGCCCTCCACGAGGGCGACGGCCACGGCGTGATAGACGCTGAATTTCGCATCCAGACCGGTGTGCGGCGTTTTTTTGCCGGTCAATTCCAGCACGAGCGGATTGACGCGCAGCTCGACGCGATCGATCCGGTCCGCGCGCAGGCCGTGCTGACTGCGAAGCTGGATTGCGGCGTCGATGGCCGGGTGCAGAACGACGCCGCACGCGAACGGCTTGTACGTGTTCAGCGCCGCCTCGTAGCGCAGGCCCAGGTCGCCGGTGATTTCGCGATAGTCCTGCTTGGTACTGATCGTGCTGGCCCAGCCCCGCCTGGCCTCGATCATCTCGTCCGAGCTTGTAAAGCCGGCGGCGGCCAGGACCGCGGCCGTCATCCCGTTGTGCGCGGCCCGCCCGGGATTGAAGCTCTTGCTCATGGATCCGAACGACTCGCGCAATCCCACCGGCTGGGAGGCGGCCAGTCCGAGGGCCCACACCATCTGCTGCTCGGTCAAACCGAGAAGCTTCCCCATCGCGGCCGCCGCTCCGAACACTCCGCAGGTACCGGTGATATGCCAGCCTCGATCGTAGTGGTCGGGATACACCGCGTTGCCGATCCGGCATTCCGTTTCCACGCCCAGTATCAGCGCATTCAGAAACTCGCTGCCTGAGACGCAGCGGTACTCGGCAAACGCCAGGATCGCGGGCACGACCGGCGCGGCCGGATGGATGATCGTCTTCAGGTGAGTGTCGTCGAAGTCGAAGATGTGGGAGCTCACGCCGTTGATGAAGGCGGCGTTCATGATGTCGAATCGCTCCCCGCGGCCCAGGATTCCCGCGTGCGAGGCGGCCGAAAACGGGGCCAGCGCAGCGACCGCTTTGTCGATCGTCTCGTGATGCGATCCACCGACCGCCACGCCCACCCAGTTGACGAGGGTGCGCAGCCCTTCCTTGCGGACCGCCGCGGGCAGCTCTTCGTAGCGGGACTCCACGATGTACCTGGCCAGTTCGCGCGTCACGCCGGACGGCGAGGCCGCGGACGACGCCGCGCGCGCGGCCGGACCGCTATCCGCTAAAGGGACCCGGGACATCGGTGTCGTGGACTCGCGGCGCAGGTCCGGTGCAAAATCCGGCTGGCGATCATGGTTTGGACGGTGCGGGTCAGGAGCGGATGCCGGCATGCATTGTTTCAAATCGGCTGTCGGAGCACAAACGGCCTTGTGGATGCTGACCGGCCTGGCTTTCAGTCCGGTGTGCGGCGCCCAGGGACACGATTCGACCATCGTCATCAAGTTCAGCCACGTGGTCGCGCGCGAAACGCCCAAGGGCAAGGGCGCCGAGTACTTCAAGAAGCTGGCCGAGGAGCGTACGCGGGGCCGGGTCAAAGTCGAGGTCTATCCGAACAGCCAGTTGTACAAGGACAAGGAGGAACTCGAGGCCCTTCAGCTCGGCTCGGTGCAGATGCTCGCGCCGTCGGTGTCCAAATTCGGCCCGATGGGCGTGAAGGCCTTCGAGGCCTTCGATCTGCCGTACTTGTTCGACGGCTACGAAGCGGCGCACAAGATCACGCACGGACCGATCGGTCAGTCGATGCTGATGCAGCTTCAGCAGCACCAGATGATCGGTCTCGCGTTCTGGGACAACGGCTTCAAGGAGTTCACGGCCAACAGGCCGCTGCGCCGCCCGGAGGACTTCAAGGGCCTGAAGTTCCGCATCAAGTCTTCAAAGGTGCTCGAGGCGCAGATGCGCGCGCTCGGCGCGATCCCGCAGGTGATGGCCTTCTCCGACGTCTACCAGGCGCTGCAAACCGGAGTCGTCGATGGTGCAGAGACCACCCCGACCAATATCTATACGCAGCGGTGGCACGAGGTGCAGAAGTATCTGTCGCTGAGCCACCACGGCTACGACGGTTACGTGGTGGTGGCGAACAGGAAGTTCTGGGATTCGCTGCCGCTCGATGTTCGGGGCACCCTCGAACAGGCGCTGAACGACGCGACCCGGTACGTCGAAAGCATCACGGTGCGGGAGGAGGCTGATGCGATCGAAGCCATCCGCGCGAGCGGCAAGTCCCGGGTCATCGAGCTCACCGCCGAGGAGAGATCGGCACTGAAGGAGGCCCTGCGGCCGGTTCATCAACAAATGGAAGGGCGCATAGGCCGCGAAGTGCTGGAATCGATCGACTCGGCAACAAGATCCGACCAAAAGCACTCCAAGGCCGCATCGGCGCTGCCTGTTGCAGTGCGATAGCGGTTATCGTCACTGTCTCGACCGGAGGCGAAAAAAGGGCGCTCGCCGCGCCTGCGGTGTCCGAGGGCTTGCCGTCACGGAGAATGGACAAGGAGGGGATGCGCATGAAGCTGTCGTTTCGCGTGCGCGGTTTCACCGCGCTTGCAATGCTGGGTGGTTTGGCATGGACCGCAGCGGTTCCGCAGGCGCGGTCGCAGGAGCCGATCGTGATCAAGTTCAGCCATGTGGTTGCGGCTGACACGCCGAAGGGGCGGGGCGCCGAGCGCTTCAAGCAGCTGGCGGAGCAGCTCACCAAGGGCCGCGTCAAGGTCGAGGTCTATCCGAACAGCACGCTGTACAAGGACAAGGAGGAGCTCGAGGCGCTGCAGCTCGGCTCGGTGCAGATGCTGGCGCCCTCGCTCGCGAAGTTCGGGCCGCTGGGCGTGAAGGAGTTCGAGGTGTTCGATATTCCTTACATGTTCCCGAGCGAGGCATTCCTGGCGCGGGTCGAGAACGGGCCGATCGGGCAGCGGCTGATGTCGAAACTGGAAACGAAGGGCATCACGGGGCTCGCCTTCTGGGACAACGGGTTCAAGGTGTTCAGCGCCAACCGGCCGATCAACGTCCCGGGCGACCTGAAGGGCCTGAAGATGCGGATCCAGAGCTCCAAGGTGCTGGAGGCGCAGATGCGCGCACTCGATGCGATTCCGCAGGTGATGGCGTTCGGCGACGTCTATCAGGCGCTGCAGACCGGCGTGGTCGACGGCACCGAGAACCCGTGGTCCAACATGTACACGCAGAAAATGCATGAAGTGCAGAAGTACGCGGTCGACACCTACCACGGCTGTCTGGGCTATGCGGTGATCGTCAACACGAAGTTCTGGTCCGCACTGCCGCCCGACATCAGGAGCGCGCTCGAGAGTGCGATCAAGGAGGCGAGCCGGTTCGAGCGCGAGATCGCGCGCAAGGACAACGAGGATGCGATGGCGGCGATCGAGAAGTCGGGACGCACGAAGATCATTCATCTGAGTGCCGATCAGCGCGCCGTCTGGGTCAAGGCGCTGGCGCCGGTTCAGGGGGAAGTCGCGGGGCGCGTCGGCAAGGAGGTGATCGAGGAGCTGGTCAAGGAGCAGGCGGCCGCAGGCGTGAAGTAACGCGATGTTCGCGCTCAAGCTGCTCGACCGGCTCGAGGAAACGCTGATCGGCACGCTGATGGCGGTCGCCACGGCCGTGATCTTCGTCTCCGTGGTGCTGCGGTTCCTGTCTTCGGTGCCGCATGTGCAGGACGTGGCGATCCGGCTGAACATCACCTGGGCCCAGGAGCTGTGCATCTTCCTGTTCGTCTGGATGGCCAAGTTCGGCGCCGCCTACGGCGTGCGTGCCGGCGTGCATGTCGGGGTCGACGTGCTGGTCAACCGCCTGGCTCCCCGTCCGCGCAAGGTCGTGGTGATGATCGGCCTGCTCGGCGGGGTGTTGTTCACGGGGGTGGTCGGCACGCTGGGCGCGATCCTGGTCTGGGAGATCGGGCACACGGACCAGACCTCCGAGGACATGGAAGTGCCGATGTGGATCGTCTACCTGTGCGTGCCGCTTGGCTCCTACTTGATGTGCTTCCGCTTCCTGCAGGTTGTTACAAGCTTCGTGCGGACCGGGCAGGTCCCGCACCGGCACTCGGTGCCGCTCGAGCGCGTGCAAGCGACCGGCGACCAGACCGCGAGGCCGGCATGAATGCGGCGCTGATATTCGGGCTGCTGATCGCCCTGATGCTGACCGGCATGCCGGTGTCGATCTCGCTGGGGCTGACCGTTCTGACGTACCTGTTCACGATGACCACGGTTCCGATCGAATCGGTCGCGCTGAAGCTCTTCACCGGCATCGAGAACTTCGGGATCATGGCGATCCCGTTTTTCATTCTGGCCGGCACGCTGCTGACGCAGGGTGGCGTGGCGCGGCGGATGATCCATTTCGCGACCACGATGGTCGGCCACCTGTACGGGGGCCTGGCGCTGGCGGGCATCATCGCCTGCGCCCTGTTCGCCGCCATCTCGGGATCGTCGGTGGCGACGGTCGCCGCGATCGGCTCGATCATCCTGCCGGAGATGGTCCAGCGCGGATTCCCGAAGCGGTTCGCCGCGGGCGTGATCACCACCAGCGGGGCCCTCGGCATCCTGGTGCCGCCGTCGATCGTGATGGTGCTGTTCGCGGTCTCGACCAACACCTCGGTGGGCAAGCTGTTCGCGGCCGGCGTGTTGCCGGGGCTGGTGCTGGCCTTGTTACTGGGGTTCACGACCTGGGGGATCGCGCGCCGGCGCGCGCTGCCGCGGCTGCCGCGCGCGAGCTGGCTCGAGCGCTGGCGGGCGCTGCGCGAGGCGTCGTGGGGCCTGGCTCTGATCGTGGTCGTGATCGGCGGCATCTACTCGGGCGTTTTCACGCCGACCGAGGCGGCCGCGTGCGCGGCCGTCTATTCGTTCATCGTCGTCGTGTTCGTCTACGGCGACCTGAAACTGAGCCAGGTTCCGCGCGCGCTGCTCGACGCGGCGGCCATGAGCGCGATGCTGCTGTACATCATCACCAACGCGGTGCTGTTCAGCTTCCTGATGACGAGCGAGAACATTCCGCAGGGTATGGCCGACTGGCTGACCGCGCAGGGCCTGGGACCGATCGCCTTCCTGCTGGTCGTCAACGTGCTGCTGCTGGTCGCCGGCAACGTGATGGAGCCGAGTTCGATCGTGCTGATCATGGCGCCGATTCTGTTGCCGGTCGCGGTTCGGCTGGGCATCGATCCGGTCCACTTCGGCGTCCTGATGATGGTCAACATGGAGGTCGGCCTGTGCCATCCGCCGGTGGGTCTCAATCTTTACGTGGCTTCGGGCATCACGAGCATGGGCATCACCGAACTGACGGTCGCGGTGCTCCCGTGGCTGCTGACGATGATCGGATTTCTGGTGCTGGTCACGTACTGGCCGACCTTGTCGCTGGTGCTGCCGACTCTGCTGCATCTCTAGTGCGTTGAATCAGGCAAATGCCACCCGCAGGCGAAATCGACACCTGCGCCGCTTCGGCACGCGTCAGGGCTTGGGCGCCCCGGACTGCTTGCTCGGCTCGGTGGCCGGGCCCGAGGGAGCCGGCTCGGGCTGCTTGAACGGATACGGGCTTGGCTCGATGACCGGGCCGAGGGGAGCCGACTCGGGCTGTTTGAACGGGTACGGGCGCGGCGCAATGGCCGGGCCCGAGGGCGACAGAACCTTGGACCAGCCCTGGAACTCGTCGTCGAGCTCCCGCTGAGCCTCGGGCTCCGGAAGAAGGATCAGCGGGCCGTTCTTCAACAGGCTGCGCGCCGCCTTGACCAGGTGCAGGTTCGAATCGACCCGGTACACGACCTGTCCCAGCGAGGTGCCGCTGCGGAACATGAAATAGCCCGAGCCGTCGTTCAACCGAGCGAAGCCATGCCGGTATCCCTGTTCGTCCTCGTAGGCGACCTCCTTGATGTCCGGTGTATGTTGGCCGGGCTGCAGTTCAAGTATCGAAGCAACCGAGCGCGGAAGCTTGGTGCGGCTGCCGCGCTTGTCGATGACTTTCATCAGCCGCTCGAGCTGCTCGTGGGTCAGGGTCTGCCCCGCGGGCCAGGCCGGAGCGCACAGCAGCGTGCACGCCACCAGCAGCAGCCCGAGCGTGAGGCGTCCGTGCGACAGGCGACCAGAACCAGAACTTGCAATCATCGTGCATTCCTTCCCTTGTCGAGCATCATTTTGCCGAAATCCGGGTCGCGCACCGAACGGGGTCAGCGGGGCAGCAAGGTCGACAGCGAGTACAGACCGAACGCAACGATGCCGCCGCCGGACAGGCGGTTGATCGCCCGCATCCAGGAGTCGCTGATGCGGTGGCGCATCAGTGCCACGCTGGTGCTCAAGAACAGCCACCAGAGCGCGGAACCGACGAACACTCCGGCGACCAAGACTGCCGCGGCCCCATAGCTCGGCGAGGCCGTGAGCCCGAAGCCGGCGAATATCGCGACAAAGGACAGGATCGTCAGCGGGTTTGCGAGCGTCAGCACCAGAGTCGAAAAATATGCCGATGCGAGGCCATCGGCCTTGACCTGCGCCTCGCGCTGCGCAGGCGCGCTCAGAAACGTGCGCACGCCCAGGTAGCACAACGCGGCACCGCCGCCCACTCGCAGCAGGGACACATGGGCCAGCAGGAAGGCGGAAACGGCCGTCAGCCCGAATCCGGCGATGCATCCATACGCGGCGTCTGCGGTGGCGGCCCCGAGGCCCGTGACCAATCCCACGACACGGCCCTGCTCGAGGCTGCGGCGTATGCACAGCAAGCCGATCGGCCCGACTGGCGCGGCGATTGACAGGCCGACTACTAGCCCTTTGAGCAGGAAGTTCAACGCCATGGATGCCGCACTGCGGAAACGCCCGCGCGCAGCCGGTGCGGGCCCTGTCTAATTTCGAAGACATCATAGGGCAAGGTTGTATATGATGGTCCGCAGGGAGACGGAATTCGAATTCGAGCCAGCGAGGAGGCCCCGCGCGGGATATCGGACCCGCGTGGCCGGCACCGAAGCCATGACCCGCAGCAATCCGTACGACCTTGGCCTGGACCGCAACCAGGCCAATTTCGTCGCGCTGTCGCCGCTGAGCTTCCTCGAGCGAACGGCCAGCGTGTATCCGGACCATACGGCGCTGATCTACGGTGCGCTGCGCCAGAGCTGGGTCCAGACGTATCAGCGCTGCGCGCGCCTGGCCAGCGCACTGGCGGCGCGCGGCGTCGGCCGCGGCGATACGGTGGCCGCGATGCTTCCCAATGTGCCGGCGATGCTCGAGGCGCACTTTGGTGTTCCGATGAGCGGCGCGGTGCTCAATACACTGAACACCCGTCTCGACTCCGAAACCATTGCCTTCATGTTGCAGCATGGCGGCGCGCGCGTGTTGCTGACCGACCGCGAATTCTCCCCGGTGGTCGAAAAGGCGCTCGCGCTGCACGCCGGCGAGCGCCCGCTGGTGATCGAGGTGCAGGACGCGCTGGCGCCGGCGGGCAAGGAGCTCGGCCAGCTCGATTACGAGACGTTCCTGGGCGGCGGCGACCCGGACTTCGCCTGGCAGCTGCCGGCCGATGAATGGGATGCGATCTCGCTGAACTACACCTCGGGCACGACGGGCAATCCGAAAGGCGTCGTCTGCCATCACCGCGGGGCGTATCTGAATGCCGCCAGCAACGTGATCTCCTGGGGCATGCAGGAGCACCCGGTCTACCTGTGGACGCTGCCGATGTTCCATTGCAACGGCTGGTGCTTCCCGTGGACGATGGCGCTGACCGCCGGCACCAGCGTGTGCCTGCGGCGGGTCGACCCGGCCGAGGTGTTCAGGCTGATCCGCGAGCACACCGTCACGCACCTGTGCGGCGCGCCGATCGTGTACGGCATGCTGATCAATGCACCTGAGGAGCTGCGCGCGGGCATCCGGCACCCTATCAAGGGCCTGATCGCCGGCGCTGCTCCTCCGGCTGCGGTGATCGAGGGCTGCGAGCGGATCGGCATCGACATCACGCACGTGTACGGCCTCACCGAGTCGTATGGTCCGGCCGCCGTATGTGCCAGGCAGCTCTCGTGGAGGACGCTGCCGCTGGAGGAGCGCGCCCGGCTCAACGGGCGCCAGGGGGTTGCCTATCACCTGCAGGATGCGATCGCGGTGCTGGATCCGGACACGATGACGCCGGTGCCGGCCGACGGCGAGACGATGGGCGAGATCTTCTTCCGTGGCAACATCCTGATGAAGGGGTACCTGAAAAACCCCGAGGCGACGGCGGAGGCGTTTGCCGGCGGCTGGTTCCACACGGGCGATCTGGCCGTCGTGCACCCGGACGGCTACGTCAAGATCAAGGACCGCAGCAAGGACATCATCATTTCGGGAGGAGAGAACATCTCGTCGCTCGAGGTCGAAGAGGTGCTGCACCGGCATCCGGCGGTCATGGTGGCCGCCGTGGTCGCGCAGCCGGACCCCAAGTGGGGCGAGGTGCCGTGCGCGTTCGTCGAGCTGAAGCCCGGCGCCAGCGTGGAGCCCGAGGAGCTGATCGGGCACTGCCGCGCACTGCTGGCCCGATTCAAGGTACCCAAGCGCGTGGTGTTCGGACCGGTGCCCAAGACGTCGACCGGCAAGATCCAGAAGTTCGTGCTTCGCCAGCAGGTCAAATCGGCGAGCGCCATCGAGTAGGCGCGCACGGTGTCCGCCAGCGACGTGATACTGGAAGCGCAGGGGCTGTCCAAGGAGTTCCAGGGGTTCTGTGCGGTCAAGGATGTGGACCTGGTGGTCCGGCGCGGCAGCGTGCATGCGCTGATCGGGCCGAACGGCGCCGGCAAGACCACCGTGTTCAACCTGTTGACCGGTTTCGTGCCGCCCACTGCCGGCCGCATCGCGTTCAACGGTATCGACATCACCGGCGAGCCGCCGGTACAGGTCGCCCGCCGCGGGATGGTGCGCTCGTTCCAGATCTCCGCGACTTTTCCACATCTGACCTTGCTCGAGAACGTACGGATCGCGCTGCAGCGGAAAATGGGCAACTCGCTTCATTTCTGGGAGCACGAGTCGCGGCTGAACTGCCTGAACGAGCAGGCGCTGCAGCTGCTCGAGGCGGTCGACCTGCGCGGCCTCGCGGATCGGATCACGGTCGAGCTCCCGTATGGCCGCAAGCGCGCGCTCGAGATCGCCACCACGCTGGCGCTGGACCCGCAGTTGATGCTGCTCGACGAGCCGACCCAGGGCATGGGTCACGAGGATGTCAGCCGTGTGGTCGAGCTGATCCGCAAGGTTGCGCGCAACCGTACGATCCTGATGGTCGAGCACAACCTGTCGGTGGTCGAGACCCTGAGCGATGTGATCACGGTGTTGCAAAGGGGCAGCATACTGGCGCAAGGACCGTACTCGGTCGTATCCAGGGACCCCCGGGTTCTGGAAGCCTATGTCGGGGTCGAGGCGTGAGCAGCGCATTTGCTCCCGGCGGGGAGATGCTCCACCTCGCGAACGTGCACGCGTTCTACGGCGAATCGCATATCCTGCATGGCATCGACCTTCAGGTGAACCGGGGCGAACTGGTGACGCTGCTCGGCCGCAACGGCGCCGGTCGCACCACCACGCTGAAGGCCGTCCTGGGGCTGGTTGGGCGCTGCACCGGTACGATTACGTTCAATGGCGAGCACATCGTCTCGATGGCGCCGCACCGGATCGCGCGTCGCGGAATCGGCTACTGCCCGGAAGAACGCGGAATCTTCGCCGGCTTGAGCACCGAGGAAAACCTGCTGCTGCCGCCCAAGCTGAACAGCGGGGGCCTGACGATCGAGGAGATCTACGCGATGTTTCCGAATCTGCTCGAGAGGCGCCACAGCCCGGGAACGCGGCTGTCGGGTGGCGAACAGCAGATGCTGTCGATAGCGCGCATCCTGCGCACCGGAGCGCGGCTGCTGTTGCTGGACGAGATCACCGAGGGCCTGGCGCCGGTGATCGTGAAGAAGCTCGCCGAGGTGCTCAGGACGCTGAAGGCGCGAGGATTCACGATCGTGCTGGTCGAGCAGAATTTCCGCTTTGCCGCTCCGCTGGCCGACCGCCACTATGTGCTGGAGCACGGGCGCATCGTGCAGACCGTCACGCGCGAGGAGCTTCCGTCCTGCACCGAGCGGCTGCATGCCCTGCTCGGCGTTTGAGCGAGCGATCCTAACTTTACGCGAGGAGAACCGATGAAACTGAAAACCATGATCCAGGCCGCGGGGCTGGCGCTGACACTGGCCGGCGCGGCCCAGGCCCAGATTTCGGACGGCGTCGTGAAGATCGGCGTGCTCACCGACATGTCGGGTACCTACTCGGACATATCCGGTCAGGGCGCCGTGGTGGCCACGCAGATGGCTATCGACGATTTCGTGGCCAAGGAGAAGCCGGCTTTCAAGGTCGAAATGGTCTATGCCGATCACCAGAATAAGGGCGACATCGCCGCCAACAAGGCGCGCGAGTGGTTCGAGCGCGACGGTGTCGACCTGGTGACCGACCTGGTGACGAGTTCGACCGCGCTGGCGGTGCAGAAGATCGGCAAGGAAAAGAACAAGCTGGTGTTCGTATCCGGAGCGGCCTCGACCCGGATCACCAACGAGGACTGCAACGACGTCACCGTGCACTGGACCTACGACACCTACGCGCTGTCCAACGGCACCGCCAAGTACGTGGTGAAGAATGGCGGCAAGACCTGGTTCTTCCTGACCGCCGACTATGCATTCGGCCAGTCGCTGGAAAAGGATGCCACTGCCGTGATCCTGGCCAACGGCGGCACGGTGCTGGGCTCGGTGCGCCACCCGTTTCCCGGCACCGACTTCTCCTCGTTTCTGCTGAAGGCCCAGGCCTCCGGCGCCCAGGTGATCGGGCTGGCCAATGCCGGCACCGACACGACCAACTCGATCAAGCAGGCGGCCGAGTTCGGCATCACCCCGAAACAGTCGCTGGCCGGGCTGCTGGTTTTCATCAGCGACGTGCACTCGCTGGGCCTGAAGACGACGCAGGGCATGTACCTGACGGAGGGTTTCTACTGGGATCTGAACGACGAAGCGCGCGCCTGGTCGAAGCGCTTCTTCGAGAAGCACAAGCGGATGCCGACGATGGCGCAGGCCGGAGACTATTCGTCGGTGATGCACTACCTGAAGGCGGTCAAGGCGGTCAACAGCGACGACGCGCAGAAGGTGATGACGCAGATGAAGAAGACGCCGGTGAACGACTTTTTCGCCAGGAACGGGCAAATTCGCGACGACGGCCGCATGGTGCATGACATGTACCTGTTTCAGGTGAAGAAGCCCGCGGATTCGACCGGGCCGTGGGACTACTACAAGCTGATTGCGACCATTCCGGCCGACGAGGCGTTCCAGCCACTGTCCGCGTCGCGCTGCCCGCTGATCAAGAAGTGATGCGAATGCCGGGCACCCTTCACAAGCGTCGCACTTGCGGGAGAAGGACAGGATGAAAGCGGCGAAATCGAAGATCCTTATCCGGAGCGCCTGCCTGGCACTGACGCTGGCCGGCGCGGCCCAGGCCCAGATTTCGGACGGCGTCGTGAAGATCGGCGTGCTCACCGATATGTCCGGCCCGTACTCGGTTGCCTCCGGGCCCGGCGCCGTGGTGGCGGTCCAGATGGCGATCGACGATTTCGTGTCCCGGGAAAAGCCGGCCTTCAAGATCGAAATGGTGTCCGCGGATCACCAGAACAAGGACGACGTCGCCGCCAAGAAGGCGCAGGAGTGGTTCGAACACGACGGCGTCGACGTGGTGACCGAGCTGGTCACCAGCTCGACCGCGTTGGCGGTGCAGAAGATTGCCAAGGAGAAGAACAGGTTAATACTGGTTTCCGGAGCGGCCTCGACCCGGATCACCAACGAGGGCTGCAACGACATCACCGTGCACTGGACCTACGATACCTATGCGCTGGCCAACGGCACCGCCAAGGTGCTGGTGAAGCAGGGCGGCAAGAGCTGGTTCTTCCTGACCGTCGACTATGTGTTTGGCCACTCGCTGGAGAAAGATGCCACCGACGTGATCCTGGCCAACGGCGGCACGGTGGTGGGCTCGGTGCGCCATCCGTTTCCGGAGACCGACTTCTCTCCGTTCCTGCAGAAGGCCCAGGCCTCGGGCGCCCAGGTGATCGGGCTGGCCAATGCCGGCAACGACGCGATCAACGCGATCAAGCAGGCAGTCAGGTTCGGCATCACGCCGAAGCAGTCGCTCGCCGGGTTGCTGGTTTTCATCACCGACGTGCACTCGCTGGGTCTGAAGATGACGCAAGGCATGTACCTGACGGAGGGTTTCTACTGGGATCTGAACGACGAAACGCGCGCCTGGTCGAAGCGCTTCTTCGAGCAGCACAAGCGGATGCCGACGATGGTGCAGGCCGGAGACTATTCGTCGGTGATGCACTACCTGAAGGCGGTCAAGGCGGTCAACAGCGACGATGCGCAGAAAGTGATGGCGCAAATGAAGAAGACGCCAGTGAACGATTTTTTTGCCAGGAACGGGCGCATCCGCGACGACGGTCGCATGGTGCACGACATGTACCTGTTTCAGGTGAAGAAGCCATCGGAATCGTTCGGGCCGTGGGACTATTACAAACTCATGGCGACGATCCCGGGCGACGAGGCGTTCCAGCCGCTGTCGGCTTCCCGATGCCCGCTGATCAAGAAGTGACAGCTTGCCTCTAACTAAATGACGATCTTCGGCGTTCCGCCGCAGCTGCTGTTCGGCCAGTTGCTGCTGGGACTGATCAACGGATCGTTCTACGCGGTGCTCAGCCTCGGCTTGGCTGTGATCTTCGGAATGCTGAACATCATCAACTTCGCGCACGGCGCGCAGTACATGGTCGGCGCGTTCGTGGCGTGGATCGGCCTGGCCGCCTTCGGCGTGAACTATTGGGAGTCGCTGCTGCTGGCGCCGCTGCTGGTTGGAGCGTTCAGCGTGCTGATCGAGCGCCTGATGCTGCGGCGTCTGTACCAGCTCGATCACCTGTACGGACTGCTGCTGACGTTCGGACTCGCTCTGATCGCCGAGGGGGTGTTTCGCAATTACTACGGCATTTCTGGCGAATCGTACGAAGTGCCCGAGCAGCTGCAGGGCGGCATGAACCTGGGCTTCATGTTCCTGCCGCTGTACCGGGCCTGGGTTGTGGTGGCAGCGCTGGGCGTCTGCTTCGCCGTGTGGTTCGCGATCGAGCGCACCCGGCTGGGGGCCACGCTGCGTGCGGCCACGCAGCGCCCGGACCTGGTACAGGCACTCGGCATCAATGTGCCGCTGCTGATGACTCTCACCTATGCGGCGGGAGCCGGGCTGGCCGCGTTCGCCGGCGTACTGGCGGCGCCGGTGATGCAGGTCAATCCGCTGATGGGTTCGAACCTGATCATCGTGGTGTTCGCGGTGGTGGTGATCGGCGGCATGGGTTCGATCCTGGGGTCGATCGTCACCGGGGTCGGACTCGGGCTGGTCGAGGCGCTCACGAAGGTCTATTACCCGCAGGCATCGGCCGTCGTGATCTTCCTGATCATGGTGATCGTACTGATGGTGCGCCCGGCGGGCCTGTTCGGGCGGCAGGCGTGACGGGGTCCGAATGAAGATCGCTTGGATGGCCGCCGCGCGCGGCTCGAGTAGGCTGATGTTCGCGGCGCTGATCGTGGGCGGCCTGGTCGCCCCATTCCTGGCGTACCCCACGTTCCTGATGAAGGTGCTGTGTTTTGCGCTGTTCGCCTCGGCGTTCAACCTTCTGCTCGGCTTCGTCGGCCTGTTGTCGTTCGGCCACGCCGCGTTCTTCGCCTTCGGCGCCTACGTGTGTGGCTACCTGTGCAAGAACCTGGGGGCGCCGCCGGAGGTGGGTATCCTGGCCGGGACCGCGTCGGCCAGCATGCTCGGTACCGTGTTCGGGCTGCTGGCGATCCGCCGCTCCGGCATCTATTTCGCGATGATCACGCTGGCCCTGGCCCAGCTTGTGTATTTCCTGGAGGTGCAGCTGCCGTTCACGGGAGGTGAGGACGGATTGCAGGGAATTCCCCGGGGCCGCCTGTTCGGCCTGATCGATCTGTCGGACAACATGGTGATGTACTTTTTCGTACTCGCGATCTATTTGGCGGGCTTCTGGCTGATCCATCGCACGATCCACTCGCCGTTCGGGCAGATCCTGAAGGCGATCCGCGAAAACGAGCCGCGCGCGATCTCGCTCGGCTACGCGGTCGATCGCTACAAGCTGCTGGCGTTCGTGCTGTCGGCGACGCTGACCGGCCTGGCCGGCGCGACCAAGGCGATCGTGTTCCAGCTCGCCTCGCTGACCGATGCGGACTGGCACATGTCGGGCGAGGTCGTGCTGATGACGCTGCTGGGCGGGCTCGGAACGGTGCTGGGCCCGTCGGTCGGCGCGCTGACGATCGTCGGCCTGCAGGACCTGCTGGCCGACAAGGTCGGCTCCTGGGTGACCGTGATCACGGGCGCCATCTTCGTGGTGTGCGTGCTGCTGTTCCGCCGGGGCATTGTCGGCGAGCTGCGTGCGTTGATCTTTACGCGCCGCAGCGGAGCATGAAACCGTGCGCGGCCGGGCACCCGGAGCAGGGCGCCTCTGGCTGGCCGTTGCGGCACTGCTGACCGCGGCGCCGGCCGCGGGCTCCGAGATCCTGCGGGTCGGTTCCAAGCGCTTCACCGAATCGACGATCCTGGGCGAGATCCTGACCCAGGCCGCGCGGCGCACGACAGCGGCGGAGCATGTTCCGGGGATGGGCAACACGGCGATCCTGTTCGAGGCGCTGCGCAGCGGGGCGATCGATCTGTATCCCGAATACCTGGGCACGATCGAGCTGGAGATCCTGCACCACGAGCGCGCCGACGCTGCGCTGGAGCAGATCGATCGGGAGCTGGCACCGCTGGGTCTTGGCGCCGACATTGAACTGGGTTTCGAGAATTCGTATGCGATCGGCGTGCGGCACGACACCGCGCAGGCCCTGCATCTCGAACGCATCAGCGATCTGGCCGGGCACCCTGAGCTGCGCATCGGGCTTTCGCACGAATTCCTCGGACGGGCCGATGGCTGGCCGGGGCTCGCGCGCCACTATGGGCTCACCGCCCGGCCCAGCGGGCTGGACCACGGCTTGGCGTACGAAGCGCTGGCCGCGCATCAGATCGACGTGATCGACCTGTACACGACGGACGCCAAGATCGCCCGCTACGGTATTCAGGTGCTGCGTGACGACCGCCACTATTTTCCGCGCTATGACGCGGTCGTGATGTTCCGGCGCTCGGTGCCGCAGCGCTTCCCGCAGGCCTGGGCCGCGCTGAAGGCGCTGGCCGGGAGCATTGACACCCGCAAGATGATCGAACTGAACGGCGCCGCGGAACTGGATCATCGCAGCGCGCGCGACATCGCGCAGTCGTTCATCGACCGATCCGGGCTGGGAGCCTCGCGGCCGAGCTTTCGCGAGCGCCTGTTCGGTGAAGACTTCGCGCGGCTGGCGCGCCAGCATATCGCGCTGGTGCTGCTGTCGGTGGCCGCGGCCAGCGCGGTCGGCATTCCGCTCGGGGTCGCCGCGGCCCGCTGGCCCCGCGCGGGCAACGTGATCCTCGGCGTGGTCAGCGCGCTTCAGACGATTCCGGCGCTGGCGCTGCTCGCCGCCCTGATCCCGGTGCTGGGCGCTATCGGCACCCGCCCTGCGCTGCTCGCGCTGTTCATCTTCGCGTTGCTGCCGATCGTGCGCAACACCGCCGTCGGCCTGGCGCAGGTGCCGGAGACGCTGCGTCAGGCGGCCACGGCTCTGGGGGCGCGCAGCCTGGTGCGGCTGTGGACCGTGGAGCTGCCGCTGGCGTCCCCCGTGATTCTGGCCGGCATACGGACCGCCGCGGTGATCAGCGTGGGCACCGCCACGATCGGCGCGTTCGTAGGCGCCGGCGGATTCGGCGAGCGCATCTCGATCGGTCTGGCGCTGAACGACGATCAGATGCTGCTGGCCGGGGCGCTGCCGGCGGCGGCGCTGGCGCTGGGGTTCGAGGCCTCGTTCAGCGTTCTGGAATGGGCAGTGCGTTTTCGCCTTAGGATGAGCCGTTGATGGAGCCTCTGCGATGCCAAAACTCGATCTGAGAACCATTCCACAGCGCAAGGGCTCTACCTACCCGGCGCCGTTCGACAAGGAGCCGGCCAACCGCATTCGCCAGCGTCTTGGCGACGCGGCCGGCCTCACCCAGTTCGGCGTCAATCTGCTGCAACTGCCGCCGGGCGCGTGGTCCAGCCAGCGCCACTGGCACTCGGCGGAAGACGAATTCGTCTATGTCCTGTCGGGCGAGGTCGTGCTGATCACGGACAGGGCCGAGGAAGTCTTGCGCGCCGGCGATTGCGCGGCTTTTCCCAGGAATGTGCCGGACGGCCATCACCTGGTCAACCGGAGCGGGGCGGTGGCAGTGTGTCTGGAGGTCGGATCCCGGATCGAAGACGATTTCGCGTTCTATCCCGATGTCGACCTGCTGTTTAATCCGGAAGTTGGCCGGATCGAGGTCGAGGCGGGGGAGTCGCTGCTCGAGCTTGACGGACTGATCGAGATCGTCACGAACCTGGAAGACAGTTCGGCGGCTGTGCTCGAAGCGTGCGGGGTGTCCTGGCAACGGCTCGAACGCGATGAAGTCCAGCGCCGATTCCCGCTTCGGGTCCCTGCGGGATCTTTCGCGGTGCTGCAACCGGAGGCGGGCATCGTCCGGGCCGATCGTGCGCTCGCGGCCCTGGCCCGCGGTATCGACGTGCGTTATGGAACGCGCGTGACTTCGCTGGCCGACCTGCGCGAGGCGTGCGTCGTTGTCACGGCTGGGGCGTGGGTGAACGATCTGGTCAAGCCGCCGCTGCCCGTCCGCGTGACGCGCGAGACCGTCTGCTATTTTGTTCCGGTCGACGCACGCCCCATGCCGGCTTTCGTTTCGGTTGGGCTTCGAACCGGAGGAATTTCTTTCTACGCCCTCGCCGATCCGGTGCACGGCATCAAGGCCGCCGCGCACGGTGCGGGACCCCAGGTCGATCCGTCGCAGACAGGAGGGCCGGACGCGGCGCTCGTCGGGGCGATCACGGCCTGGATCGGCGAGCATGTATTGCTCGCCGATCCGCGACCGATCGACGCACAGGCGTGCCTGTACACGTCGACTGCCGATCAGAGCTTCATCCTGGAGCGGCACGGGCGCGTCGTGGTCGGCTCGGCGTGCTCGGGGCACGGGTTCAAGTTCGCGCCCGCGATCGGGGCGCGCCTTGCGGCGCTCGCGATCGAGGCGCTCGATTCCCCATGAGCTCTGTCTTGTCGTGCTCTGGCCCCGGCGCACGAACACGTGATGGCTGCTCCGTGGAGTTGTACCGCAGCATGCCTTACCTCGGCGATCTCGACAGTGTGCGCGAGCTGCTGAGGGCCGGCACGTCTGTTCTCGAACTGGGCGCCAGCGCAGGTCGCCTCACGCGTAAGCTACTCGAGTGGGGTTTGAACGTCACGGCGGTGGACAACTGCGCGGACATGCTCGCGTGCGTGCCTCAAGACGCAGTACGCGTTGAGTCGGACATCGAGGACTTGCGCCTCGGCAAGGTATTCGACACGGTGCTGCTTGCCAGTTGCCTGGTCAATCAGCCTTCAGGTTTGACGAGGACCTCGTTTGTGACGAGCGCGCGCCGCCATGTTGCGCCGGATGGCCAGCTCCTTGTTGAACGTCACGATCCGGACTGGCTTAGAACGGCTCAAGTCGGCCCAGTGGACTGTGCAAAGGGTGTCGAGA
>VBCK01000064.1 GCA_005882215.1 Betaproteobacteria bacterium | reverse complement strand
CAAACGAAAAGGCAGAAGTCCTTTATGCCGAACAAGAGCCTACCGCTGCCTCTCTGTTCGGTGGGCGAACCACCATGGCTGCTTGGCGCTCAAAACCGAGCTGGTATGCGGTCTCGAGACTCGATCAGACGATTTCGCCCGACTTGGAGCGATTTCTAGCAGCACGCATGAAAGCGACAACCGTGGAGCTGGAGGCAGGTCACCTTTCCTTGGTCTCCCACCCACAGGAGATCGCAGATCTGATCTTGGCGGCCGCTGGCCGCGGCAAGTAGCGGCCGTGTGTACGCCTTGGTCGCAGGCGGCGTCTACGAAGGAGGCCATTGCGCTCACAGCGGGAATTGCGAGGCGTAGTCGGCCGTCCGAACTTCGCGCAATCAGGACGGGTGCAGCAGCGGGATCAGATGTCGCCCGTTTCGACGGTAATGTTCGAAGTCGGCGTCCAGCGTAAACAACCGGCAATCCGACAGGCGTTCAGTTAGACGCACCAGGCAGGCATCTGCCAGGGACATGGACGTGTCTGCATACCGTTGCATCAAAGACTCGATGGCGGATGCGTCGTCCGCGAGGTCCATTCCGATCTCGAGGTTGCGCTGTGCGACCTTGCGTGGCAGGTGGGCGTGACGTCGCCTAGCCGCGGGGGAAAGAACGGGGGCTGCGAAGCGAAGCGATCGAGGAGCAAGTCCCCGGGCTAAACCTGCTGAGACCACGTTGCGCTCCCGGCTCGTGGTCGCGAACGCTGGACGTCCGCGACTGTTGCGAGACACGTCGCGGCCGCCGAGCCCGAGGCCAGATCCACGGCCACCGGCGTCGTTGCCCGAGGCCCGCTCGCGGCATCACACAAGACTCGGAACGGGCAGTTTCGCGAGCAGACCACTGGCGGCGCGCCCAACATGGCCCTCTTCTCATCGTGCGATGGAGGCGTCAACTCGGTCATGAACGGTGGACTCCCGCGAGCGCTGCATGGCGTGCCCCGGCCGCCGAAGCCGACAGCAGATCCGAGGCCATTGGCGCCGCCAGCCAACCGACAAGCGCGGCCAGCAGCAAGGTGAACAGCACGTTCTCCGAGATCCGGTTGTAGGGCTGATCCATCTTCCTTCTCCTGTTTCGATGTGGCGGGGACTACGCGCGCAGAGTAATCTCGATATAGGACAGTTCCTGTCCTATTAGAGGCGGAGACTTCAAGAATGTCCCGGCCGACAGTCCGCGTTCTCGCACTGCTTGAGCTGCTGCAGGCGCGCGGCTCTGCCAGCGGGGCGGAACTCGCGCAGGCGCTGGAGGTCGACCGGCGGACACTGCGCCGCTACATCGCCACGCTCGAGGAGCTCGGAATTCCCATCATGACGTCGCAGGGGCGGTTCGGCGGCTACCAAGTGATTCCAGGCTTCAAGCTTCCGCCACTGATGTTCACGGACGACGAAGCGGTGGCATTGGCCATGGGCCTGCTCGCCGCGCGCAGCCTCGGCCTCGGCCGGGCGATGCCCGCGGTCGCCAGCACCAAGGCCAAGCTGGGGCGGGTCATGCCCGAGCGGCTCAGGGCAAGGCTGAACGCCGTCGACCAGTCCGTCGCCCTGGAACTCACCCGGCCCATCGCACCCATCGACGAGCATGTGCTCGGACTTATGACGACCGCGGCCCAGGAGCGCAGGAGAATCCATCTGCAGTACCGGACGCCGCAGGGCGAGAATACGCAGCGCGATTTCGACCCGTATGGCCTCGTCTGCCGCGCCGGCCGGTGGTACGCGGTGGGGATGTGCCATCTTCGAAAGGGATTGCGTTCGTTCCGCCTCGATCGGGTCGGCGCGGCGGCCGCGCTGCAAGCGCGCTTCGATCGACCGGCGAGCTTCGATGCGCTCGCTTACCTGAAAGAGTCGATCGCCACGTTGCCCCGCGCCCACCGGATCGAGGTCGTGCTCGCGACGGATCTGGCCGCCGCGCAGCGGGAAATGGTTTCCGGATTCGGCGTTCTCGAATGGACCGGCGACGGCGTGCTGTTGCGCAGCCAGGCCGACGACCTGGACTGGTTCGCGCTGCAACTGGCCCGACTGCCTTTCGATTTCCGGGTCCGCTCGCCGGCTGCGCTCAGGGTCGCGGTCGCGTCGATGGGCCGTCGCCTGGTGCGGCTCGCAGCCCCACAAGGCCGGGCATGACGGTCAGGATGGTCCCGAGCATCAGATAGTGGGTCGGTTCGCACAGCCTCGATTGGCTGTGATTCGGCGCAGCCCATGCTTACTTGATCGAGTACGTGAACTTTCCGTAGATCAGTCTCCCCAACGGATTGCCGTAGCTCGGGTCGTAGCCTGCCTGGAAGGAACTCTGGCCTCCGGAGTTCGAATAGGGCGGCGCGCGATTGAACATGTTCTTAATGCCTAGAGACAGCCTGAGGTTCTTGAATCCGAGGTAGCTTCCCTGTATGTCATAGGTCTCGTAGGCACCGACAATCGCCTGCGAACCCGTCAGCGTGGAGGGCAGATCCACGTAATTTCCCTGAAAGTAGCGAATCAGCACGCCTTCCCACGACGAGTAGTCCCACACCAGCGTTGTCACGTCCCGGAAGTTCGGAATAACGCCACCATTGCCGTTGGGCCCGAGGGCCGAAATCGGATTGACCGTGCCCACATAGCCGGTCCAGCTGCGATCGGGATTCTGGACGTCGAATTTGGAGAACAGCGTTCCGGTCCAATCGACCTTCAGGGTTCCGAGCTCGCCAAGTCCCAAGGCATTCAGCGGAGCGCGCCCCTTCACGTTGAAGTCGATGCCCTGAACGACGGTGCCCCCGACGTTCAGAAAGGTCTCATTGATCGAGGTAATCGAGCCGCTGTTCGGAATGACCTGGCCGTTTACCACAAGGTTATTCGGTCCCCTCGACACCAGGTTGCCGTACGTGGCCAAGTGATTCAGGATGAAGAAATCCCCGAGGCCCTGGCTGATCGTGTTCTTGAGTAAAGTCCGGAACCAGTCGACTTCAAGCGACATGTACTGATTCGGTTCGAGCACGATACCGGCCGTAATGTTCTTCGAAGTCTCCGGCCGCAAATGAGAATCGCCGCCGCTCAGGTCGGTAAACTGGGTGCTGCAATCCGTGCTGCTGCCGGTGATCGGGCAGCGGACCGGGTCGCTGACACCATTGGCACCTACTGCGACAACCATCGGGAATTTGGTTTCGAGCAAAGACGGAGCGCGGAAGCCCTCGCCGGCCGCGGCGCGCAGCAGCACTTGCGGCACCGGTTGAAAGCGCAGGCTCACTTTTGGGTTGGTCCGACTACCGGTGCCCCCGTAGTGGTCAAAACGCACGGAGAAGTCTGCCTCGACCGACTTCAGGACGGGAGCGTCGACTTCTCCGAACGCAGCCTCCACGTTGCGCTGCGCATCGACAGGAAGATTGTTGCCACCATAGTGCGATCCGATGTCGCCATTGGCCATCAGCGGATTCGGATCAAAGCTGAATCTCTCCTGGCGGAACTCGGCACCGACGGCCGCCGCGAGCGCTCCACCCGGGAGCGCGAGCACGTCCCTGCTGACTTTGGCGTTAACGCCCCGCAGCGAGGTCTTGGTCTTGTAGGCGTAGTCCGTGAAATCAGTCGCCAGGAGCTCTTGTGCAATCTGCGGCGTATTCGGACCCCAGAAATTCACGTTGCCGCTGTTCAGCAGGGGCATGATCTTGCTGAATTCCGGGATGCCGCCTAGCGCCTGCTCGGCTACTCGGCTTTCGCTATCCAGGACCGACGCTTCGTAGTCCCAGTCGGCGACCGTGCCTTTGACGCCCACCACACCTCGCTTGGGTTCCGACACATCGACCCAGCTACGCGGGCCGGTGCCGAACGACCGGTACCGGACCAGGATGTCAGGCAGCGGATTGCCCGCGCCAACCTGGCTTTGCACATAGGCGGTCGGATAGTAGGGACTGCCTGGATGGATGACGATTGTCGAAAGCGGCGAGCCGCCCGTGACGGCAAACAGCGGGTTGGTCGACGGCATGATGTATGGAAACGCCGTCGGGTTCCTCGGATCGTGCAGCAGCGGATCCGTCGCCGCGATTGCAAACTGATCGGAGATCGGAACGGGCTGAATCTGAAATACCTGCTTGTTATGCGCGTAGGACAGCTCGGCAAATACTTCCAGCTCCGCGGTCACTGCGAAGCGTGCCGTTCCGAACAAGCCCAGGCGCTCCGCCTCCGGGACCAGCGACACAAGGGGCGACGGATCGAAGCGGCAGCGATCCGGAGTAAACAGGGGATCCAGGATGGACGGTGCGCAGTTCGGCACATTGGGGTTGCGCGACGCGCCGTTGATCGCAGCCCACGTGATGTTGGCCGGGAACGTGTTGCCCGAGGTCGTGTCGTTGCCGTTGGCGGCGTTGAATCCATGATCGGCAAAAGCCCGCTGCGCTCCGAATAGCGCGTCCTGCTTCTCGTAACTGCCGATCAGCGAGAGGTTGAAACGCTGCCGGGTCATGTCGCCGTAGCCATACACGATGCTCGCGTGCGTCGGGTTTCCCCCGTGCTCAGTCGTTTCGCCATGATCGGCGCTCAGCTCGATGCCGCGGAAGTCCCTTCGCATGATGAAGTTGATCACACCCCCGATCGCCTCGCTGCCGTAGATCGAAGACGCACCGTCCTTGAGAACCTCGACGCGGTCAATCGCCGCCAGCGGAATGCTGTTGACATCGACCGACACGCTGTCGACCGTGTTGCCGTAGGGCGCGATGCGACGACCATTGATCAGCAGCAGCGTTCGATTGCTTCCCAGGCCCCGCAGCGAAACCCCGGACAGGCCGGCGTTGTTCGCGCCCGCCGTATTCGCCGCAGCCAGATTTCCCATCGACGGCGCACCGGTGACCGTCTGTAGCAATTCCTCGACGGTATTGGCTGCGGAACGCTGGATGTCCTCGTGCGTCAGCACCTGAACCGGCAACGCGGTTTCGGCTTCGATCCGTTTGATCAATGAACCGGTGATCTCGATGCGTTCCATGGGCGGCGGCGCCTCCTGGGCGAAGACGGCCGCCGAAAGAGTGAAGCCCGCGATGGCAACTGCCAGCGGTCGTTGCGCTGGAATTCGTCTGGACATGTCTCCCCCTCGATGCCTCAGAAGGAATACGAGACGTGCAGGTCGACCATGCGCCCGAGGTCGTCATAGGTGACGGGGTCATAGGGCGGAATCGTGCCGCCACCGACGCCGTTACCCGAGAAGAAGAGCAGGGCGGTGCTGTCATAGGGCGGCTTGTTGTTGAACAGATTCACGACCGAGATCGAAAACTTCCAGTTCTTCAGGCCGCGGTACTGGCCGTACAGATCGATCGCGTTGAACGCCGAAACGCTCTGCTGAGTCAGGCCAAGGCCGGAGGCAGGGACGGATCCGTAGTTCAAATAGCGGTCCACGTAGCGCCCGACGACCTGACCGGTCCATTCCGCGTTTTCCCAGCGCGCGGTGGCCCTACCCTTCCAGCGCGGAACCGGCCCGCCACCGGCGATCGGTGAGCCATAGTTCCAGCCGTTAGTTCCCGCAAATTCCGTCCACCCCACTCCGGGGCCCTGATTTATAAGGAACGTCGGAACGTAGCTCGCCTCGAGCAGGAATTTGAGCTTGGATGCGTCCGGCAGCGGGAACGTAACGTCGCCGCTGATGTCGAGGCCGTCGGTGCGGATATCGAACTGATTCGTGAACAGCGCTTTCGCGTAGATGACCGAGCCGTCCGCCCCGCGCAGCAGGGAGCCGGGAGGATACCCCGAGGGGTTGTTGACGATCTGTTGAGCGGTCGCATTCGGAGCGATCACGCTGTGCAGCCAGATGCTGAAGTAGTCGACCGACAGGTTGACGTTGTTCAGCGGCGAGAACACCAACCCGATATCAAGATTGTCGGAGGTCTCGGGCTGCACCTTCGGATTGCCGCCGGTGATGTAACCGACGTTTTCGGGCACCATGAGCACCGGATCGAATATCGCCTGATTCGCCACCGAAACACTGTTGCTGGACTCGGCCAGGCTCGGCGCCCGGAAGCCCTTCGCACCCACTATCCGCAGGCTGAATTCGCGAACGGGTTGCCAGCGCAGCGTGGCCTGGGGCGTGAACTTGCTGCCCGTGTTCTCGTAGTGCTCCTCGCGCCCCGCCAGGTCGACCTCGAGCGACTTCAGGACCGGCAGGTCCAATTCGACATATCCGGCATAGATGTCGCGTCCCGCGTCGACCCGTGTGACCCCCGTGCGGCTCACGAGCCCGTGCGCCAGTGCATCGTTCGGCTCGTCGTCGACCGATTCGCGACGGAACTCCAGTCCCGCGGCGACGATTGCCGTGCCCGCCGGCAGATCGAACAGCCCACCGCTCCCCCTCAGATCCAAGGTATCGAGCTTCGCGACGGCCGAGTTTCCGAAAGTGATTGCAAGAGCGCGACTGACCCCGGGCGTCGAGAGCGGGTTCAGGAAGCTGTATGAGCCGTTCTGAATCACCGCCTGCAGCACCTGTGCATTGATGCCGTTATGTTGGTCCTGGGTGACCGAGTTCTCCGAGTGACCGTACGCGCCCTCCCAATCCCACGCCTGCCACGTGCCCCGCAGGCCGCCGCTGACTCGATAGGTATTGGAGACGACCTCGTAATTGCGGGGGCCCACGCTCTGGAAGGCGAAATCGATCGGGGTGGGCTGGCCGTTCAGCGCGGCCGGATTGGTCCCCGGCAGGACATTGGGGATCGGATGGATGCCGCCGGTCGCTGGATCGAATACCCAGTTTCCCGAGCGAAAGATGAAAGGGATGAAAGTCGACGTGGTCTTCTCGTTTGAGTAGAACACATCGGCAAACGCGTTCCAGTCAGCATTCAGCCGCAGGTTGCCGTTGCCGCTCAGGTTGGCTCGTTCCGCGCCCGGCAGCAGCGTCAGTTGAGTGGCATCGTTGTAATAGCATCCGAGTCCGTGGCTGCCCGCGAGCACCTGTCCGGGCAGGCCGTTGGTGCCGCAGCTCGGAAAAGGCTTGCGCCCGGGAGCGTTCAGATACTGGTTTGCCAGATTCCAGTCGAGGATGCCGTCGGGCAGACTCCGGTAGTCCTGGTTCTTCGTGTTGTCGCGCTGCGAGAAGAGCAGCCGGTCGCGTTTGTAGCCGCTGGCTGAAAAGACGACGTTGTAGTCGTCTGCCATCAGGTTTCCGTAACCAAAGACGACACCCACATCCCTTGTCGCCGCGCCGCCGTCGGTCGTCAGCCGGCCTCCGCCTTCAACTGTCTTGTCCGTCGTGTTCTGCTTCAGAATGATGTTGATCACCCCGGCGATCGCATCCGACCCATAGATGGCCGACCCGCCGCTCCTCAGAATCTCGATTCGTTCCACGGCGGTCAGCGGAATCGAGTTCAGGTCGACGAACGAGTCCGACAGGTTCTGGAACAGGCCGTAGTTCGTGATGCGTCGGCCGTTCACAAGAACCAGCGTGTCCTTCTGGGTCAGGCCGCGCAGTCCGACCATGGCGGAGCCTGGCGCAAAGCTGTTGGTAAAGGATTCGTTGATGCTGTTGCCGAACGTCGAAGAGATCGTGCGCAGGTAATCGACCACCGTCTCCTGTCCACTGCTCTTGATGTCCTGAGACGAGATTACCTGGATGTTTTGCACCGCTTCCGCTTCTGAGCGCAGGATGTGCGACCCGGTTACCTCGATCTTTTCGGTTGGTCCGCCCTGGGCCGTCCGAACCTGGGCTTCGACTGGAGGGTCGACGGCGGCGGTGCGGGATGCCCCTGCGACCACGGCAATCGTGTTCGGTCCGGCGGCCTTGTAGCTCAGCCCGCTGCCGGCCAGGAGCAAATCGAGCGCCTTACCGACGGCGTAGCGCCCGTGCACGCCGGGCGCCCGGCGGTCTTTGACGTCCAAGCCGTCAGACATCACCTGCAGGTTCGCTTGCCGGGAAAAATCGATCAATGCCAGAACCAGCTTCTGTGGCTCAATGGTGAACACGACCTGTTGATCCAGATCGACCGCTCGGGCGGGCGTTGGCGCGACTAGAGTGACGGCTGTCGCGACGAGAAGCGCTGCGATCCCAAACCGCGAATTGAACCTCCGCAGCGTCCTCATCGGTCCCTCTTCCCGCGATGCATTTTGATTTCCGCTGCGCCACGTGTTCCGGCACGCAAACGGACACATCTAAGACGGATCAGCCAGGAAAAAGCGGCAATAAGGAGCCTTTGGCAATGCTCAAAGGCCGTTTTACTTCGCGGTGGCGGCCTCGGTCCCTAATACGAGCGCCACGCTGCCGTCGCTCAGGGCGACTGTCCGGACTGGGAAAATTGCCGGCAAGGCCATGGCCCACTCGTCCACACGATCGCGAAATACGGTGCCCGAGTAGGTCAAGTCGGCAACGCGCGGGTCGTCGATCATGATCCGACCTCGCGCGTAGGGGCTAACAGTCCGTACCACTTGCGATAGCGGTGCATCGACGAACTGAATCTGGCCATTTGTCCAGGCGAGCTCTGCACCACTTTGGGTCTGGTCGGACTGAGCGAGAGCGTCGCCCAGCACGAGGCGTTCGCCCATATTGAGGCGTTGATGCTGCGACGGCGCCAGGCGGGCTGACGAATTTTCGGCGGCGCCTGGCCTCGACAGCTGCACGACATCTACAGCGCCCTCGGTCACGGTTACCGTCACTCGACCGTTCGTGCGTGCCACGTTGAAAGCCGTGCCGACCGCGGTTACACGAACAGCCGCAGCTTGAACCTCGAACGGTCTGTCGGGTTCATGGCGGACTTCGAAGTACGCCTCGCCGCGTTCGATGGTTAGCGATCGCACGTGGCGTGTGAATCTCACCAGGGCGAGGGAATCCTGGGCCAACACCAACGAAGAACCGTCGGCGAGCTTGATCGTGCGGTGCCGGTCCGGCGGGGCGGCGTAGGCAACCGTGGAAGGATCGGAGACTTGCAACCACCAGGCCCCGCCCGCGACGGCGACTGCCAGCAAAACCGTCGCAGCCAGAGCCCACAGTTTCGGCCACGGCTGTGGACGCAACGGGTCGGTGTGCTCGAAGCGCCGCCGAAGCTCGCGCCTGTAATCCCCCGGAAGATCGCGCAACTGCCGGTACAGTGTCTGCATTTCCTCGAATGCTTTCCGGTTCTGCTCGGATTCCCCGTGCCAATGCAGCCAGGCCTGCAGGTCCGCTTCCGGAAGGGCAGGGTCGTCAAGGCGCTGCAGCCAGTCTGCTGCAGCCTTGCGGCGCGCGTCCTCTCGTGCCTGGCTTTCAGGATTCGGCGTCATGCTTGGAAAGCTCCATGTGCTTGGAAAGCTGGGCCAGTTCCTTGCGGCAATGCGCCAGCGCCCGACTGATGTGGTAGCGCACCATGCGCTCGTTACAGCCGACAGCCCGGGCCGTTTCGGTGTGGCTATAGCCTTCGACGACATGGAGAAGGAAGGCCCTCTGGCACTTGGGCGGAAGCTGCTTGAGCGCGGCGCACACGACGTCGAATTCTTCGTGCAGGATGGCGCGATGCTCGATTTCGTCAGAGTCTCCGAGCTCTTCGAACAGCTCTACGGCGGCACGCTCGCGCGGGATGCGTGCGCGCATGCTGTCCACTGACAGGTTTGCGGCAATGCGGAACAAGTAGCCGCGCAGAAAGCCGATCGCGGCCGGGTGATCGAGCTGCAACAGGCGTACGTAGGCTTCCTGAGCCAGGTCCATGGCCTCGGCCTTGCTACGTACACGAGTCAGCAGAAAGTTAACCAGCGCGCGGTTGTGTTGGTGAAAGAGCTGGTTGACCGTGGCGCGGTACTCTGCCGGCGTCAAATCGGGCGTGGTGGACTCAATCCCACCATCGACTGCGACTCGGTCCCCGCGCTTCACGTGCGCCGCCATCCGGTTTTCATTTGTGGTGCTGGCCCCGCGATTG
Source organism: Betaproteobacteria bacterium (assembly GCA_005882215.1). Classification (GTDB taxonomy): domain Bacteria; phylum Pseudomonadota; class Gammaproteobacteria; order Burkholderiales; family Burkholderiaceae_F; genus VBCK01. The sequence continues at coordinate 2,653 of VBCK01000064.1, read as the reverse complement.
CCCATTAGATACGACGGATGAGGCTGCGAAAAGCGGCAATGGGAAGCTGAGGCAGTCAGGCCGGACCGTGGCACCCTGCGCCAACAAGGCCGCCCGCGTGTTTAAATCGGGCACTGCTCCACGAACGAGTGGCAAATCGGATGAAATAGCGCAAGCACTTGATTTTGAAAGCACTATGGCGGGTGCCAAATCGATGCGACAGCTTCTCGATAACATCATTTGGAGCTCGCTCACGGGCCTCCACACGAGATTCGCGGCCGGCGCGGGCGACGCGCGCCGCTATGCGCGCGGCGTCTCGGCCATCGGTGGCTTGGGGGCTTGACATCTAAGACGACCGGTCATATTATACCGACATGGCCAAGCCAAACGTTCGCGACAAGATAGTCAGGGCAGGGCTCGATCAGTTTCATCGGGTGGGGTTCAACGGCAGCAGCGTCGAAGACATCACCGACTTGGCTGAGGTGCCCAAGGGGTCGTTTTACAACCACTTCAAGAGCAAGGAAGCCCTGGCGCTCGAGGTCATTGATCGCTACATCGAACAGGGTTCGCACGCATTGCTGAGCGATACCAGGGTTGCGCCCTTGAAGCGGCTGAAGGCTTATTTCACGCCACTGGTTCAGGAGTTCGTTGACTCCGGCTACAAGAAGGGATGCCTACTCGGGAATTTCTCGAGCGAGCTTGCCGATCACAGTGCCCCTGTCCGGGGCCGTCTGGAGGGCGCGTTCGACAACTGGGTGAAGCTGATTGCGAACGTGATCCGGGAAGCCCAAAGGGCGGGCGAGGTGGATTCGAAAGTGAAAGCCGAGCAGCTCGCGGGTGTTCTGTTAAGTGCGTTTGAAGGTGCGCTCCTGCGGGCGCGCGTAGCGGGCGACTCGGCGCCGTTGAAGGAATTCATGGCGATCGGTTTCGGTCGCTTGATCGGGTAGGCCGATTTTTTTGAAACGGGCATCTCGGTGCTCGATTTTTTTGGCTACCGTTAAGGTGACTGGTCATATTGAAGGAGGAATCGAAAATGAGTACAACGCGCATTCTTAGCCTGTCCATACTGGCTCTGGTCTTGGCGACGCCGTCCGCACGCGCCGGCGACCAGGCGAGGCCGGAGGCGACTCGACTCGGCGAGCATCCTGCGGTGGTCGTCGCGCGCAGAGGCGTCCGGGTCGATCCGACCTCGAGGTTCTACCTGCACCCGGCTCGGCTGTCCTGGACTCTGCAACGACCGATGTCCGAAGGTGAGCATCCGGCAGTGATCGTGGCGCGCAGAGGCGTCCAGGTCGATCCGACCGCGAACTTCTACCTCCATCCCGCTCGGTTGTCCTGGACTCTGCAACAACCGCTGTCCGAAGGCGAGGAGTCGCTCCTGGTGGCGGCGCACGGCGAGCGGAATTCGGCGATCGATCCGAGCCGAGACGCGGTCGCCCGGTCAGTGCTCGGAACGCCCCCGGCCGCAACGCCGTAGCCGCCCGAGGACTTGATGGCCCGGGCCTGCGAGCGGCGCGCAGCACCAACCGGCGCTACGTCGGCGTCACAATAGATCTGAAGCGTCCCGATGTGTGCGTGAGCCCGAAGCGAAGCCCCAGGGGCGGTTTTCCAAGGATGTTGCGACAATCCACGCGGAGGCCGCCAACAACAGGGTCACGAAGAGTTCGGACCATTGATTTCTGGGCGGCGTTGCCCATTCGGGCGGCGGCTGCATAAACAGGCTCGGCACCCAGACCAGAAGGCCAAACAGGCTCATCATGAGCGCTTCGAGGGTGGCCGCCAAGCGGGGGAGAATCCCGATCATGATGCCAATTCCAGCCGCGACGTGACCGAGCCCAGTGAAGTAAGCGAATCCCAAGCGGCTAGGTAGCCACATAGGCACCATGCTGGCAGTGAAGTCGGCGTAGGCAAAGTCCGCCAATCCGTATACGACACACGTAAGGCCAAACAGAACCTGTGCCGCGCGCACGGCGCGCTCGCTGGCGATTAACGGCGTCTCCGGCACACGCGATGGCCATCGCAACGTGGCGTAAAGGATCCAGGCACCAAGCAGCGGCCCCAGGGCTTCGCAAAGGCCATACCATGAGCCAACGCTGAGTGGTTTGAAGACGACTGGGGCTGCACGAGTCACGGCCCAGACCGCCAGGTACGTGCCGATCATCAGCGCGCTCGGCAAGGCCGTGCGCGAGAACCAAAGACCGGCGCTGGCGCCCAAGACGAGTAGCCCGGATCCGTAGACCCAGGTTTCCCGCCAGGGAATCCAGGCGGGTAAGGGTTGCCATATTGGCGCGAAGTCGCGGTAAGTGAGGCTCAAGACAGCGAGGCCCGCTCCTGCTATGGCGAACAAGCCGTGACCGAGTCCAACAATGCGCATGGGCACTCACCTGCTTGCCCGGCCGCCGAATGTTAGGTGACCACCGCGAGTTCAGAACCTGTCAGCCTGGTCTAGGCACCATTGCGCGGCGTTCATCTACTCTTCAGCCTGTGTTCAGGCGGCGTCCCTACCGTGTCCCGATGCGAAGCTTGGTCTCATCGTACAGCACCTGTCATGGTGAATATTGCACAACCGGCGCTCGCGCACTTCATGGCAGTTGTGCTCGTGTGCGCGCTGATGCCCGATCTCGCGCAAGCTGAGCAGCCTTCGACATGCGGCCACCGAGAGCCGGCACCCCAA
>VBCK01000246.1 GCA_005882215.1 Betaproteobacteria bacterium | reverse complement strand
AAGCACGGTGCCAGGGACTTCTTCACGAACAACATGGACAGCATGGCCAAGGCCTACGAGAGCACAACCCGCTCGATCTCGCTGATGCTTTCGCTGATCGGCTCGATCGCTCTGATGGTCGGAGGCGTGGGCGTGATGAACATCATGCTGGTCTCGGTGACGGAGCGGACCCGGGAGATCGGGATCCGGATGGCGGTCGGGGCGCGCCGTGCGGACATCGCCCGGCAGTTTCTGGCCGAAGCCGTCGCGATCTGCCTGATCGGCGGGGCGGCCGGAGTCGCCCTCGCACTGCTGTCGGGCACCGTGTTCTCGGCGTTCGTGAAAGAGTGGCACATGGTGTTCACGCCCGGCTCGATTGCGCTGGCGTTCCTGTGCTCGACGCTGGTCGGCGTGCTGTTCGGTTTGATGCCCGCGCGCAAGGGATCGCAGCTCAACCCGAGCGAGGCCTTGAGCCGGGATTGAGAAGATCCGATGAAAAGCTTGAGCTTCCTCCCGGTGGCCTGTGCGCTCGCGCTGGCCGGCTGCTCCACTGAGGCGGCCCGGCCGACGCAGCCGCGACCGGCGCTGCCGGCGGCCTGGTCGGCTCAAATGGAAAGCGCAATCGGCAACCCGGGAAGGTGGTGGAAGAACTTCCAGGATCCACAGCTCGACACCCTGGTCGAGCGGGCGCTGCAGACCAACAACGACTTCGCCGCCGCGGCGATCCGGGTCCATCGGGCCCAGCTCCAGGCGGCCCTGGTCGACACCAACCGGGCGCCGTCGGTCTCGGTCGACGCGGTCTCGGCCGTCGCCCGCGGCTTCGACCCAAAGTTCACCGCTCGCTCGAGCGGGCTGACGTCGCTGCTCAGTTTCGAGGTCGACCTGTGGGGAAAGCTCGCGAACCAGCGCAAAGCCAGCCGCTGGGAAGCTCAGGCCACCGCGGCCGACTGCAGGGCTTTCGCGGCGACACTGGCCGGAACGACCGCGAAGCTGTACTGGCAGATCGCGTACCTGAACCAGCTGGTGGCGATGGCCGACGCCGACATCGACTACGCCCGGCGCACGCTGGAGCTGGCGCGCACCAAGTACGAGGTCGGGTCGAGCTCGAAGCTGAACGCGGCCGAGGCGGAGCTCAGCCTGTCGACCCAGCAGGCGGCGCGGACCGAGCTGGTGCAGCAACGCACCGAGGCCCGCAACGCTCTGGCGATTCTCTTCAATCAGCCGCCGCAGACGGCCGGCGCCGAGCGCTCGACGCTGCCCGAGGGCCGATTGCCCCCGGTGGGCCCCGGATTGCCGGCGCAGATCCTGGCCAACCGGCCGGACCTGCAGGCCGCGGAGCTGCGCGTACGCGAGGCGCTGGTGAACGTGGATGTGGCCCGCACCAGCTTCTATCCCACGCTGACCTTGACCGGCAGTCTGGGCACCGCGAGCTCCAGCCTGATCAGGTTTGTGCAGAATCCGGTCGGAACGCTGGGTGGGGATCTCGCGCTGCCCTTCGTGCAGTGGAACACCGCCAAGCTGACGACCCGGATCGCCCGGACGCAATACGAGGAAGCGGCGGTGGGTTTTCGGCAGCGCCTGTACACGGCCCTGGCCGAAGTCGAAAACACCCTGTCGGCCCGTACGCAGTTGCAGGCAGAGGAGGAAACGCTGCGCAGCGCGGTCGAGCAGGCGAGGCTGGCCGAATCGATCGCCCGGACCCGGTTCGAGGCGGGCGCCACCGACGTGCAGCTGTGGCTCGATGCCCAGCTGCGCGTGCGCAGCGTGGAGCGCTCGCTGGTTGCGAACCGCCTGACTCAGTTCGACAACCAGGCCGATGTGTACCGGGCGCTGGGGCTGGGGATCGAGTCGGAACGCCTGAACTGCGGGGCATCGTGACCCGCGACCGCGGCCGGCCACCCTGCCCCGGCCGGCCGCTTACGGCGTAGCCCAGCTCGGATCGGGGTCGTACTCGGTGATTTGCCGCGCGAGCCCTGCGGTCTGCGGCCCGAGATTCTTCTGGAACACGATTCCGTCCCGATTGACTATGAAGGTCGTGATCCCGGAATCTCCCCAGCGTGCGGGGAAGGCCACCAGCGCAAACCCCTGGGTCATGTGGCCGGCGGCGACGTAGTCCTTGGCTCCGCCGGGCGCGTGCGCGCCCTGCCGGGTCAGGATCCGGTAGAAGTATCCGTGATACGGCGCCGGGTCGAATCCGTGATCGTCGTCGGTATAACCCTGCGCGCGCGCCTTCACCACCAGGGGCCCGAGCGGACTTTGCCCTTCGCCTGCCGCCGCTTCCCAGTAAAGGCCGTCGTGCCGCCCCGGGTGGCTGTCGAATTTCTGCGCGTACTCGTGCAGCCCGTTGCCAAGCCGGTCTTCCGAGGCGTATTCGCGTTGCGCTTCCACGTACGCGCGGCACACTTCGATCACGTTCAATTCGTTGCGCCCGACGCGGCGGTTGATGATCTTGCGGGCGCTGGCGACCGTGTCGAAATGCCAGCGATCGGCCTTCTTCGCGATCGGGATCGGAAGCGACCAGCTCTGCGTTCCGACGATCAGCGTCGCCGTGCCGGCGCCTTCGATCTTCACCTTGTGGGTCTCGTCATAAGCCGTGATGAAGCGCTGGCGACTTTGCCGGTCGGCCACCGTGTCTCCGGAATGGATCAGCTTTTCCCCGTCCGCCCCGAGAATCCGCAGGATTTCCGGCTGATCGTCGACGCGGACCGCGGCCACCAGTGCAGCAGCCGCCTTCTCAGGGGTCGCGAATTCCCGTTGCGAGTCCTGGGCGCCCGGCACCGAAACGGGAAAGGAGAATGCCGCCACCACCGCGGCAATGCCAAGGCCCAGCGCAAACAAGTGTCCGCCAACGCGTCGCGGGCGGGCGCGCTGCTGCACGTCCGGGTCCATCATCGGTGCCCCCTGGCGCCGCCACCGGCCGGCGCGGCGACCCGGCTGCTTTCACCGCGCTGCTCCTGCATGTGCACCACTTCGCCGCGCCCGAACGACTCCAGCGCCGGAGCCATCGGCCGTTCGACGGCGTGGGGCGGCGGCGCGGCGGCCACCGGCATCGCAGGCGAGGGCCGCCACACTTCGTGCGGCATCACGGCAGCAGGGCGTTGCGCCTGTGGCAATGGCGCCGGGCGTTCGGCGATCGGAGCACGCGCCAAGGGGGGCGCGGGCTGCGGCATCGGCGCCGGGCGTTCGGCGACCGGACCACGCCCCGGCGTCGGGCGTTCGGCGACCGGAGCATGCCCCGGCGTCGGCGCGGGCTGTGCCTGCCGTGACGGCGGCCGGTTCGACGGCGCGGCCTCGGGGCGCGCTGTGTCGTAGCCGCGGAAGTTGCTGCGCACCGAATGACCGTCGGCGCCGCCCTCGAATCTTGTGCGCGTTGCCGGGTCGCGATACGGCACGCCGCCCCGGTGCTCCGGATCATGCCGCCACGGCACCGGGCGCCTGGGCACATGACGTCCGCCCGCCGAGCCTGGCCCGATCGGGCCGCCTACGCCGTTGTCGATGTCGATCCGGTGATGGCGCCAGTCGCAGTGATCCCATCCCCAGTACCCCACCAGGATGGGAAACGCAATGAAGGTACCCGCCGCGTAGCCCGGATACGCAAAATCGTACGGCGGGTAGTCCGGATTGGGCCAGGGTCCGTAGGCCACTTGCGCGCTGTACACCGGCACGTACTCCACGGTCGAGTCGGGCGACGTTATCTGGATCGCCTGATCACTCGTGGTCACGGTCTCCTGCGGCGTGGAAGAGAGCGTGCCGGCGGCCCGCGCGCGGGTGCGCAGCCGCTGCACGCTGTCCATCACATCGGACTGCTGGGCGAGGAATGCGTCTCCCGCCGCTTCGGTCCAATCCAGCGCGCTGTCCATCCAGGCCAGGATTTGCGGATAGGCGACCAGCGATTTGACGCTGGCGTCCCACGGCAGCGACTGCAGCGCCTGCGCGAGTGTGGAGCCCCGCAGCGACGCGTTCGAGGGCTCCT
>VBCK01000063.1 GCA_005882215.1 Betaproteobacteria bacterium | reverse complement strand
CGTGAACCAGACTACGAAGGGCCACACCAGGTGGATCAGGCCGGGAATCGGCGGCTTCTTGACCGATAGATAGCCATAGGTGCGGTTCGTGCGCTGCTCGGCATCGAGCGGCGTGTAGCACAGCCACACGTCCAGCACCGGGTCTTGCGTCACTTCGATGTCGCGCCCCACCCAGACCTTCAGATTCTGGGCCGGGTAGTCGGTGCGAATGCGCATGTGGTCGCGGAAGTCTTTCCTGGCCTGGCCGCGCTTGCGCACCAGGTCCACGATGACCTGTTCGCCCACCGAAGGTCTGCCTTCGGTTCGGCTGAAACTGTATTCCACCTGTGCCCACTGCTCGCCGTGTTGCCGTCCGATGCACTGCGCCCTGATCGAGCCCATCTGCTTGCGGTGCAGGAACTGGTGGTTCATGTCGAACAGATTCTCGTGCATGAAGGTGTAGTGGCAAGCCACTTCACGATTGAGCCGCCGGGTCTTGTAGTCCTTGCGCTGCGAAGCGCCCAGCGCCGTCGGCAAGCGACTCTGCGCCAGGGCCGAATCGCCGGGAAAGACGAAGATCAGGCCGTCCACCTCGCGCGCGGGATAACTCCTCACGCCGTTGGGGAGCCGCTCCTTGCCCAGATACGGCACCTCCACGCACTGGCCGCTGCCACCGTAGGTCCAGCCGTGATAATGGCACTTGAGCTCGTCGCCACAAACGACGCCCAGGTGCAGCGGTACCTGACGGTGCGCGCACCTATCCTCCAGCGCAAACACCTGGCCGCTCTTGCCGCGGTAGATCGCAACGGGCTGGCCTGCGAAGCGACGGCCCAGCACCCGCCCTGCCCGTAACTCGTCCGACCAGGCGAGCGGATACCAGTAATCCGGGTGCGCGCCTACCTGCCGCAGATCGAAGGCCTTGGGGGAATTCGCTTGAGCCGGGGCGAGCAGGTTCGAGTCTTTTTCGTACATCGGGCGCTCCAAGTGGCGACAAAGGCGCGGATTGCGATCAATTTGAGACCACTCAGCCTACCTTAAGCGAGTTCCCTCGCAGTTCGGTGGAACACCTGAGTTGATGGTCAGATTTCCGAATCGCGAAGCAATTCGGATTAACGGATTCAGGATGATGTCAAACTTTTCGCCGTGCTAAGCCGGCGCGCCGTGCCGAGGGCATGGCGCGCCGTTCGACCATTACATCTGCGCCGAGGGCTGCAGAACACTCACCCGGTTGCCTTCGGTATCGAGAAAGCCTGCATACAGACCGACGCCAGGAATATCCATCGGTTCCCCGAGGACCTTTCCTCCCGCTTCCCGCACTTTTTTCAACGCGTCTCGAATGTCCGTTACCGCGATGACGATCGACGGATGTTGGCCCATCGGATCCTCAGGTTTCTTGTAAAAGCCTCCGTTGATCACGCCAGGCTGTTTCGGACGGCCTTTTTCGTCGGCTTCGGCCGTGGCCACGACAACGTACTCTCCCATTTCCGGGCCCAGCATTTGCGGCTTCCAGCCGAAGGCCTTGGTGTAGAAACCGGCCATCCGGTTCCTGTTCTCATAGGGCATTTCAAAATGTACGACGGGGTTCATGGTTCTTCCTTCCTCTCTGATAAACGAACGCCACTGCGCAAAAAACCCTACCTCTCGCGTGCGAACGACATTACACGGATCCGAAACCGACTGTCATGCGACATAGTCGATTGAAGCGCCGCCGTTTCGACAACGGCCGAATTTATATTAACGCGGCGGTTTACTCGGCAACTGGCGCAGTCAACCCAGTGCACTCAGACGAATCCTCGCGTGGCATTGATTCGGATTGGCTTTCTCTCGGGGAAACGAATCGAATGTGAAACAGCGCTTGCGCAGCCCGTCGAGTGGTGGGACTATTGCTGTGACTTGATGGGAAGTATGGCCGGTAAAGGTGTCGGTGGCCTCTCGTGCCACCTGTTTCCTGCCCCGGATTCGGAAACCCAAAGTCCATTGGCCGACGTTAAACGTCGGCCAAATCACTTTCAGCCCGTTTGCGCCGTTTTTGTTTTCCCCGTCATCGCCACGTGCCGGGCTGCCGGTAGGCTGTGATTGATTCCTCTAGCTTCCCTCCCGTATCGGTGCGGGGCGGAAGATCTCACGTCGGACGGAGCGAGCCATGGACGTTCATATCATTGAGATCAAGACCGGTAAAGTGGCGGCAGCGATTCCAATCGACCTAACGGAACAGAATCGCATCCCTTCCGAGCCGGAGTTTTTCGCCACAGCGTGGCGATGCGCGGTCGAAGACAACCGTGTCGATCCGGGTCGGCGCGACGATTACAGCTTCCGGTTGGTGCGCTGAGGGCCAAGGAATTCAGCCGGTGCGCGCCTGATCGGTCCATACCCTGAAGCTCGTCAACGTGTTGGGGCCGAACGCCCCGTGCCAGGGCCAGAGGCGGCGGAGGGCCTGGCACGTCGATCGCACCAACATCATCAATGCGGATGATCGTCAAAACGCCGGCGTCGCGACCGCGATCCACCAGGCGCGGACCGGTGCGCCAAGGGCCGTCAGGCGCCAGCACTCGCGTCCCGCCCCTGCTCGCGCCAGAAGGACCATCGAACTCAGCTCGACCGGCGAGCGGTCCTCGATCCACAGGGTGCACGGCGAAGCGGCAAATACGCCGCGCCATTGGCTCCCGTCCGTCCATTCCTCGTCGCCGGCGCAGGCGAGGAGTCCCGATCCCCGCGATCGGTCCACCATCAGGTTGAGATCGATGGTGGCGCCCCGTTCGAGCGAACAGGCGGGGGCGAGCGCACCATCGAAACGTAGGGGTTCCCGCCCGATGGAGAGGTGCTCGGATCCCGACGCAAAGCGCAGCGTCATGCCGCCACCCTCGACAAGCACGATCCAGCGCTCAATGCCAGGGAAGGACGAGAAAGGTCCGTCCTGCGCTACCTGCGCAAGGCTGATGCGAAAAAGCCAGTCCTGCGCCGTCGGCCAAACGAGGAGCTCGCGCGTGCACCCACCTCCGTTGCGCCAAGGCTGCGCATGGACCTGGTTCGCATCGACAAGCAATTGATTCACGCACCTCTCACGCTGAGGTACGACCTGACGATTGGGGAGGCTAGCGCCACCTCGCGGGTGTCGCGTTTCCCTGACATTGCGTCTCGCGGCACCTTTCCCGTACGCGTCGCTAAGGCTTGCGGAAAGTGAGAATGAACTGGTCGGTTTTCATGCGGATCGCCGGATCGAAAACTGTTTTGGCGTGATCGTCGTCGGAGTTTCGCAGGATGTCGCTCTTGTCCACGAGAGTGAAGCCCGCGGAGGTGACCTCCTGGATTACTGTCGCCTCATCGATGCGATGCAGCTTTGGCGATAGACTGGCTCCCGTGCCCGGCGCGCCTGCGTGATCGACGATGAAATAGATGCCGCCCGGCTTCAGCGAATTGAATACCAGCTTATTGAACGCCGCCATGTCGACATTCGCATACTTGGGGATATGCAAATCATGGTAATTGAGCGAGGTCCAGAACAGGTCGACTTTCTCGGGTAAGCCGAAGGTGCCGAGCGGCGCCAGGTCCAGCATCACGTTGCTGCGACCGGGCTCGGCCAGAACAGTCTTGGTGGCTTCGATGTTGTCCTTGCCCCACGTGGTGGTCTCCAGCGCATAGACCTTACCTTTGGGGCCGACGATGTCGCTCAACAGGCGCGTGTAGTACCCTCCGCCCGGGAGATATTCGCCGATAACTTGACCGGGCCTGATGCCGGCATGGGCGAGAACTTCAGCAGGCTTGCGAGCCGCGTCCAGTTTGCGGTCGCCCGCCGGGCGCGACGGGTCGGCGACCGCCGCAGCGACGTAATCCGGTACGGCACACGATGCGCCGGTCGGCGCCACGATCAGGGCCAAACTCACCGACAGCAATACCAGCAGCGCGCGCACATTCATCTCGACTGCTCCGGAAAATTACGCAAGTGTTCGTCGAGTGCCGTCGTTAGGCAAGCGCCCTGCGATGAAATGGGCTTTTCGGGGGTCGAAGCGGACGGGGTCGTGATGGAGTCCTCCGAGCTGCGCAGCGAACGAGTGCCGCCCCGGCAAGGGGCGGCCCTCGATCAATGCAGGTGGAAGACCTTGTTGACAATTTTCTCGGCTGATCGGATTCCCCTACGCGCGGCAATGCGATGGGCACTTGCGGAGCCCAGCCTCAATTCCTATAAGATGGATTGAGGCCCCAGGAGCTACACGCCGCCGACGAACGCAAGACTGACTGGAGCGAGAAGATGACGCTAAAGATCGGATGCGCTTTCGCACTGATGACGTTGCTGGCCGCGTGCGGTGTCATGCAGACGTTCAGCACATCGAAGTACGAAGACGGTGAGGTGCCGCTGCCGAACAACTACAGGGACTGGCCGAAATTCCTGTCGGCGGTGCAGCGACCCGACGTGAAGCAAGTACGCGAGATTTACGTCAATCCAAGGGGTAGCAAGACGCAGCCAGGGCAGCCGTTTGCAAACGGCACGATGTTCGTCATGGAAAACTACGCTGCGGCACTGCGCGGGGATGGCAACCCAGCGCAGGGTCCCGACGGCAAGTTGGTAAAGGGCAATCTGATACGCGTGTTCGTGATGTCGAAGAACGGGGGAAATGGCACGAAGGTGGCGCCGGAGTTAAAAAACGGCGACTGGGTCTATACGTCCTATGATGCCGCCGGAAACAAGACGGTCGATCCGCTCAACGCATGTCGTACATGTCATTTGCCGCTCGCGGGCAAGGACTACGTGCAGCGCTACGACGAATACTTTGCGACCCGTTCAAAGTAGACCGGACAACACTACTTCGCGTCGAATCGACGTGCCGTCCTCCCGAAGCGGCGCCTTTCGAGCCCTTCATACCTCACCAGTCACCAGCACGCTCCTGCGTCAGGCTGGCACGGTAAACACCGTCAAAACGCCGGTGTAGCCGTAGAGCTGCTGCCTCGCGATCTCGCCGCCTGCAAAGAAACCGACCAGGGGTACGTCGCCCAGGGCGTTGCGCACCATTTGCAGCTCGGCGTGCCGCGCGCCGAAGTGGGGGCCGCCGCGGCCCGAGCAACTGACGTAGAGCCCGCCCGTCATGTGATGTGCCGCGCCGCTTTCCACTTCGTCGCGGATTTCCGTCGTGATGCGCACCAGGTCGAGCTGTGCGGCCTTTGCATTGCGCGTGCAAAAGGCGAGGCGCATGCCAGGCACGATCAGCTCGGCGATCGCCAGGACCTGGTGCTGCCGGTCCACGCCCACCAGGTGCCGCACGGCGGTTTCCGCGCCGAACTGTCCGGGCCGCGTCGGCACGTCCACGGCTGCGGTGATCAAGCCCACCAGCGTGCTGGACAGCGCTTGCGCCACCTCGTCATCTGGCGCATCCCGGCAGAGCCCCAGATCCTGCAACACGCAATCGAGCGCGGGCTGGCCGTCCAAGGTGATGGCGAAATTTCGCTCGGCTGCGGTGATTTCGCGCACCGGTCCGATCGGCTGACAGCCCTGAGTCATGCGCGAGACGAGGCCCACTTCGGGGCCGAAGGCCACTCCGGATAGGCCGCCCTCGAGTACGCCATCCGCCATATGGAGCGGACGGTTGCGCGCCGACGACAGTCCACCGAAGAGATAACCGGTGGCCGTTCGAGCGCTCAGCTCGCAGATCAATTCCTGCAAGTCGGGCTCACTGCCGTCGGCGTGGACCAGCGCGGTATGGGCCACGAATCCGGACGCTGCGGCAGGTAGCGGCTGCCGTCCCGAGAACAGCCGGAAGGATTCCCGCGGCAGCGGCGCCGCCATCAGGACCAAGGCCGGCTCGTCGATGTATTCGGCCGTTCCCGGAACGAAGAGCAAAGCTGGCGCTGGCTGGCAAGGCCATTTTATATCCGCGCATCGGCCGACAGCGCCCAATTCGCCCCAGGAACTGCGCCGCGTGGGGAGCGGCCAAACGCGTCAGCCTCCGCTCAGCGCCTGGACGATCACAATCTCGTCGGTGGAGCGCAGCGGCTGCGACAGATCGAACACCTGTTTGCCGTTGACGAAAAAGCGGACATGGGGCCGCATGCCGTCCTGCTCGTTGATCATGCGAAAGCGGATGCCCGGGAATTGGCGGTCCAGGTCCGCCAGAACCGCGCCGAGCGTCGAGCCGCTCCCCACGACGACCCGTTGCCCGGTGTAGGACCGCAGCGGGGTCGGGATCAGGATGTTCATCGGCGAGGCACGCTATGCCGGCGCGGCGACCTCCACCGCGTAGATTTCCGGAAGGTGCGCCGCGATGCAGAGCCATTGCTGGCCCTCGTCGCGGCTCGCCCATAGCTCGCCGCTGGTCGTGCCGAAATACAGGCCCACGGGGTCGTTCATGTCCGACGTCATCGCCTGGCGCTTCACGGTCCACCAGGCCTGACCTTCCGGCATGCCTGCAGCGGCACGCCGCCAGGTCTTGCCGCCATTGCGCGTGACGTACACCGCGGGGACGCCTCCCGGACTGGTGCGCGTCCACACGCTTCCGCCGTCCATCGGGAACACCCACACCGTGTCGGGGTCGCGCGGGTGCACGACGATCGGAAAGCCGATGTCGCCGATCCGCCGCGGCATGCGCCTTCCGATGCGCAGCCACTCGTTGGACGGCCGGTCGAGACGGTAGATGCCGCAGTGGTTCTGCTGATACAGCCGGTCGGGGCTGCCCGGGCAGAGTCGGATGCAATGTGGATCGTGAAACGCGATGTTCGATGCGTCGAAACCCTCGACCACCTCGAGCCCTGCGACGATCGGTGTCCAGGTTTGCCCGCGGTCGACCGACTCGTGCACGCCCCCGCCCGACATGGCGAAGTACAGGTGCGCGGGGTCGCGCGGGTCGACGATGATCGAGTGCAGTTTCGGCCCGTCCGGAGTGCCGTCCTGCGTGGTGCCCATCCACTTCCGATACTGCGGATCGTCGTTGATTCCGGAAAAAGGGTCCCATGTGACGCCGCCGTCCTCGGAGCGGAACAGTCCCTGCGGCGACGTTCCGGCGTACCACGAGTCGGGTTCGCTCGCATGGCCGGGAGTGAGCCAGAACGTATGATCCACGGCGCGGCCGGGTTGGCCGGCGGCCACCTTATTGAACGCCGGCGGCCGCACGGCCTCCTTCCAGCTACGGCCAAGGTCTATAGAGCGAAGGACGGTCGGGCCCAGATGGCCGGTCTTTGCCGCCATCAGCAGCGTTCGGCCATCGCGCGGGTCAAGCACGAGATGGCTCACGATGTGGCCGAGAAAATGCGGCCCGTCCGCCCGCCAGCTCTTGCGCCCCGCATCGCCGTGGTACAGCCAGGCTCCCTTGCGGGTGGCCACCAGAACCACCAAGCGGCGTGCCACCCTCGCACGGGGCATGCTTCGTCTGTGGGTCGCCATTAGCCCCTCCTCATGTGAAACCGCCAATCCATCGGTTCGCCCTCCTCTAGTCGATTGGGAGGGCGTGATTTCGACAAGGCGATCACTCCCGGATCCGACAGCTGGTGAGGTCCGTCCAGTCGGCGATCGCGGTACCGATCCCGTGCGGCGCCGTCCTCCGGTGCATGATGCCCCGCCGGACCGATTTCGAGTAGCCTCGGATGGGGAGCCCCTGGCTGCGCTCCGGCACCGGCGGCCGCGCGTCGCCGCCGCTGAAGGGCAGAGGATCAACCCCTAGTCCCAGCGGTTGGCGTTTTTCGGGAAACCGGGACGCTGTACCCGTACGACACAAAAGCGTTGACCAGTGGGCGCCTGCATCACCACCCAGCGTTCGAGACGACTTACCACCGTAGCGCCAAGATTCTCCAAGCGCGCCACTTCGGCAGGGATGTCGTCAGTCTCGATGTCGAGGTGAACCCGACTTTCGTGCTCCACGCGCTGGATTTGCACGATGGGCTCGTCCTGCGGGGTCTCCAGCATGCGGTAGTTGCCGCGGCTGCCCGGGTGCTTGAGGTCCATAGGGCGACCGAGCGCCCTGCCCCAAAAACGCGCGGCCTCGTCCACGTCGGAGGTTCTGCAATCGATCAACACGGCGCAGAGGCGGGAGTGATGCATTTCAATCGGTCGAATTGGCGAAGCGTGGTCGGCTTTCGGCGCAGGCGATGATCTCGTCAATTCCGGCACTCGGGCGGAAGGTAGGGGTACATGGACTTCTCTTCGCTTGGCTCGGTGCGACGCGCAGACCTGGCGGTGCCGCAGGTCCAGACAACGGTCCCGTCTGATCGGGATGCGGCAAAAAGAGCCAAATGCCTTCCGTCCAGGTCCGCATTTTTGGTTCCAGTAATGTCGGCTACCAAAGAGGCGGATGTGGGGCCCTTTGATTTGTACGCGATCGATGGGGCGTCGCCCGAATTTGAGCGGTACTCCCATTCTGAGGTTTTTGGAAAAGCTTTCCCTCGGGCAGCGTACGCCTGCATCAGAGAAGACTTAGCGCGTTCGAGTTCGGCTATTACGGCTGAAACTGCCTGTTGTTCAGATCCGGCCATGGCCGCGCATGCGAAACACAGCGGTGCGGCAATCCATGTTCGCTTCATAGGATCCTCCGCCAAGGACGTGGGGCGGACTCTACTCGCTTCCTGATGACCTCGACGCTCTCCTCATCCGAAAGCAGCCATATCAGGCAGCACCGCGTCCAAGCAACTTTTGCATGGACGCGATGCTCGTCGCCCTGGGTCAACGAGACCCGCGCCGCCGTACGCGTTACGACGCAGTCACAACTGCGGCTCGAGACGCGGCCGTGACGGGGTCATCGGATCACCGATTCGGCAGTTCCAGCTGGCGCTGCGTGAGCGAGTTGCGAATGTTCACGAGGTCGCTGCGGGTGACCGCGTGCTCCTGCAACTTCTTCTTGTCGCAGGAGAAGTTCACGGCGTCGTTGATGTCGCCCGACCCGTGGTAGACGGGCTCGTCCGGGTACGCACACACCGGGCGCGAGCGGGTGAGATTGCCCGCGGCATCGAACTTCGTCGCCACGATCATGTCCGGCGCCACGCCCTGCTCGACCCACCTGATGACGGCGCTGACCACATGGTGTTCGGCGTCGCGGTACGCCTTCGGCGGTTCGGGCATGCCGCCGCCGACCGAGTTCGGACCGGTGCTGCCGCCGCAGTGGCCGGTGGCCGGCAGCATGAACAACCGGTGGAACTGCCGCACCTTCGGGCCGAACTCGTTGGCGGTTTCCGCCACATCCTCTGGCTCCAGCTCCGCGATCCGCTCGTCGACCTCCCCGCTCGGTAGTTTCTGCAGTTTCTCCCACTGCGTCAGCGCGAAGAAGTAGTCGATCGAGCCGTCCGGCGGCACGACCGAGTCGTTCCAGCCGTGCATCTGGATCAGCTTTCCGCCGCGGCGCGTAAAGCGCCGGATGTCGGGGCTCGGCGCCGCGGTGAGCGGGCTCAGCATGGCCTTCGCGTGGTCGTACACGTCGTCCCAGTTGATGTCGCGGCGCCATTCATAAGGTGGCGTCAGCTCGGAGTAGACGAAATGACCGATGAAGGGACCGTAGCCGCCGTTGTCAGCGAATAGAGGTGACCAGTCCGCCTCGGAACCGTGTTTCGCGCCGGTGTAGCGTTGCTCGGAATCCAGGTTGTTCCAGTCCCGATGGGTCCCGCCATACATCCTCTTGACGACCTCGACCTCGTCCCCGGTGAGCGTGCCGTCGCCGGACGGACCCATTGTTTCGATGTCGAATTTGCAGGCGCGCGGGTTCGTGATCTGCCCGTCGACGAGGCCGTCGTTGGCATCGCAGGCCTGCAGCACGCGCTGTGTGATCGCCGCGCGCTTGACGTTGGAAATCGACGGCGGACCAAACGGCGCCGAAGGCGTCAGCGTCTTGCCGGTCCACAGCAGCCACATCAGGAGGTCCGGATAGAACATTGACGGAGCTCCCGAGACGATGCCGTCGAACAGATCCGGATAATTCTGCGCCATCATCATCGCCTGGCGCCCGCCGTTCGAGCAGCCCTCGAAGTACGAGTGCTTCACCGGCTTGCCGAAGTGGGCGGCGGCGAGCGCCTTCGCAACCGTGCCAACCGAGTAGTGTGCGCGCAGGCCCCAGTCCTTGACCTTCTCTGGGTGGCCGAGCGTCCAGGCGGCCGATTCGCCGCCGTCGTGGCCCATGTTGCTTCCCGCGGTGACGAAGCCGTCACCGATGTCCTGCGCGAGACGCGCGTACGGAATGGCTCCGGCGTAGCCGCCGGTACCGTTGACCTTCATGCGCCCGGTCCATTCGGCCGCCGTTTGCGGCAGCCAGACCTCCCACTTGATCTCCGAGTCGCTGGACGGTCGAGCCACACCTTGCACGCGGCAGAGCTCCACCGGCACTACGCTGCCGCTGATCGACGTCCCGGCCGCGACAACCGTTGCCGAGGTCACGGTTGAGTCTTCGGTGGTGACCGCCGCAAGACTGGCGCAGTCGTCTGCCGCATAGACGGAGCTGCACGCTACCGCCAGGCCAAACGTCATCGCACTGCCGATGCCGGCTGCGGGTAGCCGGCGGTAGGTTCTGAGCCCGCCTCTTGTTCTCTGCATCGTCGAGTCTCCTGTGGCTGGGATCCTAACCCCCCGCGAGTTCCAGGTGCAATTCCGCGTGGACGGTTTGGCTTGCCTCGGTGCTACGGACGCATTGGGCGTGTGGCGCGGAGCGCCCGCTTTCGCGGGTAACCCAGGACCGGCATCGGGAAGCCCTTGACGTCCGGTTGGGGTCGACGGCTGCTGGCCCCTGCGGTGACCGGAATCGGGGCGCAGGATTCGCATGGCGAGCCCTGAATCCCCGCTCTCGCAATGGTCGCGACGGCAAGTCATTGATGCCATGGACTGCCCACCGGTTTCTTTGGATAGTCGAGCGTCACTTTTTCGAGCGTGGCCTTGCCGATGTTCGACCACGCCTTCGCATTGAAGGTGAATTCGGCGACAGCGCACGTCGGCATGTCGGCGATCTCGCTTGAGAGGCGGTGCGCGAGCGCGCTCAACTCGGGGTTATGTCCAAAAAGCGCGACCCGCTCCAGCTTGTCTTGGAGCCCGTAAATGACCTCGAGCAGATCATCCACCGCAGCGGCATAGAGGCGAACATCCACCACAATGTCCTTGCGCTCGTAATCGAGCTTCCTGGCGAAAATCTGCGCCGTCGTGAGCGCGCGCCGCGCCGGACTGGACAGGATCAAATCGGGCTTCAGATCGCGTTTCGCCAACCGCTCTGCCATCTTCGGGGCGTCGCGCTTGCCGCGCTCATCCAATGGCCGGTCTTTATCGGGCAACGCAATGTCATCCCGGCTCGACTTCGCGTGGCGGATGAGAAGTAGCGTTTTCATGCCAGATCCTGTGCGGCCAAGGATACTCACCCCTGTGGGATTTGTCGGGCTCGGGGGCAGCGGCAGCAGGCGCGACTTGCCGACCCCTGCGAAAGGTGCCCGATCGCTGCCGAGGGACTCATGAATAGCCAGGCTCGTTCGATAATGTTGGTGTCCTTCAGGTATTCAGATTGAACTCCGGATGCCCGGTCGATCTCGCGATCTCGAGCATGACTACCCGTAAACAATAACGCCGACGACGACAGCGCTGTCGAGCACGATCCAACCTACGCACGCCAGGTAGATGTTCTTGTCGTGCGTCCGGACTCCGTGCCAGAACCAGAGAACGGCCGAAAGGAGATACGCGCTCCACGACAGGAGCGACACTCCGACCGCCTGATGACCGATCCATATGGTCAGGACCTGCGGAAGCGTCATGAGCCCTGTGAAGATGGACATGCTCCCTAAGAGGCGACGCATAGCTTTGTTGGAGAGGGAGGTCTGCAAAGCCGGTGTCGTGGGGTTTGGAGGCATATCATCTCCTTGGATCTGAGGGGTGCGGGGCCGTTCGATTCCGCGTTCAGGCATCGAATCCGCGTCCGAAAAGATGGAACGGCGTTTCAGCTGCTTTGGTTATCGACCGCCGAGGGTTTCGAGTCGCTTTTGCGCCCGTTGGTGCGTCTTGCGCATCGAACCGGCATCGAGCTTTCGGGCTGTTCGGCGAAATTGACGTAGAACACCGCGCCGGGCGCAGCATAGGCGTCAACGGATGCGGCGGCGAGGGTTGCCGCCTCCTCGCCGCCGTGGTCGATCATCGCTGCGACATCCTCGCCTGTCGTCTCGAGATGAAACCGCAGGCCGATCAGCCGTCGGCCGATCTGGAAGCTCTGGCCGGGCGCGCCATTTATTCAAAGGGCTCGCAGAATCGCAGGCCCTATGCGGGCCGCGCGGCGCAGGAATTCGAATCGTTTCGCGACTGGGAAAGATTGAAGGCCGGTGACCTTGCGTCTAAGATGATCCGGGCGATCGGCGCCGTACCCGCTTGTCGGCGGGGCTTATGACGGTCGACCGCATGGATCAGAGCTCGCAACGATAGGAGAGAGTGCCATGGATCTCGAGGTGGAGCGTGTGGACGTCTGGGCGGCACCCATAAAGGACGAGACAGGCTCGCTGGGATCGCTGCTGAAGGGTTTGCACAAGGCCGGCACGGACCTTCAGTCCGTCATTGCCCGACGTTCCGGCGACCTGCCCGGCATGGGCGTGGTGTTTGTGACGCCGCTGCAAAGCGAGCAGGAAACGCGCGCAGCCTCCCAATTGGGATTCAACGTTACCCAGTCGCTGCAGTCGATCCGCATCAGGGGCCAAGATCGGGCCGGCATTCTTTCGGATTTGATGCAGGCGCTCGCCGACGGCGGAATCAGTCTGCGCGGCTTGTCGGCGTCCGTGATCGGTAGCCAGTTCGTCGCATACGTGGGCGTCGACTCGCCCGACGCGGTGATTAAGGCGATCGATATCCTCAGAAGATTCTGAAGAGACGTCGCGTGATCGCAGGCAGAGGAGCTTAGATTGCAACAGTCCAGTACCGCGGGCGCGACCTACTTCCACAAGGTCGTCGATTGCCAGTGGGCGTGCCCGGCTCATACCCCTGTTCCCGAGTACATCCGTCTGATCGGCCAGGGCCGCTACACCGACGCCTACATGATCAACTGGGAGTCCAACGTGTTTCCCGGCGTGCTCGGCCGAACCTGCGACCGACCGTGCGAGCCTGCCTGCCGGCGCGGTCGCGTCGAGGACAGCGGGGCGGCCACGGGCGGCGGAAACGTCGTACACGGCCAGGCAGCAGGCGGCGGCGCTCCCGAGCCGGTCGCGATCTGCAGACTCAAGCGCGTGGCCGCCGACCACAAGGAAGACGTCACGGCGCGGATGCCCCGGCCGGCTCCAAGTAACGGCAAGCGCGTTGCCTGCGTCGGTGCCGGCCCGGCCTCGCTGACAGTGGCGCGTGACCTCGTGGTGCTGGGGTATTCGGTCACCGTCTTCGACGGCGAGGCCAAGGCTGGCGGCTTCATCCGCTCGCAGATTCCGCGCTTTCGTCTGCCGGAATCGATAATCGACGAGGAGACCGGCTACATCCTCGACCTGGGCGTGCGATTCGAGTCGGGCGTGCGGATCGACTCGATGCGTGCATTGCTGGCGCGCGATTTCGACGCGGTCTTCGTAGGCTGTGGCGCACCGCGTGGCCGGGACCTGGAGGCTCCCGGTCGCCAGGAGGCGGCATCGGGCATCCATGTGGGCATCGACTGGCTCGCCTCCGTGTCTTTCGGACACATCACCAGCGTGGGCGAGCGCGTGATCGTGCTCGGCGGGGGCAATACCGCCATGGACTGCTGCCGCTCGGCACGCCGCCTGGGCTCGAAGGATGTCCGCGTGTATGTGCGCAGCGGATTTGCGGAAATGAAGGCCTCGCCTTGGGAGAAGGAGGACGCGCAGCACGAAGGCATCCCGATCCACGACCTGCACGTCCCGAAATGCTTCGAACATCGCGACGGTAGGCTCACCGGCATGCGCTTCGAGCGCGTGCGGGCGGTCTACGACGCGCAGGGACGTCGCAGCCTCGTGCCGACCGGCGAGCCCGACGTGGCGGTGGCGTGCGATACCGTATTGGTGGCCGTCGGTCAGGAGAATGCTTTCCCCTGGATCGAGCGCGACTGCGGCATCGAGTTCGATCGCCACGGCCTACCGGTGCTCAATCCGAAGACGTTCGAGGCCACGCGGCCGAACGTGTTCTTTGGCGGCGACGCGGCGCTCGGACCGAAGAACATCATCACCGCAGTCGCCCACGGCCACGAGGCAGCGGTATCGATCGATCGTCTGCTCAACGGCGAGGACCCGGCCAAGCGGCCGGCGCCGATGACCCGGATGATGTCGCAGAAGATGGGTATCCACGAGTGGAGCTACAACAATGACGTCTCGGTGGACGCGCGCTCCAAGGTACCGTGGGTCGCGGCCAACAAGGCGCTGGCCAGCATCCGCGTCGAGGTGGAGCTCGGATTTGACGCCGCCACCGCCTGGAAGGAAGCCGAGCGGTGCTTGAATTGCGACGTGCAGACCGTGTTCAATCGTGACACCTGCATCGAGTGCGACGCCTGCGTCGACATCTGTCCGATGGATTGCATCACGTTCACGCGCCTGGGCGAGGAAGAGGATCTGCGCACGCGGTTGAAGGCACCGGCGCTCAATCTGACGCAGGATCTGTACGTCTCGACGGAGTTGAAGAGCGGCCGTGGGATGGTCAAGGACGAGGACGTGTGCCTGCATTGCGGGCTGTGCGCCGAGCGTTGCCCGACGGGGGCCTGGGACATGCAGAAGTTCCTTCTGGAGATGACGAACGCAGGACCGCGATGTCGTGACGTACCCGAGCCGCCTGCCGCGCGAAATGAGGACTTCGCCGCCTCGGAGGCCCCATGAGGCGCATCGAAGCGGTGAATGATTGGGTGATCAAATTCGCCAACGTTAACGGCTCCGGTTCGGCCTCGGCCAACGAACTCTTCGCCAAGGCGGTGATGCGCATGGGCGTGCCGGTGAGCCCGCGCAACATCTTCCCCAGCAACATCCAGGGCCTGCCGACGTGGTACGAGGCGCGGGTCAGCGAGCGTGGCTATCACGGCCGTCGCGGCGGCGTGGACATGATGGTGGCGATGAACCCGCAGACCTGGGACACGGATGTCGCCGAGATCGAACCAGGGGGCTATCTGCTGTACGACAGCACCCGGCCGATGCCGGCGTCGAGCTTTCGCGAGGACATCCACGTTATTGCCGCGCCGCTGACGGACATCGCCAACACCGCGTACGCGGATCCCCGCCAGCGGCAGTTGTTCAAGAACATCATCTATGTCGGGGTCCTTTCGGTGCTGCTGGATATGGAGCCGGGGGTCTTCGATCGGCTGTTTTCAGAGCAGTATCGCGGCAAGGAGCGGCTGCTGGGCGCGAACGCTCAGGCCCTGCGCCTGGGCCGGGAATACGCCCAGCAGTACCTGGATGCGCCGATCGGGCTTCGGGTGAAGCGGGCCGACCGGGTGGGCAACCAGATCTTCACCGACGGCAACAGCGCCGCGGCGCTCGGCTTCGTCTATGGCGGCGCCACCGTTGCGGCCTGGTATCCGATCACACCGTCGTCGTCACTGCCCGAGGCCTTCCAGAAGTACTGCGAGAAGTACCGCGTCGACTCCGCGACCGGCCAGAACCGCTTCGCGATCGTCCAGGCCGAGGACGAGCTCGCGTCGATCGGCATGGTCGTGGGTGCCGGCTGGAACGGCTCGCGCGCCTTCACCGCGACGTCGGGCCCCGGGATCTCGTTGATGCAGGAGCTCATCGGGCTGGCCTACTTCGCCGAAATCCCGGTGACGATCATGGACGTGCAGCGCGGGGGGCCCAGTACCGGCATGCCCACTCGCACCCAGCAGTCCGACCTGCTGGCGTGCGCCTATGCCTCGCACGGCGACACCAAGCATGTGCTGCTGTTTCCCGAGGATCCTCACGAATGCTTCGAGCACGCCGCCGCGGCATTGGACCTGGCCGATCGGCTGCAGACGCCGATCTTCGTGATGAGCGATCTGGACATCGGCATGAATCAGCGCCTGTGCAAGCCGTTCGAGTGGGACGACAGCCGATGCTTCGACCGCGGCAAGGTGATGAGCGCCCTGGAGCTCGAGGCGGGCCGTGACTTTGGCCGGTACAAGGACGTCGACGGCGACGGCATTCCGTGGCGCACGCTGCCGGGAACCCACCCGAGCAAGGGCGCATTCTTCACCCGCGGCACGACGCGTGACCCCTACGCACGCTATTCGGAGCGCGGGCCCGACTACACCTACAACATGGAGCGATTGCTGCGGAAGTTCCGGACCGCCGCAGCGTTGGTGCCGCAACCGGTGCTGCGTGCGGCGCGCCGGCCCAGCCGGGAGGGCGTGATCTACTTCGGCTCGACCAGCCCGGCGATGAGCGAGGCGCTCGACGTACTAGAGGCCGAAGGCCTGGAGTTGGACGCGTTGCGCCTGCGCGCGTTTCCGTTCCCGGACTCGGTGGCCGAGTTCATCGAGGTCCACGACCGCGCGTTCGTGGTCGAACAGAACCGCGATGCGCAGATGCACGCGCTGCTTGTCAACGAACTTGCGATCGATCCGGCGCGCCTGATTAAGGTGCTGCACTACGATGGCACGCCGATCACCGCGCGGTTCATTGCCGGTGCAATCCGCAAGGTCCTGTCCCGCACGACGACACTTCCGCGGACCGAGCCGCTCACGCAGGCCATAACATGACCTATATCACCAAGCCGCAGATGCGCCACCCGTCGCTGAAACCCAACCGCGTGGGTTTCACGCGGCGCGACTACGAAGGCCGCATTTCGACGCTCTGCGCCGGCTGCGGCCACGATTCGATCTCGGCTGCGATCGTGCAGGCTTGCTGGGAGCTCGATATCGAGCCGCATCGCGTCGCCAAGCTGTCGGGCATCGGCTGCAGCTCGAAGACACCGGACTACTTTCTCGGCGCCTCCCACGGCTTCAACACCGTGCACGGCCGGATGCCGGCGGTGCTCACGGGCGCGAACCTCGCCAACCGGGATCTGCTGTATCTGGGCGTATCGGGCGACGGCGACTCGGCCTCGATCGGGCTGGGTGCATTCGCCAACGCGATGCGCCGTGGCGTACGGATGGCCTACATCGTCGAGAACAACGGGGTGTACGGACTTACCAAGGGGCAGTTCTCCGCCACCGCCGACCAGGGCTCGAAGAACAAGAAAGGGGCGGTCAACAGCGACAGCCCGGTGGATCTCGTGGGCATCGCGCTGCAGCTCGGTGCGAGTTATGTGGCACGCAGCTTCTCCGGCGACAAGGAGCAGCTCGTCCCCCTGATCAAGGGCGCGATGACGCATGGTGGCGCCGCATTCATCGACGTGATCAGTCCGTGCGTGACCTTCAACAATCACGGCGGCAGCACGAAGAGCTACGACTATGTGCGCCAGCACAACGAGGCGGTCAGTCGGATCGACTTCATGACCCCGGGTGAGGAGATCATCGCCGACTATTCACCTGGCGAGATCATCGACGTTCCTCATCATGGCGACACGATGCTTCGGTTGCGCAAATTGCATGCCGATTATGATCCGACCGACCGCTACGCGGCACTGGCGTACATGCACCAACATGCGGCGCGCGGTGAGCTCGTGACCGGACTGCTGTACCTGGACGCACTGGCAACCGACCTGCACGTGGCATTGAATACTTGTGCCACACCGCTGAGCGCGCTCGACGAGGGCTCCCTGTGCCCGGGGTCAGCGGCATTGAAGGGAATCAATGCGGCGCTGCGCTGAGGATCGGCCGGTACAAGACTTGCAGGCGACCCATCAACACACACGAGGAGGTCCCCAATGAGCGAGCGTACGGTCTTTCAGGCGATGTCGCGTCGCCATATTGTCAGCGCCGCCCCCGGCGCCACCGTGCACAACGCGGCCTGTGTGATGACACAGGCCGGTTGCGGCAGCATCCTGATCATCGACAGCGGCGGCTCATTGCTCGGCATACTGACCGAGCGTGATCTGATGACAAGAGTGCTGGCCAAGGCCCTGGACCCCGCCACCACGCTGGTCACGAAGGTGATGACACCGCGTCCGCAGTGCGTCGGCCCGGAGATGAAGGTCGCCGATGCCGTGCTGATCATGATCGAACGGGGATTTCGCCATTTGCCGGTCGTGAGCGACGGGAACAAGATCCTTGGCGTGTTTTCCGCACGCGATGCGCTGCCGCGCGAGATGAACACCGCCGAAAGCCTGGCCGAATTCAACGACCAGGCGAACGACGCGCTCGGTTGAGTCGAGCGACTCGCGCAATGCTCAGGCGCTCGCGGCCGGCGAGCTGGGCTCGCACGGCCGAGGGATGCAAAGCAGTCTGAAGGCTTATCCAGTGATCCCATCTCGGGACCATGCGTTGAGCACATCGGGATAGGCTGGTCGGTGCCGCGCTGCCCAGGAGCGAAGGATCGCGCTTGGCCGATGCAAGCGGGCTGCTGCCTACGGATCATAGCCGTGCTTCAAGCGGCCGAATCAGGCCCGTACGATCATCAGCGGGCAGAAGGCAAGGCCGGCGACCCGCTCGCAGGTGCTGCCGACTATCAGCCGCCGGACGTGGCCGTGGCCGCTGCGTCCGACCACGATAAGATCGGCTCCGACAGCGCGGACCGCGGCAAGAATGGCATCCGGCGCATTTCCGGTTTCAACCCGCCCGGAGGCTGCCACCCCTGAGCTTCGAGCGATCTCGAGCGCTCGATCGACGTTTGCCTGGGCTGCGCCGCGTGCGCCCTCGCGCGCGTCGTCCGCCGACATGACGGTCAGCGGCAATCCGTCGCGCGCAGCCACGAGGGTGGCGATCTTCGCCGCGCGCTCGCTGTTGGGCGATCCGTCCGTCGCCAGCAGGATGCGCCGCGACCACAACTGCGCCGCGCGGGGAACGATCAATACGTCGCATGGAGCGTGGCCGGTGACGGCGTGCACCATCTCTCCAAACAGCAGATTTGCCAGATAGCTGCGCCGGCCTCGGCGTCTGAGCACCATCAGATCTGCGCCTCTTTCAGTCGCCTCCTCGACGATCTCCCGGTAGGG
>VBCK01000124.1 GCA_005882215.1 Betaproteobacteria bacterium | reverse complement strand
CGGGCCAGATCGAGATCGAGGTCACCGAAACCGGCTTGCTGGACGCAACCGCCACGGCGCGCGAGAACCTGCTTGGCCTGCGCGATGCCGGCGTTAAAATCGCGCTGGACGATTTCGGGGTGGGCTACTCGAGCCTGTCGCATCTGCGCGACCATCCGATCAGCCGCTTGAAGCTCGATCGCAGCTTCACGGTGGATTGCATGCGGGACGCCACGACGCTGACGATCGTGAAGGCGGTGATCGATATGGCGCACAGCCTGCGCCTTAGCGTGACGGCCGAGGGCATCGAGACGCAGGCCCAGCAGACCTGGATGCAGCATCTGGGCTGCGACTCGGCGCAGGGCTTCCTGTTCGCGCGGCCGTTGAGCGCCGAGGATTTCGTGAACGAGTTCGCCGACCGCCGTGAAGTCGGCCGCGACAAGTCCCTGATGCGCTGAGCTCGAATCGCTCGTTGTCTGCCACCCCCAAGCGTGCCGGCTCTGCCACACGCGGTGCGGGGACAGGAACGCGCATTGCTCCCGCATCCGTTTTCGGTAACATGCGCGCGCCGCTTGGCCAGCGGGTCGAGCGCACACCTTTCAAACGGATGGCGAACCGATGTCGGAACAGCTGACGCTGTTGGGACCCAACGGCGGTGACGGTGACGGTCGCGACAGTCTGACGCTGGCGCACTTCGCGCAACGGGCTTACCTGGACTACGCGGTTTCGGTGGTCAAGGCGCGTGCGCTGCCGGACGTGTGCGACGGCTGCAAGCCCGTGCAGCGCAGGATCCTGTACGCGATGAATGCGATGGGGCTGACCGCCGGCTCCAAACACGTGAAGTCGGCACGCGTCGTCGGCGACGTGATCGGCAAGTTCCACCCGCACGGCGACCAGGCCGCATACGACGCGATGGTGCGGATGGCGCAGGATTTTTCGCTGCGCTATCCGTTGATCGACGGGCAGGGCAACTTCGGCAGCCGCGACGATGACCCGGCCGCCGCAATGCGGTACACGGAAGCGCGCCTGACCCCGATCGCGAGGCTGCTGCTGGACGAGCTCGAGGAGGGCACCGTCGATTTTGCGTCCAACTACGACGGCAGCCACCAGGAGCCGCGCTTGTTGCCGGCGCGCCTGCCGTTCGTGCTGCTGAACGGCGCTTCGGGAATCGCGGTGGGCATGGCCACCGAGATTCCGTCGCACAACCTGGCTGAAGTTGTGCGCGCGCTGCAGATCGCGCTGAACGATCCGAAGGCCGGCCTGGACGCGATGATGCGCGAGATCCCAGGGCCGGATTTCCCCGGCGGCGGCCAGATCATCTCCGCGGCCGACGAACTGCGGGCGGTGTACGAGAACGGGCGGGGAAGCATCAAGGCCAGGGCTACTTATCGCTTCGAGGAGCTCGCGCGCGGCCAGTGGCAGCTGGTGGTGCACGAGCTACCGCCGGGGGTTTCGTCGCGCCGCGTCCAGGAGGAAATCGAGGAGCTGGTCAATCCGAAACCGAAGCCGGGCAAGAAGTCCGTCGGCGCCGACCAGCAGCAGCTCAGACAGGTCGTGCTCTCGGTTCTGGACTCGATGCGCGACGAATCTGGCAGGGATGCTCCGGTTCGTCTGGTGTTCGAGCCGCGCACCTCGAAGATCGATCGGGACGAGTTTGCTCGAACCCTGCTGGCCCATACCAGCCTGGAGACCAGCGTCCCGGTCAACCTGGTGATGATCGGCCGGGACGGCCGGCCGCAGCAGAAACCCCTGGCTCGGATCCTGCACGAATGGATCGACTATCGGATCGACACGGTGCGCCGGCGCAGCCGGTACCGGCTCGAGCGTGTCACCGATCGCATCCATGTGCTGGACGGCCGGCAGATCGTACTGCTGAACATCGATCGGGTGATCGAAGTGATCCGCGCCTCGGACGAACCGAAGCCCGCGTTGATGCGCGAATTCTCGCTGAGCGAGCGGCAGACGGACGACATCCTGGAGCTGCGTTTGCGCCAGCTGGCCCGCCTCGAGGCCCTGAAGATGGAGAAGGAGCTGGCCGAACTTCGCAAGGAAGGTGCGGCGCTCTCCAAACTGCTGAATTCGGAGACGGCGCTGCGCAAGCAGGTCGGCAAGGAATTCGAAGAAGACGTTCGCAAGTATGGCGACGCGAGGCGCACCCGGATCGAGGCGGCCGAACGCGCCGTGGTCGAGGTCAAAGTGCTCGACGAGCCGGTGACGGTGATCGTGTCGGAGATGGGATTCGCGCGGGCCCGCTCGGGGCACGGCCACGACCGGGCTCAGTTCGGATTCAAGCCGGGCGACGCACTGTACGATGCCTACGAGTGTCGTACCGTCGATCACCTGGTTGCCTTCGGTTCCAACGGGCGCGTGTACTCGATCCCGGTTGCCCAACTGCCGTCGGCGCGAGGCGACGGTGCGCCGGTGACTTCGCTGATCGATCTGCAGAGTGAAACACGGCTGGTGGCCTATGTGGCGGCGGCGGCGGATGCGCCGCTGCTGGTGGCAACCAGTGGCGGCCGCGGTTTCGCGTGCCGGCTGAGCGACCTGCTGTCTCGACAGCGCGCCGGCAAGCAGTTCATCGGCGTCGACGAGGGTCAGGAGCCGATTCGCCCGGCCGTCGTCGATGCAACGAACGATCACCTGATCGCGTGCGCTTCCGACAAGGGACGCCTGCTGGTTTTCGAGGCCGCCGAGATCAAGGCGCAGCCGGCCGGCGGGCGCGGCGTGATCCTGATGGGACTGGACGAGGGTGAGCCGATGGTCGCGAGCATGACCTGCGGCGCGGCCGGCATCATCGTGCGCGGCAGCGCGGCCAAATCCGGCAAACCACTCGAAGTGGCCCTCGGCGAAGCCGAGTTGCACAAGTACCGCGGCCACCGGGCCCGCAAGGGCCTGCTGCTGGTGCCGCGGATGCGGGTGGCGTCGATCACACGAGCAAAGTCCCCCGAGTGACCATGACCGAGGCGCCCGCGACTCGCACCGCAGCGATGCGCTCGCCGTCGCGGTCGATCTGCAGGTCGATCCGGCTGGGCCGGCCGATTTCCTCTCCCTGCAGCAGCGTGTACTCGGACCGGCGCGCCGCCTGAGGCGCGTATTCGGCCAGCCAGCCGGCAAACGCCGCCGCTGCCGAACCGGTTGCCGGGTCCTCGGCCACGCCGGCGTCCGGAGCGAACATCCGCACCCGCCAGGCCGCTCCCGCCTGCGCAACCGGGTAGACGTGCTTGTATTCATGGCCGGCCAGCAGGCCCGCCCACACGGTCAGGTCCAGCCGGCAGCGCTGTAAGGCCTCGACCGAAGCCAGCGGCACCACCAGGTAGGAGACGCCGGCCGACCAGAATTCGGCCGAGTCGAGCACCTGCGAGGCGGTCAGTCCGAGCATCGCGGCAAGCTCGTCCCGCCGGGGAGCTGGCGGCCCGCGCTGGGGCAGGCGCGGCGCGGAAAAGGCGCAGCGCTTGAGCTGGCCGTCATGCCGCTCGAGTTCCACACTGACCGGGCCGATGCCTTCCTCCAGCACGATCCGGTCTGCCCGGTGCCGCTCGGGGGCGAGGCTGGCCAGCACGAACGCCGTACCCACGGTCGGATGCCCGGCGAACGGCAGTTCCCGCATCGGGGTGAAGATCCGTAGGCGGGCGCCGTGACCCGGATCCGACGGCGGCAGCACGAAAACGGTCTCGGAGAAGTTGAATTCGCGGGCCACTGCCTGCATCTGAGCATCCGACAGCGCATCGCCATCCAGCACGACGGCCAGGGGATTGCCGCCGAAACGCCGTTCGGTGAACACGTCGCAAGTGCAAAAGGAAAAGCTCAGCGGTGCCGGCATGGTTGGGGGGCCTCCTGGACCTGACAGAATACTCACTATCGCAACCGTCCATTATTTTTCTACCCAATCAGATGAAAGAAACGCTTGGATTTCAAGCCGAGGTCAAGCAACTGCTTCGGCTGATGATTCATTCGCTGTACAGCAATCGCGAGATCTTCTTGCGCGAGCTGATCAGCAACGCGTCCGATGCCTGCGATCGGCTGCGCTTCGAGGCGATCAAGTCGCCGGCTCTGCTGGAGGCCGGGGAGGAACTGTCGATCGGTGTCGACTATGACAAGAACGCGAAGACGATCACCGTGTCGGACAACGGAATCGGGATGACCCGCGACGAGGTCGTCCTGCATCTGGGTACGATCGCCCGCAGCGGTACGCGCGAGTTCTTCGAGAAGCTGACCGGTGACCAGCAGAAGGACGCCCAACTGATCGGACAGTTCGGAGTCGGCTTCTATTCGGCCTTCATCGTCGCCGACCGGGTGACCGTCATATCGAGGCGGGCGGGGCTGCCCGCCGCCGAGGCGGTGCGCTGGGAATCGGACGGCGCCGGCGAATTCACCGTCGAGCTGAGCGAGCGTTCCAGGCGCGGCACCGATGTCATCCTGCACCTGAAGCCCGACGACGAGGAACTGCTGTCGTCCTGGAAATTGCGCTCGATCCTGGTCAAGTACTCGGACCACATCGCCACGCCGATCCGTATGCCCAAGGAGCAGTGGGACCAGGACAAGAACGAATACCGTCGCACCGGGGAGCTGGAGACGATCAACCAGGCCTCCGCCTTGTGGGCAAGGCCCAAGGCCGACATCACCGATCAGCAGTACCGGGACTTCTACCAACACCTGTCGCACGATTTCGGGGAGGCGCTCGCCTGGACCCACAATCGGGTCGAGGGCCGCAACGAGTACATCCAGCTGCTGTACGTGCCCGCCAAGGCACCGTTCGACCTTTGGGACCGCAGGCATCAGCACGGGCTGAAGCTGTACGTTCGGCGTGTGTTCATCATGGACGACGCCGAGCAGCTGCTGCCGGCGTACCTGCGCTTCGTGCGCGGGGTGGTCGACTCCAACGACCTTCCGCTGAACATCTCGCGTGAGCTGCTGCAGGAAAGCCGTGACGTGAAGGCGATTCGCGAGGGCTGCACCAAGCGCGTGCTGGGGCTGTTGGAAGACCTGGCCGAGAATCGCAAGGAAGACTATCCAAAGTTCTGGACCGAGTTCGGTCAGGTGCTGAAAGAGGGCGTCGGAGACGATCCCGTCAATCGCGAGCGGATCGCCCGGCTGTTGCGCTTCCGTACCAGCACGTCGGACGCCGCGCCTGCCGCATCGCTGGCCGATTATGTCGGCCGGATGGCGGCCGGGCAGAAGAGCATTTTTTATCTGACGGCCGAGTCGGTCGAAGCGGCGCGAGGCAGTCCGCACCTGGAGATCTTCCGCAAGAAGGCCGTCGAGGTGCTGCTGCTGACGGATCGTGTCGACGAATGGATGGTTGGCTTTCTGACCGAGTTCGACGGCAAGCCGCTCGAGTCGGTGGCCAAGGGCAACCTGGATCTGGGCGCCCTGGCCGACGCGGAAGAAAAACAGGAGCAGCAGAAGGTCGCCGAGGAATTCAAGGACCTGCTTGACCGCGTGAAGCAGGCGCTGGGCGATCGGGTTTCGGAAGTGCGCCTCAGCACCCGGCTGACCGACTCTGCCGCCTGCGTGGTGGTCGACAAGGATCAGCTCAGCGCGCATCTGCAGAGGCTGCTGAAGGCGGCGGGGCAAAGCGTGCCGGCTGCGCCCCCGATCCTGGAGCTGAACGGAGCCCACCCGCTGGTTCAAAGGCTGCGCACGCACAACGAGCACCTGTCCGACTGGGCTCATCTGCTGCTCGAGCAGGCCGTGCTGGCCGACGGCGGCCAGCTGGACGATCCGGCCGCCTACGTGAAGCGGGTCAACGGTCTGCTGCTAGGGTCCTGAGTCGGAGGTTCGCCGGGCCATTCCAACCGCAGCCGTGCTGACTCAAAAAATGTCGAGACCGGCGCCGGGCGTCGACCCGCGCTTCAAGGGCTTTGCACCGGTTCTCGACAGCGGCGTACGCGTGCTGGTCCTGGGCAGTTTCCCCAGTTCGGCGTCGCTGGCCGCGCGGCAGTATTACGGTCATCCGCGCAATCAGTTCTGGCGGATTCTGGGCGATATTCTCGGCGAGCCGCTGGCGAGCCTGCCCTACGCGGACCGGCTCGAACGGGTGCTCGCACATCGGGTCGGTATCTGGGACGTGTACGGGAGCTGCCGGCGCAGCGGCAGCCTGGACTCTCAGATTCATGCGCCCCGATCGAACGACTTGGCGCAGCTGCCGCGCCGCGCGCCCGGGCTGCGGGCAGTGGCGTTCAACGGCCAGGCGGCCGGCCGTTTCCAGGCGCAGATCGCCGAGCTGGGCTACGCGTGTGCGGTACTGCCGTCAACCAGCCCGGCACACGCGGCCCGTCGCTTCGATCAGAAGCTGGCCCTCTGGCGGGCCTTTTTGCAGACTTGGTGTGAGGCGTAACAGGGTTTAAGCTCGAATCGCTGATGGTGTATCGACAGATTCGGCACCGATGAACGAGGAAACGCCAGACCGTGCGCTCCAGGCGACGGAGCGGTCCGACTCGTCGCGCCGCCGGGCTCGATATCGCCGCCTGTTCGAAGACTGCTGGGCGCCGGTTCGAACCGTTGTCGAAGAACAGCTGCTGACCGCGCTGATCGAGACGCTGGGACCGCTGGCCAAGTCGCTGGACGAAGCCGACTCGAAGCGGGTCAAGGCGGTGCTGGCACGCGATCGGGCGTTCGTGCAAGCGTATCTGGAGGCGCTGCACCCGGAGCTGATCGCATCGATCGGCTCGTTCGTCGAGGCCGGCGGGTCCGAAGGCGGAGGCGCGCGCGCTCTGTCGCTGATCGGGCATGAGGATTCGGAGTTCGACGCGGCCATCGATCAATGCGCGGCGCGCCTGCGCAACTCGGTCGATACCGAATTCGCGGCGGTCAAGCTACGGCTGATCAACCTGCTTCACGATGTCGATTTGCGCGACTCCGACCTGCCGTTCCGGATCGCGCTGTTCGTGCGGGCCATCGCGGGTGCGTTGCGTCACATCGCGATCGCCGAGCCGGACGTGGTTCCCCTGATGCGCTTGGTTTCATCCGGACTGAGTCGCGTCGTCGGCCAAGCCTACAAGCAGATCGAGAAGCGACTGGCCGACAGTGGCGCGAGCGACGCCGTCCCGGTCTGGCATAGCACGGTGGTGGGCACGCACGGCGCGGCTCGCGGCCGGGCAGCGACGGGAACATCCGGCGCGGAGCGCACGGGCAACGAGATCGTCTCGCTGGGCGACGCGCAGTCGAGCTCAATGTTGCTGAGTCTGTTGGAACGCTTGCAGCCGGGCGCGTTTGCCACGGCCGGCACCGCTCCTGCGGCCGGCACCGCCGGCACGGGTCCCATGGCCGGCGCAGCGTCGGCGACACCGGGCGGGGCGGCGCTGACGCGGGCCGATCGGGTTGCGTTTCTCGAGTCGCGCGCACCCGGATCCGGCTGGAGTTTCGATCCGGCGTTGATATCGGCCATCAACGACGCGCTGCGGATGACCGCCTCCGCCGCCTCCGCCGCCGCCGCGGCCGCCGGGCGGCCGGCTGCCGGGGTGGATGCCGCCCATACGGCCGAGCTGCGCAAGGGTCTGATCGACACCGCCTCGCGCAAGATCGACAAGCTGACGATCGAGCTGGTCGGATTGCTGTTCGACCGGATCCAGCGCGACCGGCACATTCCGGATGCGATCAAGGAACAACTGGCGCGGCTGCAATTTCCGCTTCTGAAGGTTGCGCTCGGCGATCCGGAGCTGTTCGCCGATCCTCGCCAACCGGCGCGGCGCCTGCTGGACCGGATTGCCAGCACTTCGATCGGCTGGTCGGTTGACGGCGAGGACAACCGGCGCTACTTCGAACAGGTCCGCGGCGCGGTCGATTCCGTGACCGATTCCCCGGCCGATGCCTCCAAGGCCTTCGAGCAGTCTTTTGAACAGTTCGACCGGTTCCTGGACGAGGAGCGCACCCGCGACGACGATCCGGTCACACGGGCGCGCCGGGCGCTGGCCGAGGCCGAGAACCGCGAGATTCTCGCGATCAAGGCCACCATGCAGGTGCGCAGCGCTTTCGACGGCGTGCAACTGGAGTCGTACCTGCGCGATTTCCTGCTCGACGTCTGGGTCCGTGTCCTGGTCGAGGCATCGACGCGCGACAAGACCGAGCCGGCTCTGGTGCGTCGCTATCTGGATACGATCCCCGAGCTGGTGTGGAGCGTTCAACCGAAGATCAATCCGGGCGACCGCAAGCGGATGATCGAAACCATCCCGAACGTGCTGGCCGTGCTGCGCGAGGGCCTGACCCGGATGCAGTGGCCGTCCGAGCGGATCCAGCAGTTCTTCGGTCGGCTGATGAATTCGCACGCCAGCGCGGTCAAAGCGCTGGAGCTCGCGCATGGCTCGCCGCCCCAGATCACGCCAAGCACCGTCCGGATCAAGCTGGACGGCTTCCGTATCCCGACCGACACCAGCGACGTCGCGCTGGACCAGATCAAGGTATCGGACGACGTGGTCCGGCACGCGCTTGCGGTCGGTGCGCCCGGCGTGACCCACCTGTCGGCGCCCACGGAGCAGGACCCCTTGCCCGCGGCGATGGACCCGCAGCAGGCCCTGAATGCGATTGCAGGCTTCAGCCGCGGTCTGTGGTTCGACCTGCGCGCGAATACCGGGCAAATGGAGCGGGTCGTGTTGCGCTGGATCAGCCCGAAGAAAGCGCTCTACCTGTTCACAAACGCGGGCGGCGACCGCGCTCATTCACTGTCCCCGGATACTCTGGTTGCCTACCTGCAGGCGGGCTGGCTGGTTGCGGTCGAATCGGCGCCGCTGTTCGAGCGGGCGGTCGACGCGGTGATGTTCGACTTGAAGCATGGTGCACAGCCAGGGACCGACGCCTCCAGCTAGCAGCATCACGCTGTCCGAGTCGCGCGGGGTCCGGTACCTGCACTTCGGGACCGAGTGGATCCAGGGCGCGATGCGAATCGCACATCCGTACCGGCTCGAGCTCGAGTATCAACAGCAGATGATGGTGCCGCTGCTGCTGTTGCCCCGTCCGCGCCGGGTACTGCAGCTGGGACTGGGCGCGGCGGCGCTGACGAAGTTCTGCCATCGCCATTTGCCGTTTGCTGAAACGGTGGTCGTCGAGTTCGACCCGACCGTGATCGGGGCCGCGCATCGGTGGTTCGCTCTGCCCGAGCAGGGCCGCCGCCTGACGGTCGTGTGCGATGACGCGCTGGCGTTTCTGCAGCGGCCTCGCAGGAGCGGATTTTCCGACTGGTTGCAAGTGGACCTGTACGACGCCCGCGCGCGCGGACCGGTATACGACGATCGGTTTTTCTACCTTGCATGCCGCCAGGCCCTGCGAGAGCCGGGAATCGCGTCGTTCAACCTGTTTGGGCGCCGCTGCGGACCGAGCCTGGACCGGATCGCGGCCGCTTTTGACGGGCGGGTCATCGTTTTGGATGAGGCGCGCGCTGGAAATCGGATCGCGGTGGCTGCCGTCGGCCCGACGATCCGGATCGAGCCGCCGCAGTTGCGCGAGCGCGCGCTGGCCATCGAGGCGGGCTCGGGCCTTCCGGCGCGCCGCTGGCTCAGGGGCTTGCGCCGCCACGCCGGCCCCGGCGGCGATCGCCTGCGGCCGCAGGAGGGTTTGTCCCTCTGATGCGGGGCCGCGATATCGGCCGGACGTTCGAAAAAGTTGAGGCGTATTTCAGCCTCTTTGCCCAGCTTGACTTGCGACACTGTGCGGCTACAGTCGGTGGCCGGGCAGGTTGGCCCTCCTGGCTTCACGCCCGAATGAACTCTACGGTGCCGTTCGACGGTGCGCGCTCGCAGAGCGCTCTGCCCTACCTTTCCGCCAGCCAGACGCAGGCGCTGTTGAAGTCTGCGGCGGCGATTTCCTGCGAGCTGCTGTCCGGGTCGTTCGACGGGATCGCCAACAGCGTGCGCGAATCGCTGGCGGCGCGTTGGGATTTCGACATCGGGACCCCGCTGGTGCAGCGGATGCTGTCGGTCCGGGCCGGCGAACTGCGCCAGGCGTTCCTGGCGCGCGTACCCGAGCAGCAGGACCGGATGATCGCCGAACTGCTGGTCGTGAAGACCAGCACGCAGGTGGTCCCGGTCGACATCGACTCGATGTCGCTGGTTCAGCAGGCCGATGACGCCGTCGAATCGATCGCCACGCGCAGCGCGCGCCGGATGCGACGGATCGTGGACGAGCCGCTGCGCGACCTGAACATGGTGGTCGGTTTCCTCGCTGGGCGCCCTTCGCTGCGCGACTGCGACAACCCGTACGGGCCCGACGGGTTCATGCCGGCGCTGGTGGCGGCGATCGAGGACGTGAACCTGCATCGCGATGCGTGGGCCTTTTGCCTGGCCCAGTTCGAGCGGCCGTTCGCGGAAGAGCTGGCTCGCGTGGAGTTGGCGCTGCTGGACCACTTCCGCACGCACGGTGTCGACGCCAAGCAGATCTGGCGCGATCTGGCCAGCCGGCAGGCGGCACCGGCCACCGGTCGCGCTGCGGCCGGTGATCCTTCAGCGTCGCCGGCGGCGGCAGGCGCCGCGGGCGGCACCGGCGGTGGGGGGCCGGGGTTTCCCGGCGGACTGGCGAACGGCGGCACGAGTGGCCCCGCGGGCGCAGGCGCCGGGGCGGGTCACGGCATCGGCTCGGGTGCGGTGGCCGGTGGGCCCGCGATCTCGGGTGCGGACGCGCAGAAAGTGCTGTCCGACCTGCTGGCGCGACTTCAGGCCAACGTGGGAGGCTATGCGATGCCACCGATGTCGGTGCCCGGACCGGTCGGGGCACCGCTGATGGCGGCCATCAGCGAGCTGCAGGGACTCGGATTGCAGGGTGTACAGGGGGCCGTGTTCTCCGGCACGCCCGCCGGCTCGATCAGTGCCTGGCGCGAGCACCTGTTGTCGCAGTCCTCGCGTACGGTCGACAAGCTGACCATCGAGATCGTCGGCATGATGTTCGACCACATGTTGCGCGACCAGCAAGTGCCGGCCGAAATCAAGGCGCTGCTGTCGCGCCTGCAGTTCCCGGTGCTGAAGGCGGCGCTGATGGATGCGGCCTTTTTCGCCTCGAGCTCGCATCCGGCGCGGCGGCTGATCGATCGGATCGCCAACGCCTCGGCCGGTTGGGAGCCGTACGGGGACGAAAACGAGCGCTACCGGGATGAAGTCGACCGGGTCGTGCGCGAGGTCCTGATCCAGTTCGACCGCGACGTCAGCGTGTTCGAGCGGCTGCTGTCCGAGTTCGATGCCTACCTGGGCGAAATCCGTCCGCGCGATGCCGATCCGGTGTCGCGCGCGAAGCGGGCGCTCGAGGAGGCCGAAAAGCGCGAGATCCTGACGATCAACACGACGATCCAGGTGCGGCGCGCTTTCGACCGGGTCGATCTGGAAGGGTATCTGCGCGAATTTCTACTCGGGCCCTGGGTCCAGGTGCTGGTGGCGGCGACCGTAAGGGATGACGAAACCAAGGGCTATTCGAAGCGCTTCCGCGAGGTGATTCACGAGATCGTCTGGAGCGTGCAGCCGAAGGCCACTGCCGATGAGCGCAAGCGCCTGGTGGCGTTGATTCCTTCGATAACCCGGACCGTGCGCGACGGCCTGGCGTTGATACGGATGGCCCAGCGCGATCAGGACGAGTTCTTCCAGCAGCTGATGGCGTCTCACGCGATGGCCGTCAAACCGACCGACCAGGCGACCTACATCAAGCATTCGTTGCAGTCCTCGGAGCTTCGCGTCAAGCTGGAGGGAATCCAGCTCACGGGAGCCTTCCCCATGACGACGGTGCCGGGGGGAATCAAGGTTCCGACCGACGCGCTGATGCGGGCCGCGGCGGAGCACGAGGTCGATTTGAGCGTGCCCGAGCCGTTGACGGACATCGGGGAGCTGGACCGGGGCGCCGAAGCGAAGATCGACCGGGACATCGCCTCATGGACGCGCGGTACCTGGTTCGAGATCTGGGACGGCACTCAATTCATCAAGGCGCGGCTGCGCTGGATCAGTCCGTTGCGCACCCTGTTCATGTTCAGCAGCGGCGTCGAGAACAAGGCACACGTGATGTCGCCCGAGTTGATCAAGACATACCTGCGTCGAAGCTACATCCGGCCGCTGGAGTCCGAGCCGCTGATGCGCCGGGCGGTTGATGCCGTCGTGTCGGAGTTCGAGAAGTCGCCGAAGCGGGTGGCCGAGCTCGCCGCGCGCTTCGAGCAGGCCGAATGAGCGACGCGGCCCGGGTGCCGGCGCAACAGCGGTCGCGGCGCGCGACGCCGCCCGAGGGTGCGGCCAGCGCACCAGCGGAGCGCGCGGCGCAATCGCGCCAACCGGTCCAGGCTCCGATCAGCGGCCGGCTGCCGCTCGCGTACGTGGTCCGGCAACTGGTGGCCGACCGGTGGCTGTCGCAATCGGATTCTGAACGGGTGTTCGCGATCGGCGACCGCGAGCGGCTTGGGCACCCGATCGCGCTGCTGGCCGAAATGAATTTCCGCACTCCGGATGCGCAGCGCCGGCTGCTCGATCTGGAGTCGCTGACGCAATGGCTGGCCGAAAAGGTCAAGCTGCCGTACCAGCACATCGATCCGCTGCGGGTCGACTTCACGCGGGTGGTGGACGTGATGTCCAGCGCCTATGCCACCGGGTATTCGATTCTGCCGATCGCGGTCAAGACCACCGAAATCGTGGTGGCCACCTGCGAGCCGTTCCTGGACGACTGGGTGCGCGAGATCGAACAGATCTCCAAGAAGACCGTGCAGCGCGTGGTCGCCAATCCGGTCGACATCGCCCGCTACACGACCGAGTTCTACAAGCTGGCGCAGCAGGTGAAGGGGGCGACCAAGGCCGGTACCACCAATCTGTTGAGCAATTTCGAGCAGCTCGTCGAGCTCGGCTCCAAGGTCGAGGCCAACGACGCGCACGTGATCCACATCGTCGACTGGATCCTGCAGTACGCGTTCGATCAGCGCGCCAGCGACATCCACATGGAGCCCAAGCGCGACCAGGGCGTCGTGCGCTTCCGGATCGACGGCGTGCTGCATCAGGTCTACCAGGTGCCGCCGGGCGTGATGCATGCGATGGTCAGCCGCATCAAGCTGCTGGGCCGGATGGATGTGGTCGAGCGGCGGCGGCCGCTGGACGGGCGCATCAAGACGCGGGCCGGCGGGGCTGGAGGCCGCGAGGTGGAAATCCGCCTGTCGACGCTGCCCACCGCGTTCGGCGAAAAGCTGGTGATGCGGATCTTCGATCCCGAGGTCGTGGTGCGCAGCTACGCCGAGCTCGGCTTTTCCGATGCGGAGGCGAAGATCTGGTCGGAACTGATCCGTCGCCCGTCCGGCATCGTGCTGGTGACGGGCCCGACCGGCTCGGGCAAGACGACCACGCTGTACTCGACTCTGAAGCAACTGGCCACCGACGAGGTGAACGTCAGCACGGTCGAGGATCCGATCGAGATGGTCGACGCAAGCCTGAACCAGATGCAGGTGCAGCCCGGCATCGACCTGACGTTTGCCGACGGTCTGCGCGCGCTGATGCGGCAGGATCCCGACGTGATCATGGTGGGCGAGATTCGGGACCGCGAGACGGCCGACATGGCGGTGCAGTCCGCGTTGACCGGCCACCTCGTTTTCTCGACGCTGCATACCAACGATGCGGCCTCCTCGGTGGCGCGCATGGTCGAACTGGGCGTTCCTCGCTACCTGGTCAATGCGACGCTGATCGGCGTGCTGGCGCAGCGCCTGGTACGTACCCTGTGTCCGAGCTGCAAGGCGCCGCAGGATGGCCCCGACCAGGCCCTGTGGCGCGAGCTGGTGGCCCCCTGGCGCTCGGCGCCGCCGCGGACCATTTACGGCCCGGTCGGTTGCCT
This sequence comes from Betaproteobacteria bacterium, assembly GCA_005882215.1. Taxonomy (GTDB): domain Bacteria; phylum Pseudomonadota; class Gammaproteobacteria; order Burkholderiales; family Burkholderiaceae_F; genus VBCK01. The sequence goes on along the minus strand of VBCK01000124.1, from coordinate 46,987 downwards.
GGAATGCCGCCGCACCGGCTATCTGGGACGCACCGGGCTGGTCGAGCTGCTGGTGGTGACCGATCCGATCCGGCTGCTGGTCGCGCGCGGGGCGGAGCTGCAGGAGCTGCGCGAGCAGGCGGCGCGCGACGGCCTGCGCTCGCTGCGCGTATCGGGCGCCGAAAAGGTCGTGCTCGGCTTGACCACGATCGACGAAGTGCTGCGCGCGGCGCCGCCGTTCAAGGACTAAGACGCAGTCGCAGACCGACCCCGGTCCACCCCGGGCCGATCGCCTTTCGCTTTCGTGTTGAACCTTTCTCGCACTGCGCCCCACTAACCGCCGCAGCCGCGTTCTTCGGGTAACACGCAGGTGGGGTGTCCGGTCAAGAACGGCTGTGGTCTCTAATACTGCATAGGCGCTACTGCAACGACCAAGGGGGGAGAGTCTTCCTCTGGCGGGCGCTCATGGGCACCATCCGGAGCTCCTCCGAGAAGTAACAGCGCTCGCAAAGGAGGAAGCGACCATGAAAGCAAAGAGGAACTCTGTCGCCAGTTTTGCTGGGACATGAGGTAAGCCATGTCCCAACCGGGCACGCTCGCTCTTTTTCTGCATAGGCGAGTCCCTCTCCGCCTCGCGTGAGTTGATTGTCCGCCCGCCACAAACCGGAGGAGCGCTGAACTGTTGTAAACCTCAACCAACCACAGGGGGTGCAACATGAAAGGAAGGGCTAGCAGCAACCGCGTCCTGCGCCCGCTCATTCTGTTGGCGATTTTCGCGGCCGTTGCAATGACGGCTTCGGGCCAGAATGTGAATTGGCTGTCGTACGGCAACGACCTCGCCAACACGCGTTTCCAGAACCTCGACCAGATCAACCCCAAGAACGTGCACAACCTCAAAGTAGCGTGGGTGTTCCACACGGGTGTCTTGGATCCTTTGGCAGAACTTCAAGCATCTCCGATCGTCCACAACGGCACGATGTACATCGTGGATGGACACAGCAACGTGTTTGCCCTTGACGCGGCGACGGGGAAGCAAATCTGGGCATACAAGCCCACCGAGATTGCGGGGGAAATGCCGCCGCTTGGCGACATCAAAATCTGCTGCGGCCGCGTTAGCCGCGGGGTTGGATTCGCTCCGGGGAGAGTTTATCTGGGCAGGTTGGACGGCTATCTCGTAGCCCTGAATGCCGAGACCGGCCACGTAGCCTGGAAAACAAAGGTGGTCGATTATCACGACCGCTTCGCTTTGACCATGGCCCCTGTGGTTGTCCATGGCTTGGTCATCGTAGGCTCATCCGGGGGTGAGTATGAAGTCCGCGGCCAGGTGGCCGCCTTCGACGCCCACACGGGCGAAGAGCTATGGAGGTTCCGCACCACGTCAGGAGGCGGTTGGGCCGGGGACTCCTTTCTCACGGGTGGGGCAGCGGTTTGGAATTCGCCCGCGATCGATCCCTCGCTGCAGTTGCTCTACATCAATACCGGCAACGCGGGTCCCGACATCAACGGTATCGACCGAATGGGCGACAACTTCTATGCAACCTCCATCGTTGCTCTTGATATCGCCACTGGACAGCCTCGCTGGCATTTCCAGGAGACCCATCATGACCTCTGGGATTACGACAGTGCGCAAACCATCGTGCTGTTTCCAGTCACGAAGAAGGGAGAAGGCGGCGAGCGAACCACCGTTCCCGCGCTCGGCCACTGCAGCAAGAACGGAAACTATTACATTCTCGATCGCAGGAACGGCGAGCCCATATTTCCAGTAAATGAGGTTGCCGTACCTACCGATCCGAGTTGGCAAAATGCCTCTTCGACGCAGCCGGTATCGACGGTAGAGCCGTTGACGCCGTTGGACTTCGTGCCAGGGACGATTGACACCACGAAGCTGACTGCAGCCTTCCCCGGTATCAAGCTGGCGCCTGAATGGACCGTCCCTCAGGAACAGCTTTACCTCATCGTTCCCGGCGATGACGGCGGATGCGAATGGAACCCGGCCGGGTACAGTCCGCGCACCGGGTTCGTGTATTACGGCACACGTTATGAACCCACGACGTTCCAGACGAACCCCTCCAACACCGGGCCGAACGCCAACGGGCTCTTCCTCGGCTCCACGTTCGACGAAGTCACTCCGCAAGAGGGCGTGATCAACTTCGGTTTGTATGGAGCCACTGATACCAACACCGGGAAGGTAAAGTGGAAGATCCGGATTGACCAGCCGGCAAAATCGGGGGTGCTGGTTGCCGGTGACTTGGTCTTTTTTGGCGAAGGCAATGGCAAGTTCCACGCCGTGGATGCGCGCACGGGCCAGATGTTGTGGACCTTCGACGGACCCGCCGATCCCAGCCTTCACTTCGTAGGCGGAGCCGAGTCCAATCCGGTGGCTTACATGGTGAACGGGCGCGAGTACATTGCGAACGCATTCGGCGGTAACGTGCCCGATAGAAACAACTTCCCGCCCAACCCGGTTGGGGATGCGTTCATTGCGTTTACGCTTGCCGGCGACGAATGAAGCATCGATACCGTTGAGCTAACAATCGAAGTTGACTATCGCCGAACCCCAAGAGGCGTCGCCAGCGACAGATCGGGATGTCGCTGGTGACGCATCAAGGCTCGTTACGCTCGCCCCAAGATCTCGGGTAAACGGCTGCATCCGAAAGTCGCGAACTGGCGCTCCGGACCCTGAGCCGTCGCTCAGAAGCTAAGACTCGCTGCACCTGCCTTGAGGCGCTCGTGCATCGCGCTGGCGCCCTGAATGGTCACGCCATCGATGAAGTCCTCTTGCGTGTAGCCACGCGCCTTGACGCACGGCGGGCATGCCCAGATGGTTCCTCCCCGCGCGACAAAGTCTTCCATCAGTTTCTTCAGCGGGTCCAGCGGTGGGACGTGAGTGATGTCGACAGCCTTGCGGCGCACCAAGTCGACAGCTGAGCTGACCAGGAACGCATAGACCTTCATTCCTGAAGTGATTCCACCGCACGCGATTGTGAATGCCACCGACGAAAGCTCGTGATCGGTGCCACGAGTCAGCATGACGACCAATTCTCGATTGGCTTGGGAGGTCTGTTCAGACATGAATGCGCTCCTGTACAGTTGCTGCGTTGACCGGCCGAACCAGTCGGCAGAGGTTGCACCATTCCAAGCATTCCCGCCACCTTGAGTATTGGGTAAGCTGCTGCCGGTTTGGTGGATTGACCGGATAAAGGAGCCGCGGCGATGAAGGGCAAAAGCATGCTGGTCAGTGTGGGTGTTACGGTGGCGCTCGCTCTCCTGGCTACCGGGGTTGCGATTTCCGCCCAGGACAAGTACACGCTCAAAGTGCCGAATGGGCTCGCGTTCTCCGAGTTCAGGGGATACGAAGGCTGGCAGACCATTTCTATCAGTGAAAACGGAGGGCTGCTTGCTGTGATCCTCGGGAACCCCGCGATGATCGACGCCTATAAGGCCGGTGTTCCCGGTAACGGCAAGCCTTTCCCCGACGGTGCCAAAATGGCGAAGAACGATAGTGAAGAATCGTGACTACGTTTTCACGGAGTACCCCAAGAGGTGACGTAGTGTCCTTGCTGGCGTCGCTAATGTCGGCTCAAGGTCGGCAGCGAGGGGTCGCTCCCGCGAGCTGCGGTACATTCGACAAGTGCGAACCTGAAGCGACATCGGACACGGCGTCGTTCGTTCGGAATTGACGCCGGTTCACCGCACACTACGCTGGCGCGGCGGTCTTGGGCGAAAACTCGCACCACTTTGCGATCGCGCACTGCCAGCACCTGGGCTTGCGGGCGACGCACACGTAACGGCCGTGCAGGATCAACCAGTGATGCGCGTGCTGCCGGAACTCCTCCGGCACCGTTTTCAGCAGCCGCTGCTCGACCTCCTCGACGTCCTTGCCGGGGGCCAGGCCCGTCCGGTTGGCCACCCGGAAGATGTGCGTGTCGACGGCGATGGTCGGCTCTCCGAAGGCGACGTTCAACACGACGTTCGCGGTCTTGCGTCCCACGCCGGGCAGCGCCTCCAGCGCTTCGCGGGTGCGAGGCACCTGGCCGCCGTGCTGCTCGAGCAGCATCCGGCACAGGCCGATCAGGTTGCGCGCCTTGGTCCGGAACAGCCCGATCGTCCGAATGTGTGCAATCAGCCCTTCTTCGCCCAGCGCGAGCATCGCCGACGGCGTCGCCGCCACCCGAAACAGCTCGCGGGTCGCCTGGTTCACGCTGCGGTCGGTCGCCTGGGCCGACAGAACGACGGCCACCAGCAGTTCGAACGGGCTGCCGAATTCGAGCTCGCTGCGCGGATCCGGATTGGCGCGGCGCAACGCTTCGAAGATTGCCCGGCGCCGCGCCGCGATCATCAGGGGGTACCGGAGCGGCGCTGCCGGGCGCGCTGAACGGCGCGCGCCACGATCGCCGCGATTCGATCGACCGGCCCGCGCCCCGCATCGCTCAAATCCTCGTCGGCCGGCTCTTCATCCTCGCGCGTCCGTGAGGCGAGCCGGGCCTCGCGCTCCAGGCTCTCCCGTTCGAGCCGGCGCTTGTGCGCCTTCACGCGCGCGCCCGCCGCCACGGCCTGCGCCCTCGTCCAGACCCGCTCGGGCCGGCCGGCGACCATCGAGATGCAGTCGACCGGGCAGGGCGGCACACACAGCTCGCATCCGACGCACAGCGAATCGACCACCGTATGCATCCGCCTGGCGGTGCCGACGATCGCGTCGAACGGGCAGGCCTCGATGCACAGTGTGCAGCCGATGCAGCGCGACTCCTCGATCAAGGCGGTCGGCACAGTCCGTGCGGCGCCGCGCGCCGGATCGGGATTCGCGCTCATCGCGCGATTATCTCAAGCTGCGCTCGGTACAGGAGGATGCGTCGATCTCGGCGGCCGTCTGCTGGTACTGGGCCAGGTGCGGGCCGCCGATTTGCAGGGCACGGCGGACGGCCTGCGCGGCCTCGCAGGGCCGTCCGAGTGCCCCCATGGCACTGCCCAGGTTGTTCCAGGCATCTGCACTGCCCGGATCCAGCTCGGTCGCCTTCCGGAAGGCCAGGGCCGATTCCGTCAGATCGCCCTGCGCATAGGCGGTGTTGCCGAGCCCGATCCAGGCTTCGGGAAAATCCGGAAACCTCTGCGTGATCGAACGGTAAGTGCGGCGCGCGGCGGCCGGGTCGATCCGCTCCAGCGTCGTGGCCGCAGCGAAGATCTGCATCGGCTGCTGGCTGACCGGCAGCCGCTCCGGCGGCAGCACAACCATCGCCCAGTACTGCGCGCGCGCCCAGGTGTGTTCGAAGGTTCGCAACGACAGCGGGTCGGCGTGCTGGCCGCCCGACTGCAGCAGGATCTGCTTTTGATCCAGGTCGTATCCGACCACGACCGAGTAATGCCAGATCGCAAGTATCGGAAGGCTGAGGTTTTGCAGCACGATAACCGGCGTGCCGGCCGCCACCTCGGCCAGCACCGCATCGATGCGCGGATCCAGCTCGACCGCAAGGCGCGAGCGCCGTCGCGCGGCCGCCAGCATCTCGGGCGGCAGCGAACCCTCGCGCGCCGGCACGAAGACCGACCCGACCAGATCCGGCGGGCTCACCGTGTCGCCTGCGGCGTCCAGCGCCATCGCCAGTGCGGCCGGGCCGCATTGGTGATCCTTCTGATCGAAAGTGGGCACCTCGATCCGGTGCGAGGCGGGCAGGCCCGCCGGCCTCTCGCGCAGCAGCGCATCGACCTGAGGGGTGGCACAGCCGCCCAGCAGCAGCAAAAGGCAGCCCGCAGAAGCGGTGCGACCGAGTCCCGGCACCGAAATCAATCGAATCCCCCGATCGGCGCGAACCGGCTTGCCGGTGCCACCCACCGGTGCCTCGAGCGCCCCGACAGCGAGCGTAATGGAGCGGGCTGCCCGATGGGGCGCACCCGATCGGTGCGTCCCGGGCGCCTTGGAGATTCAGAACTCGGCGTCCAGCTCGTCGATCTCGTCCGGTTCTGCCCGGGCCGCTTCCACCCATTCCTGCATTGGAGCCAAGGCCATGATCGTGCGGCAGTAGTCGGCGCAGGGCGCGTCGAGTGCCACCTCGTAGGTGAGGAAGCGCGTGACCACCGGCGCGAACATCGCATCGGCGATGCAAGGGCGGGTGCCGAACAGATAGGGTCCTGCGTAGGCTTGCAGGCACTCGGTCCAGATCGCGACGATGCGGTCGACATCGGCTTGCGCCCGCGACCACAGTTTGAACTTCGGGAAATGGCCCTTGATGTTCATCGGCAGCGACGAGCGCAGCGCGCTGAACCCCGAGTGCATTTCGCCGCAGATCGCCCGGCAGTGCGCACGGACCGCGCGGTCGGCCGGCAGCAATGCGGCTTCGGGCCTGATCTCGTTCAGGTATTCGCCGATCGCCAGCGTGTCCCACACGCGCGCCCCGTCGTGCTCCAGGCAGGGCACTCGGATCGAGGACGACAGCAGCAGCATCTCGGCTTTCATTGCGGGGTCGTCCGGCGGGATCACGCGCTCGGTGAAATCGAGCCCAGCAAACCTGGCCATCAACCAGCCGCGCAGCGCCCAGGCCCCGTAGTTCTTGCTGCTGATCGTCAGAACCGCGCTGGACATTGTCCGCCTCCCAATGCGGGCCGCATTCGGTCATCGACCCGCAAGGGATGTGCCACGCCCCTGCGACCCTGATCATCGCGGGCGAGCGTCGGTTCGCCGACCCGGTTGGCGCGCAACTTGCGTGCACTCATTCGTGGGAGGCGCCGCCGTGCTGTACCTGGCATACGAAGTGCAGTCCGAACTGTTGTCACCGCTGCGCCTGCTGGTGCAGGAGCTGGACGCAGCGCTGCAGCGCCAGCGGCCCCAGCGCCCGGTCTTGCGGAAGATTGCCGCTGCCTGGGAACTGATCGCTCGGGTGCGCCTGACGCACAGCCGACCCGCCTTCGGCATCGATCAGGTGACGGTGGGCGGGCAGCAGGTTCAGATCACGGAAGAGGCCGTCGCCCGCCTGCCGTTCGGAACCTTGCTCCACTTCAGCAAAGACCCGGCCGGCGCAATGCCGATGCAACCGCCCGTGCTGCTGGTGGCGCCGCTGTCGGGACACTTTGCGACGCTGTTGCGCGAAACCGTGCGCACGATGCTGCCCGATCACGACGTTTACATCACGGACTGGCTCAACGCGCGCGACGTCTCGGTGAGTCATGGCGATTTCGGGCTGGACGACCACATCGGCTACCTGATGCGCTTCATCGCGACGGTCGGGCCGGGTTGCCATGTGATTGCGGTATGCCAGCCCTGCGTGGCGGCCTTGGCGGCCGTTGCCTTGATGGCCGAAGACGACCACCCGGCCCAGCCGCGCAGCCTCACGCTGATGGCCGGTCCCGTCGATTGCCGCGTGAACCCGACTGAAGTGAACCGGCTGGCGGCCAGCAAGCCGATCGGCTGGTTCGAGCAGAACCTGATCAGCCGAGTGCCACCGCCTCATGCGGGCTTCCTGCGCCGTGTATATCCGGGGTTCCTGCAGCTGATGGCGTTCATGAGCATGAATCTGCCGCGCCACCAGCAGTCGTTGCGTCAGATTTACGAGCACCTGGCGGAAGGCCGGACGGACGAGGCGCGACCCATCCAGCACTTCTACGATGAGTACCTGGCTGTCAACGATCTGCCCGCCGAGTTCTATCTCGAGACCGTGGAGAAGGTGTTCCAGACGCACGACCTGGCGCGGGGCAGGCTCGTTTGGGGTGCACGCGCTGTCGACCTGGCGGCGATCCGTCGCACCGCCCTGATGACGGTGGAGGGCGAACGCGACGACATCTGCGCGGTGGGCCAGACCGTCGCGGCGCAGGAGCTATGCAGTAACGTGCGGCCTTATCGCAAGACGCACCACATCCAGACCGGCGTCGGTCATTACGGCGTGTTCAGCGGGCGCAAGTGGGCCGAGCAGATCTACCCGCGCGTGCGCGACGCGATCTACGCCAGCGCGGCCTGATCTACTAAGGGCGATTCGCGTGCGTCGGCTCTGCTCGAAGCCAGCTCACCGGTGAATCGGGCGCGTGAACGGAAAGACCTTGGTCCAGCCGAGCAGGTCCGTGATCAGCAGGATCACGAACACGAGCACCAAGGCCCCCACCACGTCCCCGACCCCGTCGCCTCCGGCAGGGAGCTGACCGATGTGCGCGGCCAGATCCCGGGCCTGGTCGTCGCTCAGCGCCGCCACGCGTGCCTGCAGGTCGGCGGGGTCCACGCCGCGGGCCAGGAGCTCGCGACGGACTTCGGCGCGTGCCAGAAAGCTGCTGATCCGGACGCGCTCGCTCGAGTCGTTGCGCAACAACTGTTCAGTACCGATCAGCGCCGCGCGCGCCGGCAGCGGAAGGCCGGTGCCAAGCATGAACGCGCAACTGATGATCGCCATGATCTTCTTGAGTCGCATGGAGTGGTCTCCGACTTTGTTGTTGGACCGACCTGGTGACCGTGACGCCACTACACTAAACGATTTTGTTCAGCCGCTTGAATCATGCGCTCGGATGAACTGTGCAATCTGCGGACTGATCATCTCGCGCCAGCGGCGGCCGGAGAAGATACCGTAGTGACCTACGCCGATGGCCGTCAGGTGGCGGCGGTTCGCCTGCGGAATTCCGCGGCACAGATCGTGCGCGGCCTGGGTCTGTCCGCTGCCCGAGATGTCGTCCAGCTCGCCTTCGATCGTGAACAGCGCCACGTTTCGGATCCCCTCGGGAGCGACCCGTTCGCCGTGTATATGCCAGGTCCCGTCGGGTAAGCGATGCTCCTGGAACACGATCCGGATCGTGTCCAGGTAATACTCGGCCGGCAGATCGAGCACCGCGTTGTACTCGTCGTAGAAGCGCCGGTGCGCATCCACGTCGTCCTGATCGCCCTTGATCAGATCCAGGTAGTAATCCCAGTGCGAATTCATGTGCCGGTCGGGATTCATCGCGACGAAGCCGGCGTGCTGCAGGAAGCCCGGGTAGACCTCCCGCAGGTAGCCGGGATAGGACGACGGCACCTTGAAGACCACGGTGTTGCGGAACCAGTCGAGCGACTTGCGCTTGGCCAGCGCGTTGACCTGGGTCGGATTGCGCCGCGTATCGATCGGGCCGCCCATCATCGTCATCGTCCTGGGCAGCGCCGGATCCTGACGCGCGGCCATCAGCGAAACCGCGGCGAGCACGGGCACGGTCGGCTGGCACACGGAAATCACATGCGAGCCGGGGCCGACATGGTCGAGGAACTCGATCACATAGTCGACGTAGTCGTCCAGATGGAACGGCCCCTGCGACAGAGGCACCATCCGGGCATCGGTCCAGTCGGTGAGGTACAGGTCGTGGCTGGGCAGCAGCGTGCGAACCGTGTCGCGCAGCAAAGTGGCGTGGTGCCCCGACAGCGGGGCCACCACCAGCACTCTCGGATCGGCGGGCCGGCCTGCGGGCAGCGCGCTCAGATCGCGCTCGAAATGCAGAAGGCGGCAGAAAGGCTTCTCGATCGCGACGACGTCGTTGACCGCCGCCTCGGTCCCATCGACCGTCACGGCCTTGATGCCGAACACGGGCTTCTCGTAGTGCTTGCCGAGCCGGTACAGAAGGTCGTAGCTGGCCGCGAGCCGGCGCGAGTAGAGCGTGTAGGAAAGGGGGCTGTACGGATTGGAGAACAGTTGCGAGGTCGCCTGCGCCCAGGTCGACATCGGGTTCAGGAGCCTGCGCTGCCACTCATGGAGCTGATACAACACGTCGGACTTCCCCCACGTGCGCCGAGGCGCGTTGCCCGCCCGGAATCGCTTGCGATTCTATCGCCCGCGGCCTCGCCCGAATCGGCCAAACGGGGACCGATTCACGGTCCAGCCGCGACCCGGCCGGCCCGTCAACGGGGGGTCAACGCTTCAAGTGCTGCAATTTCTCTTTGACGTCTTTCCACTCGTCGGCATCCGGTGGGTGCGGCTTCATCCGTGTGATCGACGGCCACTGCTTGGCCAGTTCCGCGTTCAGCGGTATGAAGGGGCGCTGCTCCGCCGGTACGTCCTCCTCGGCGTAGATCGCATTGACCGGGCACTCCGGAATACACACGGCGCAGTCGATGCACTCGTCGGGGTCGATCGCGAGAAAGTTCGGACCCTCGCGAAAGCAGTCCACCGGGCACACGTCGACGCAGTCCGTGTACTTGCAGCGGATGCAGGATTCGGTTACTACATGGGTCATGGCTGTTGTGCCTGGGGCGGCGGTCGGGCCGCGATACGGATCTTATCGTGATCATCGATTCCCTGCTGGACACGGACCTGTACAAGTTCACGATGATGCAGGTGGTATTGCATCAGTTTCCGGGCGCACAGGTCGAGTACCGGTTCAAGTGCCGCACGCCCGGTGTCGATCTGACGCCGGACGTCGAGTCGATCCGGCGGGAAGTCGCGGACCTGTGCACGTTGCGCCTGACCGAGGGCGAGCTCGATTATCTGCGCGGGCTGCGCTTCGTCAAGAGCGACTTCGTCGATTTCCTGGCGCTGTTTCAGCTGAACACCAAGTACATCCGGATCGAACCGATCGCCGACCGGCCGGGGGAAATCGATGTCGGGATCCGGGGACCATGGTTGCACACGATCCTGTTCGAGATCCCGGTGCTGGCGATCATCAACGAGGTCTACTTTCGTCGCACCGTGCCCGCCCCCGACTTCGCCGAGGGTCGTCGCCGACTGCGGACCAAGATCGCCCTGGTCCGGGACGATGCGACGCTGTCGGAGGTGCGGATCGCCGACTATGGCACACGCCGCCGATTCTCCCGCAGCTGGCACGACGAAGTGCTGCGGACGCTGAAGTCGGATCTGCGGGAGAACCTGGCGGGCACGAGCAACGTGATGTATGCGCGCGCGCACGGCTTGATCCCGCTGGGCACGATGGCGCACGAATATCTGCAGGCCTGCCAGGCGCTCGGACCGCGCCTGCGGGATTCGCAGACGTTCGGCTTCGAGACCTGGGCCCGAGAGTACCGCGGCGACCTGGGTATCGCGCTGTCGGACGTGTACGGGATGGATGCATTCCTGCGCGATTTCGATATGTACTTCTGCAAGCTCTTCGATGGTGCGCGCCACGACTCGGGCGATCCGATCCAGTGGGGCGAACGGCTGATCGCCCACTACCAGCACAACCGGGTCGATCCTCGAACCAAGACGCTGGTGTTTTCCGACGGGCTGAGCTTTGGCCGGGTCATCGAGCTGTATCGCAGGTTCCGGGGTCGGGCCCGGCTCGCGTTCGGCGTCGGTACCCATCTGACCAACGACCTGGGTTACACGCCGCTGCAGATCGTGATCAAAATGGTCCGCTGCAACGGCCAGCCGGTCGCCAAGCTGACGGACAGTCCGGAAAAGAACATGTGCGACGACCCGGCCTACATAGCCTATCTTCGGCAGGTTTTCCAGATTTCCGCGGAGTGCGCTTAAGGGCGCCGGGGGCGGGCGGTCGCGACCGGCCCTGTCAATGCGGACTGGGTTGGACCGAGCTGGCTTCGCGCACCGGGCTTGCCGGGCGCCGGGGCGTTGCGGCCAGCTTCTTCGTGTGTGCCTGCGCCGCCAGGGCCTTCTTGCGTTCTTCAGGAAGCCCCTGGTACTTCTGCGTCAGCGCCTGACGCTGACCCGGCGGCAGCGAATACGCATGCCGGAAATTCTCGCGCGTGGTTTCCCGCTGCTCGGGGGTCAGCTTGGCCAGCTGCGGCATCCGCTCGTGAAAGCGCTGCTTGCCTTCCGGCGACATGTTCGGATACTTGGCCGCGATCTCCAGCCATTTTTTCTTCCGGTCCGAATCGAACTTGTCCCAGTCGGCCGCCAGAGGCCCGAGCGCTTCGCGCTGATCAGAGCTCAATTCGCGCCATTGCGGGTGCGAGATCGACTGAGCGCGCGCCGCCGTGGCGCCGCCCGCTGGCGCCGGGGCTGGCGGCTGAGCCAGCCCCGCGGAGGCAGCCACGCAGGTCAGAAGCAGGCTCAGCAGCCGGTACCGCATCCGGCGTTCAGATCCCCTGCTCATCGCGGATCATCACACCGAAGCCTTTATCGGCATAAGTGTCGATCGGCGTGTCGTCCAGCAACACCGCCAGGTCGATGTTGGCGCGTTCCGCGATCGCCTGATCCTCGTGCCAGCGGTAGATTCCGACGAAACCGACCGCCAGCGCGATGATCGGGGCAAGCACGCCCAGCCGGCGCAGCCAGATCCAGGCTGGCGCGGACTCGTCCAGAGCCCACGAGCTACCCCCTGCGGCGGCAAACCGCAGGGCGGGCACCCACAGGGGCCTGTCCAGATCGGCCTTTTGCCGCTCCAGAGCGGCGCGGCGCGCCTTTTCCAGGCGCAAAACGACCCGGTACTCGAGCCGATCGGCGCCTTCATTCAGGGCCTGGCGGACCCGGTACGCGAACTCGACTTCATTCATAGCGTGATCCCACGTGCAAGCAACGCCTGTGCCAAGGCGTGCGTCGCCCGGGAACAGTGCGTTTTGACGCTCCCCTCCGAGCAGCCCATCGCAGCCGCCGTCTCGGCAACGTCCATGTCCTCCCAGTAACGCAGCAGGAATGCCTGTCGTTGACGGGCCGGAAGATTGGCGATCTCCTGCTCGATAATTCCCACGATCTGGGCCCGTTCGGCGTGGTCGGCGGCGCTCTCGGCCGCCCCGGTGCCTTCCGCGGCCTCCAGCGTCTCGAGCGGATCTTCGTCGCTTTCCTGGGTGCCGCCGAAAGCCGACAGCAGCGTCACCCAGGTCGAGCGGACCTTCTGACGTCGAAAGAAGTCGTGAATCGCATTCTGAAGGATTCGTGTAAACAGCGGCGGCAGTTCCTGAGGCGGCCGGTCGCTGTAATGCTCGGACAGCTTCAGCATCGCGTCCTGGACGACGTCCAGGGCGTTGTCTTCGTCCCGAAGTGCAAACAAGGCCTGTTTGTAGGCCCGGCGTTCGGCGCTGGCTAGAAATGCTCCGAGTTCTTCGCGTGTCGCCATCGGGCAGGCCGTGACTTTGCCCCGGACAAGGGTGATCCCTCCACACCCCGACCCCCGCAGTGATCCCTTCCTGAGCGGCGCCAGATCGTATCAGAGCGCTCCCCGGAGGCTTCGGGTCGCGGTGCCTGGGCGGCCCGATTTGCGAATCCCCATCCGGTGAACTAAGCTAATTCATTGAAATCACGGAAATCGGCCGCGCCGACCTGACTTTCGGCGCCCGCGCTTTCCACAGGATTTCAGTCCGCCGCACCACCTGTCACGAGCAGGCGAGGAACGGCGTCCGATCAATCTCCAGACGGACTTTGAGAGGATCGAGTCGATGAAATCCGCCAGCGCGGAAGTCCAGCGCGCCGAACCGGCGTCCGGCGACGGTGCGGACAGCGGCGCGATCACCGGGGCCGAAATCGTCGTACGTTGCCTGCAAGCCGAGGGTGTCAAGCACGTTTTTGGCTACCCGGGCGGGGCGGTCCTGTACATCTACGACGCGATCTTCAAGCAGGACGGCTTCCAGCACATCCTGGTGCGGCACGAACAGGCCGCCGTTCATGCCGCCGATGCGTACTCGCGTTCCAGCCAGCGCGTGGGCGTCGCGCTGGTCACCAGCGGACCGGGGGTCACCAATGCGGTCACGGGAATCGCAACCGCCTACATGGATTCGATCCCGCTGGTCATTCTGACCGGCCAGGTCCCGACGCACGCGATCGGACAGGATGCATTTCAGGAGTGCGACACGGTTGGCATCACGCGGCCGTGCGTCAAGCACAACTTCCTGGTCAAGGATGTGAAGGACCTTGCCGGCGCCATCGGCAAGGCTTTTTATATCGCTCGCAGCGGGCGACCCGGCCCGGTGCTGGTCGATATTCCGAAGGATGTGACGGTCGCGCGATGCCCCTTCGAATACCAGCGCAACCCGTCGCTGCGCTCGTACAACCCGGTGGTCAAGGGCCACATGGGTCAGATCAAGAAGGCGGTTCAGCTGCTGCTGCAGGCCGAGCGGCCGATGATCTACACCGGCGGAGGCGTGATCCTGGCCGACGCCTCGGAGGCTCTGGCGCGGCTGGTGGACCGGTTGAACGCGCCGTGCACCAATACGCTGATGGGCCTGGGCGGCCTGCGCGCCTCCGATCGCCGCTTCCTCGGCATGCCCGGCATGCATGGGACGTACGAAGCGAACATGGCGATGCAGCATTGCGATGTGCTGCTGGCGGTTGGCGCACGCTTCGACGACCGCGTGATCGGCAACCCGAAGCACTTCGCGCAGAGCCCGCGCAAGATCATCCACGTCGACATCGATCCGTCGTCGATCTCCAAGCGTGTCAAGGTCGACGTGCCGATCGTGGGCGACGTGAAGGAAGTGCTGGGCGAGCTTCTGATACAGCTGGAGGCGAACCGCCCCGCGCAGCCGTCGGCGAGCACCGAGGCGTGGTGGCGGCAGATCCAGCAGTGGCGGTCGCGCGATTGCCTGAAATATGAAATGAACGACCAGGTGATCAAGCCTCAATATGTGATCCAGACGCTATGGAAGGTGACGGAGGGCGATGCCTTCGTAACGTCGGACGTCGGGCAGCACCAGATGTGGGCGGCGCAGTATTACCCGTTCGAGAAGCCGCGCCGCTGGATCAATTCGGGCGGACTGGGCACGATGGGGGTGGGCCTGCCGTATGCGATGGGCGTGCAGATGGCCAATCCCGACGCCCGGGTGGCCGTCGTCACGGGGGAGGCCTCGGTCCAGATGTGCATCCAGGAGCTGTCGACGTGCAAGCAATACCGGCTGACCCCGAAGATCGTCAACCTGAACAACCGCTATCTGGGCATGGTCCGGCAATGGCAGCAGATCGACTACGGCAGCCGCTACTCGGAGTCCTACATGGACGCGCTGCCGGATTTCGTCAAGCTGGCCGAAAGCTACGGGCACGTCGGTATGCGGATCGAGCGGCCGGCCGACGTCGAGCCGGCCCTGAGGGAGGCGTTCACGCGGCTGCAGGACCGGCTCGTGTTCATGGACTTCATCACGGACCAGACCGAGAACGTCTGGCCGATGGTCAAGTCCGGCAAGGGACTGACGGAAATGCTGCTGGGCTCGGAAGACCTGTAATGCGCCACATCGTTTCCATCCTGCTCGAGAACGAACCCGGAGCGCTGTCGCGCGTGGTCGGCCTGTTTTCCGCGCGCGGCTACAACATCGAGACCCTGACGGTGGCTCCGACCGAGGATCCGTCCCTGTCGCGGATGACGGTCGTCACCGCCGGCTCCGACGATGTGATCGAGCAGATCACGAAACACTTGAATCGGCTGATCGAAGTGGTCAAGGTCGTTGATCTGACCGAGGGTGAGTTCACCGAGCGCGAGCTGATGCTGATCAAGGTGCGGGCAACCGGGCGCGAGCGCGACGAGATGAAGCGGATGGCCGATATTTTTCGCGGCCGGATCATCGATGTAACCGAGCGCACGTATACGATCGAACTGACGGGAAACACGGCGAAGATCGATGCCTTCATTCGCGCGATCGACCGCGCCTCGATCCTGGAGACGGTTCGCACGGGCAGTTCAGGAATCGGCCGGGGAGAAAAGGTCCTGCGTGTTTGAATGATTGCTTGCAACTGTGTGGAGGGAGCCCGTCTATGAAAATCTATTACGACAAGGACGCCGACCTGTCGTTGGTGAAGGGCCGCCGGGTCGCGATCGTGGGCTACGGATCGCAGGGACACGCGCACGCGCTGAACCTGAAGGACTCGGGGGTGCGCGTGACGGTGGCCTTGCGTCGGGACGGCGCCTCCTGGCAGAAGGCGGCCAAGGCCGGGCTGGAGGTCAAGGAGGTTGGCGAAGCGGTGCGGGACGCCGACATCGTGATGATCCTGCTGCCCGATGAGAACCACGGGCAGGTCTATCGGGACTCGATCGAGCCCAACATCAAGAAGGGCGCGGTGCTCGCCTTCGCGCACGGATTCAACATCCACTACGGGCAGATCCAGCCGCGTGCGGACCTGGACGTGCTGATGGTCGCGCCCAAGGCGCCGGGTCACACGCTGCGCGCGACCTATACGCAGGGCGGCGGCGTGCCGTCTCTGATCGCGGTCCACCAGGACGCCTCCGGCGCAGCACGCGACCTGGCGCTGTCCTATGCGAGCGCGATCGGCAGTGGCAAGGCCGGGATCATCGAAACCACGTTTCGCGAGGAAACCGAAACCGATCTGTTCGGCGAGCAGACGGTCCTGTGCGGCGGATGCGTGGAACTGGTCAAGGCCGGCTTCGAGACCCTGGTCCAGGCCGGCTACGCGCCCGAAATGGCCTATTTCGAGTGCCTGCACGAGCTGAAGCTGATTGTGGATCTGATGTACGAAGGCGGCATCGGGACCATGAACTATTCGATCTCGAACAACGCCGAGTACGGTGAGTACGTGACGGGACCGGAGGTGATCAACGAGCAGTCCCGGCAGGCGATGCGGCGCGCTTTGGAACGGATCCAGAACGGCGAGTACGCGAAAAGCTTTCTGCTGGAAAACCGTGTCGGAGCGCCGACGCTGCAGGCCCGCCGCCGTCTGACCGCCCAGCATCCGATCGAGCAGATCGGCGAGAAGTTGCGCTCGATGATGCCCTGGATCAAGAAGAACCGCCTGGTCGATACCTCGCGCAACTAGGAATCGGATCGAGTGGCATCGATGCGGACCGTCGCAGGAGGCGCGCTGGACCCTCACCTATGAACGGCCGACTGCAGCCGTGGCTGGCGCGCGAAGGTTGGCCCTTCATCGGGGCGGCCGTGGCGGCCGCGGTCGTGGTCGCGTCGCTGGCCGGTTTTGCCTGGTCGATTCCGCTGTGGCTGCTGGCCGCGTTCGTCGTTCAGTTCTTCCGCGATCCGCCCCGGCAGGTTCGCGCCGGGCCCGGTGCGATCGTGTCTCCGGCCGACGGCCGGATCGTCAGGGTCGAAGCGCTGCGCGATCCGAACACCGGGAGCGACGCGCTGTTGATCAGCGTGTTCATGAACGTGTTCAACGTCCACAGCAACCGCGCGCCGGTCGACGGCGTCATCGAAAAAGTTCAATATCGCCCGGGAGCCTTCATCCAGGCGGACCTGGACAAGGCGTCGGAACGCAACGAGGCCAACGTGATCGTGCTGCGTATGCCGACCGGAGAGCGGATCTCGGTCGTGCAGGTGGCCGGACTGATCGCGCGCCGGATCCTGTGTTATGTGCAGACCGGCGATCGGCTGGTGCGCGGCCAGCGCTTCGGCTTCATCCGCTTCGGCTCGCGGGTGGACGTGTACCTGCCGCGCTTCGTGAGGCCGGTGGTCGCGGTCGGTGATTGCGTCCACGCGGGCACCTCGGTGCTGGCCGAGTTCTGATGAAGGTGCCGATGCGCTTTCGCCGGCGCAAGCTGCGCCCGCTCGCCGGTTCCGCCGGCGCGCTTCCAGACGACTTCAAGGCCCCGGCACGCCGCCGGCGCGGCATCTACCTGCTTCCCAATCTTTTTACGACGGCAGCGCTGTTCGCGGGTTTCTTCGCGACGGTGCAGGCGATGAATCAGCGTTTCGAATGGGCCGCGGTGGCCATCTTCACCGCGATGGTCCTCGATGGAATGGACGGCCGGGTGGCTCGTCTGACGAATACGCAAAGCGCGTTCGGCGAGCACTTCGATTCGCTGTCCGACATGACCTCGTTCGGGGTTGCGCCGGCGATCGTGATGTACGAATGGGCGCTGCGCGGACTGGGGCGCTGGGGGTGGGCCGCGGCGTTCGTCTACTGCGCCGGAGCCGCGTTGCGGCTGGCCCGCTTCAACGCCAATATCGGAGTCGTTGACCGGCGCTTCTTTCAGGGCCTGCCAAGCCCGGCCGCCGCAGCGCTGGTAGCCGGGTTCGTCTGGCTGGCGGTCGACAATCACCTGCAGATACAGCAAGTGTGGTTGCCCTGGGTCGCATTCGGCGTAACCGTGTATGCCGGCCTCACGATGGTCTCGAGCGCCCCGTTTTACAGCGGCAAGAGCTTCCACGTCGGCGTCAGCGTGCCGTTCTGGGTGATGGTGGCGATCGTGGTGGCGATCTTCTTGATCTCCTCGGACCCGCCCATCGTCCTGTTCGTGCTGTTCTGCTGCTACGCCGTCTCCGGGTATGTGTACTGGGGCTGGCGCCGCTGGCGCGGCCAATCCAATCCGGCCCAGCCGGCGCGCTCCGGCGCCGAGACGGCGCCGCCGCATTGAGCGATTGTTAACGCGGGCGAATGCGCTTATAGTGACTTGGTGGAAGCACTAGACACCCGTCACCTCAGTACCCGCATGGCCGCGCCCCGACTGCGGCCGCTGCTGCTGCGCCCCGCGCGCAGCTAACCCCCGACCCACAATTCGAGTTCTGCCCAGCCTGCGGGTGACCCCCAGGCCGGAAAGACATGCCTTCAGGGAGAGTCCCGATGGACCGTTTGATCATCTTCGATACCACGCTGCGCGACGGTGAACAGAGCCCGGGCGCCGCCATGACCCGGGAGGAGAAGCTTCGGATCGCCAAGCAACTGGAGCGCCTGCGCGTGGACGTGATCGAAGCCGGCTTCGCCGCGTCCTCCAACGGGGATTTCGAGGCGATCCGCTCGATCGCGGCGGCCGTGCGCGAAAGCACCGTGTGTTCGCTGGCGCGCGCCAACGAGCGCGACATCTCCCGGGCGGCCGAGGCTCTTGCCGGCGCACGGTCGAAGCGGATCCACACGTTCATCGCAACCTCGCCGCTGCACATGGAAAAGAAGTTGCGGATGTCGCCCGATCAGGTCCTCGAGCAGGCCAGGCAAGCGGTGCGCCTGGCGCGCCGCTTCACCGACGACGTCGAGTTCTCCACCGAGGACGGCAGCCGCTCTGAGCTCGATTTCCTGTGTCGGGTGATCGAGGCGGCGATAACCGAAGGGGCCACCACGATCAACATTCCCGATACGGTCGGCTACGCGGTGCCCGAGCAGTACGGACGGCTGCTGCGGGAGCTGCGCGAGCGCGTGCCCAATTCGGACCGCGCGGTCTGGTCGGTTCACTGCCACAACGACCTGGGAATGGCCGTGGCCAATTCGCTGGCCGGCGTGTTGAACGGCGTGCGCCAGATCGAGTGCACGATCAACGGTCTGGGCGAGCGCGCCGGCAACACGTCGCTCGAGGAAGTGGTGATGGCCGTGAAGACGCGCCACGACGTGTTCGGTCTGGAGGTCGGGATCGACACCACGCAGATCGTTGCCAGCTCCAAGCTCGTATCCAACATCACGGGCTTTCCGGTCCAGCCCAACAAGGCCGTGGTGGGCGCCAACGCGTTTGCGCACGCCTCGGGCATTCACCAGGACGGGGTGCTGAAGGCGCGCCAGACCTACGAGATCATGCGCGCCGAGGACGTGGGCTGGACCACCAACCGGATCGTGCTGGGAAAGCTGTCCGGCCGCACCGCGTTCCGCCAGCGGGTCCAGGAGCTCGGCATTCCGATCGAAAGCGAGGAGGAACTGGTAGCGGCTTTTGCGAGCTTCAAGGACCTGGCAGACCGCAAGGCGGAGATCTTCGACGAGGACATCCAGGCGCTGTTTTCCGATGAGGCGGTCGTCCCGCATAACGAGTATTTCCGCCTGGTTTCGCTCTCGCAAGGTTCGACAACCGGCGAGCGCCCGCACGCCCGCGTCGTGTTTCGCGTCGGTGCTGAAGAGATCGATGCCCGCTCCGACGGCGACGGCCCGGTCGATGCCACGCTGAAAGCGATCGAAAGCAAGGTCGGCAGCGGTTGCGAGCTGCTGCTGTACTCGGTCAACGCGATCACGACCGGCACCGAAGCTCAGGGCGAGGTCACGGTCCGACTGGCCCGCGCCGGCCGGATCGTCAACGGCATCGGATCCGATCCGGACATCATCGCGGCCTCTGCCAAGGCGTACATCAACGCGCTCAACAAGCTGTATACGACCGCCGAACGGATCAATCCACAGATCTCGCTCGCTCCGTAGCTGTATCGGGGCCGCGGCATCTCCGGCCCCGATACGAGCGGGCCCGGTACCGGGCGCACGCGCCTTGGACGCCGTCTGGGCTTATAATCCGCCGCTTCACGGCACGGAGGCCCTTCCGTGACCGCATGTTGGCCTCAAGGGGACCCTGATGTCGGTTGCAGATATCAAAAAGGGCGACATCGTCGCCAAGTTTCAGCGCGCCGTAAACGATACCGGTTCGCCCGAGGTACAGGTCGCGTTGCTGACCGCTCGCATCAATGAGCTGACCGAGCATTTCAAGACTCACGTCAAGGATCATCATTCCAGGCGTGGCCTGCTCAAAATGGTCAGTCGGCGGCGCAAACTGCTGGACTACCTGAAGGGCAAGAAGCCGGACGCCTACAAGGGTCTGATCGAGAGCTTGGGCCTGCGCAAGTAAGCAGCGGTCGCAGCACGGACCGGCCGTCGGATGACTCGAGTGCTGAGCCAATCGCCTGGACGGATTGCCGCCCGCATCGGTGTGTCCTTGGCTGGGCACGAAAGGAAAACCAAGTGTTCCAAAAAGTGACCAAGACGTTTCAGTTCGGGGCGCACACGGTGCAGCTCGAGACCGGGGAAATCGCACGCCAGGCCGACGGCAGCGTGCTGGTTTCGATGGACGATACGGTGGTGCTGGCCACGGTCGTGGCGGCCGGCAAGGCTCGCCCCGGGCAGGACTTTTTCCCGCTGACGGTCGACTATGTCGAGAAGACGTATGCGGCCGGGCGCATCCCAGGCGGCTTCTTCAAACGCGAGGGGCGTCCTTCGGAAAAAGAGGTGCTGACCTCGCGCCTGATTGATCGGCCGATTCGCCCGCTGTTCCCCGACGGCTTCTACAACGAAGTGCAGGTGGTCCTGCACGTGATGTCGATCAATCCGGAAATCGACCCCGATATTCCGGCGTTGATCGGCGCCTCGGCTGCGCTGTCGCTGTCGGGCATCCCGTTCAAAGGACCGATCGGGGCGGCTCGCGTCGGATACGTGGACGGCCAGTTGGTCGTGAATCCGACCGCCTCGCAACTGAAGAATTCGGCCCTGAATCTGGTGGTGGCCGGGACCGAGCGCGCGGTTCTGATGGTCGAGTCCGAAGCCGATCAGCTGCCTGAAGACGTGATGCTGGGCGCGGTCCTTTTCGGCCATCAGCAGATGCAGCTTGCGATCGACGCGATCCACAGCCTCGTGCGTGAGGCGGGCAAGCCGGCCTGGGACTGGCAGTCCGCACCCAAGAACGAGGTCCTGCTATCGCGCATCGTGAACTTGGCCGGGTCGGACCTGCGGGCGGCCTACCAGATCCGCAGCAAGCAGGCGCGATCCCAGCGGATCAGCGAGATCGAGGCGCAAACGGCCTCGACGCTGATCACCGAGGCGACCGAGACGGGAAATGCCCCGCCGGACCCCAACGAGGTTGGCGCGATCCTGTTCGATCTGCAGGCCAAGCTCGTACGAAGCCAGATATTGGACGGCGAGCCGCGCATCGACGGGCGCGATACGCGCACGGTGCGGCCGATCGAAATCCGGCTCGGAGTCTTGCCGCGAACCCATGGATCGGCGCTTTTTACCCGCGGTGAAACGCAGGCCGTGGTGACGGCCACGCTGGGCACCAAACAGGACGAGCAGATCATCGACGCGCTGCAGGGCGAGTATCGCGAGCGCTTCATGCTCCACTACAACATGCCGCCGTTTGCCACCGGCGAAACGGGGCGCATGGGCGCACCGAAGCGTCGCGAGGTCGGGCACGGACGCCTGGCCAAGCGCGCGCTGGCCGCGGTTCTGCCCCCGGTCGAGGAATTCCAATACTCGATACGCGTCGTCTCGGAGATTACGGAGTCCAATGGATCATCGTCGATGGCCTCCGTGTGTGGCGGCTGCCTGGCGCTGATGGACGCCGGCGTGCCGGTCAAGGCGCACGTGGCGGGTATCGCGATGGGTCTGATCAAGGAGGGCAATCGCTTTGCAGTCCTGACCGACATCCTGGGCGACGAGGACCACCTGGGAGATATGGACTTCAAGGTGGCGGGCACCTCGCGCGGCGTCACCGCGCTGCAGATGGATATCAAGATCGAGGGAATCACGAAAGAGATCATGCAGGTCGCGCTGGCGCAGGCGCGCGAGGCCCGGATGACGATTCTGCAGAAAATGCAGGATTCGATCGCGGCCTCGCGCGGCGAGCTGTCGGCCTACGCCCCGCGCATGATCCGGATGAAGATCAATCCGGAGAAGATCCGCGACGTGATCGGCAAGGGCGGTTCGGTGATCCGCGCGCTGACCGAGGAGACCGGAACCCAGATCGACATCGAGGACGACGGCACCGTGATCATCGCCAGCGTCGACCAGGAGAAAGGTCGCGAGGCGCAGCGGCGCATCATGGAGCTCACCGCCGAGGTCGAGGTCGGCAAGGTCTACGACGGCACCGTGCTTCGCCTGCTCGATTTCGGCGCGATCGTCCAGATCCTTCCGGGGCGCGACGGCCTGTTGCATATCTCGCAGATCGCCAACGAGCGTGTCAACCAGGTCTCCGATTTCCTGAAAGAGGGCCAGCAAGTCAAGGTCAAGGTGATCGAGGCCGACGAAAAGGGGCGGGTCCGCCTTTCGATGAAAGCGCTTGCGACCGACCCGGCCACGCCGGTCACCCAGTCCTGAGCGAGCGCTGGCGGTCAGGAATCAAGCCGGCTTGGACCGCCAGCACACCCGGAGGCTTCGTGCGCGCCACCCTGGTCGCCGCCAACTGGAAGATGAACGGCTCGTTCGCGTCCAATCGCGAGTGGCTGCGGGTGTTCACGGCCTCGACGGTCTCGTCTGAAGTTGCGGTGTGCGCTCCCTACGTTTATCTGGCGCAGGTGGCCGATGCCTTGCGCGGCACGCGGCACGCCAGCGCCGGTGCGCAGAACCTGAGCGCCGAGGCGCCCGGGACGGCCACCGGGGAAATCGCGGCCGAGATGCTGCTCGACTGCGGGGTTCGGTGGGTGATCGTCGGCCATTCGGAACGCCGCAGCCGATACGGAGAAAGCAGCGGGATCGTCGCGGCCAAGGCGGCACGGGCGGTTGTGCACGGGCTGAAGCCGATCATCTGCGTCGGAGAGACGCTGCACGAACGGGAGCAGGGCCGGACGCTGGCGGTCATCACCGCCCAACTGGCGCCGGTATTCGACGCCTGTGCGGCCGACGAGCTGGCGGCCTGCGCGATCGCTTATGAGCCGGTGTGGGCGATCGGGACCGGTCAGACCGCGACCCCGGCCCAGGCGCAGGAGGTGCACGCGGCGATACGTTCCTTGCTGTCGCGACACGATCCCGGTGCGGCTTCGCAGACGCGCATCGTTTACGGCGGCAGCGTGAAGCCGTCGAACGCACTGGAGCTGTTCGCGCAGCCGGATGTCGACGGCGGCCTGATCGGCGGCGCGTCGCTGTCGGTGACGGACTTTATCTCGATTTGCCAGAGCGCTGACCGCGCTGCCAACTGAGTATTCGGGAAATGTTGACGAACATTTCCCGCACGAACTTGCCCCTCTCCCTCAGGGAGAGGGGCAAGGGGTGAGGGAAATGACCAAGTAAGTAGGAGAAGATTTTATGGCGTGGCTGAATTCGCTGTTGATCGTGGTTCAGGTGATCTGCGCGATTTCCATCATCGTGTTGATCTTGCTGCAGCATGGCAAGGGCGCCGACATGGGAGCGGCCTTCGGAGGCGGCGCCTCCGGCAGCCTGTTCGGAGCCAGTGGATCGGCCAATTTTCTTTCGCGCTCGACCGCCGTGCTGGCAGCGATCTTCTTCCTGGCGACGATCGGCCTGGCGTACACGGCCACCACGGCGCGCACGACATCGGCTCGAACCGACCGCGGCGGCATCATGAGTACGGTCGGCAAGGACGCGCCCGCGCCGGCGCCGGCTGGAGCACCGGCGGCGCCCGGCGGTCCGGGCGAGATTCCCGCGACTACCGCGCCTCAGAAAGGTGCGACACCATCGCCCGCCGGCGCCGGGACGCCGCCACCGGCCAATCGCCCGACCGACATTCCCAAGTAGAAACGCCGCGCAGGCAGCGGCCTGCCGATGACGGTCGGCGGCATTCGCCGATGCTGCTTTGCGGAAAGCGGGTAGAATTCTGCCCGATCGCCGACGTGGTGGAATTGGTAGACACACCATCTTGAGGGGGTGGCGGCGAAAGCCGTGTGAGTTCGAGTCTCACCGTCGGCACCACGTCGACGTGAACCAGCCCGGCCGGAAACGGTCATAGCAAGGGGTGGTGGGAAAACTCGAGCGTCCGGGGGTGCCCGCCGGATGCGCACAAGCGGCGCGGGAATTGCGTGGATCTTGAAAGCTACCTGCCGGTCCTGTTGTTCCTGATCGTCGGCGCGATCATCGGTATCGCGCCAGTCGCGATCGGCATGCTGCTCGGTCCGAACCGCCCGGACCCGGAGAAACTGTCGCCCTACGAGTGCGGTTTCGAAGCGTTCGAAGATGCGCGAATGAAGTTCGACGTCCGGTATTACCTGGTAGCGATCCTGTTCATCCTGTTCGACCTGGAAGTCGCGTTCCTGTTTCCTTGGGGCGCGACCTTGGGCGATCTGGGCCCGTGGAGCCCCGGCTTCTGGGGGATGATGCTGTTCCTGGCCATTCTGACGGTCGGCTTTGTCTACGAATGGAAAAAGGGCGCGTTGGACTGGGAATGAGAGTCGCGAGGTCCGGACCGTGAGCGTTATCGAAGGCGTTTTCGAAGAAGGCTTCGTTACGACCAGCCTGGACAAGCTGATCAACTGGTCCAAGACCGGGTCGCTGTGGCCGGTCACGTTCGGCCTGGCGTGTTGCGCGGTCGAGATGATGCACGCGGGCGCCGCCCGTTACGACCTGGACCGCTTCGGCATGGTGTTCCGGCCGAGTCCGCGACAGTCGGACGTGATGATCGTGGCCGGCACGCTGTGCAACAAGATGGCCCCCGCCTTGCGCAAGGTATATGACCAGATGGCGGAACCGCGCTGGGTGATCTCTATGGGATCGTGTGCCAATGGCGGCGGCTACTACCATTACTCGTACTCGGTGGTTCGCGGCTGCGACCGGATCGTACCGGTGGACATCTACGTGCCTGGGTGTCCGCCGACCGCCGAAGCGCTGATCTACGGAATCCTGCAGCTGCAGAAGAAGATACGCCGCACCAACACGATCGCCCGCTAGCAGGCTGATGAGAAACCACTGCGCGGGCCGATTTGCGAGACCCTCGCTGAGCTCGAACGCAACGGACCCGCACTGATGGGAATCGAAGTTCTGGCAGAACGCTTGCGTACGCGGCTGGGAGAAGCGGCGGCCGATCTGCGATCGGGCTTTGGCGAACTGACCTTGACTGCGCCCGCCTCCCAGTACCTGCAGCTTGCCCAGGTACTGCGCGAGGACGCCTCGCTCGGCTTCGAGCAGCTGATCGACTTGTGCGGAGTCGACTACTCGAGCTATGGAGAGCGGCCGTGGGAGGGCCGGCGTTACGCCGTCGTCGCTCACCTTCTGTCCGTTTCCAACAATTGGAGGCTGCGCCTGCGCGGCTTCTGCACCGACGACGAATTTCCGGTGATCGCGACGCTGACTTCGGTGTGGCCGGCCGCCGGCTGGTACGAGCGCGAGGCATTCGACCTGTACGGAATCGTGTTCGAAGGGCACCCCGACCTGCGCCGGATATTGACCGACTACGGTTTTGTCGGCCATCCGTTCCGCAAGGACTTCCCGGTTTCAGGCCACGTGGAGATGCGATACGACCCCGAGCAGAAGCGCGTGATCTATCAACCGGTCACGATCGAACCGCGCGAGGTCACACCGCGCGTGATCCGCGAAGACAGCTACGCGAAGCCTTGAGGACCATGGATCGCTGATGGCGGACATTCGCAATTACACGCTCAACTTTGGCCCGCAGCATCCGGCGGCGCATGGGGTGCTGCGGCTGGTGCTGGAGCTCGACGGCGAGGTGATCGAACGCGCCGACCCGCACATCGGGCTGCTGCACCGGGCGACCGAAAAGCTGGCCGAGACCCGCACGTACATCCAGTCGGTCCCTTACATGGACCGCCTCGACTACGTGTCGATGATGGCCAACGAGCACGCCTACGTGATGGCGATCGAGCGGCTGGTCGGTGTCGAGGTGCCGCTGCGGGCCCAATACATCCGCGTGATGTTCGACGAGATCACGCGCCTGCTCAATCACCTGCTGTGGATCGGCGCGCACGGGCTGGACATAGGCGCGATGGCGGTGTTCCTGTACGCGTTCCGCGAACGCGAGGACCTGTTCGACATGTACGAAGCCGCCAGTGGTGCGCGCATGCACGCCGCCTACTACCGGCCGGGCGGGGTGTTCCGGGACCTGCCCGACTCGATGCCGCGCTACGCACCCTCGGCCTATCGAAGCGCGCAGGAGGTCGAGCGCCTGAACGCCAACCGCCGGGGCTCGCTGCTCGACTTCATCGAGGATTTCACGAAACGGTTTCCAACCTATGTGGACGAATACGAAACGCTGCTGACCGACAACCGGATCTGGAAGCAGCGGCTGGTCGGCATCGGGGTCGTGTCGCCCGAGCGGGCGCTGGCGCTGGGGTTCACCGGCCCGATGCTGCGCGGCTCGGGAATCGCGTGGGATCTGCGCAAGAAGCAGCCCTACGAGGTCTATCGGCAGATGGATTTCGACATTCCGATCGGCCGCAACGGGGATAGCTATGACCGTTACCTGGTGCGGATGGAGGAAATGCGCCAGAGCAACCGGATCATCCGCCAGTGCATCGAGTGGCTGCGCACGCATCCGGGGCCGGTGATGTCGGACGACCACAAGGTGGCTCCGCCGTCCCGGGTCGACATGAAGTCGAACATGGAAGAGCTGATCCACCACTTCAAGCTGTTCACCGAGGGCATTCACGTGCCGCCCGGCGAGGTGTACGCGGCGGTCGAAGCCCCCAAGGGCGAGTTCGGCATCTATCTGGTCTCCGATGGTGCCAACAAGCCCTACCGGCTGAAGATCCGCGCGCCGGGATTTGCTCACTTGCAGGCGTTCGACGAGATGACGCGCGGTCACATGCTGGCCGATGCGGTGACCGTGATCGGCACCCAGGACATCGTGTTCGGGGAGATCGACCGATGAGCGCGCTGCCCGAAACCGGCGAGACGCTGTCGGCCGAGGCCTACCGCCGGATCGACCGCGAAGTCGCCAAATATCCTCCGCAGCAGAAGCGTTCGGCCGTTCTGTCCGGGCTGGTGATCGCGCAGGACGAGCTGGGGTGGCTTCCGGGCTGGGCGATCGAGGCGGTCGCCTCGTACCTGGGCATGCCCCCGATCGCCGCCTATGAGGTGGCCACGTTTTACGCGATGTTCGACCTGCAGCCGGTCGGGCGCTTCAAGTTGACGCTGTGCACGAACCTGCCGTGTGCCCTGTCGGGCGCGACCCGGGCCGCGGCGTACCTGAAGGCGAAGCTGGGGATAGGTTTCGGGGAAACCACTTCCGACCGGCTGTTCACGCTGAAGGAAGGCGAGTGCTTCGGGGCCTGCGGCGACGCGCCCGTCGTGCTGGTCAACAACAAGCGGATGTGCAGCTTCCTGAGCGACGATCGAATCGATCAGCTGCTCGAGGAGCTTGGGCGGGATAAGAGTCGATGAGGGCGGAATGAGCGCTCAGACATGCTTCCACGGGCGGCACATCAAACCGATCGTGCTGGATGGGCTGGACGGCCAGAACTGGCAGCTGGCCGACTACCAGAAGCGCGACGGCTACGCGGCGCTGCGCAGGATGCTGTCCGAGAAGATGACCCCGGACCAGGTGATCGCCGAAGTTAAGAAGTCGGCGCTGCGTGGGCGCGGCGGTGCGGGATTTCCGACCGGGCTGAAATGGAGCTTCATGCCGCGCCAGTACGCCGGGCCCAAGTACCTGGTGTGCAATTCGGACGAAGGCGAGCCGGGGACCTTCAAGGACCGGGACATCCTTCGCTACAACCCGCACTCGGTGATCGAAGGCATGGCGATCGCGGCCTATGCGTCCGGATCGACGGCCGGATACAACTACATCCACGGTGAGATCTGGCCGGAATACGAACGCTTCCAGCAGGCGCTGGACGAGGCGTACCAGGCCGGATATCTGGGCCGCAACATCCTGGGCAGCGATTTCTCATTCGATCTGTACACGACGCACGGCTTCGGCGCCTATATCTGCGGTGAAGAGACCGCGTTGCTGGAATCGATCGAGGGCAAGAAGGGGCTGCCCCGGTTCAAGCCGCCGTTTCCGGCCGGCTACGGGCTGTACGGCAAACCCACGACGATCAACAACACCGAGACGTTCGCCACCGTTCCATGGATCCTGCGCCACGGTGCCGATGCCTTCGTGTCGCTCGGGCGGCCGAACAACGGCGGCACCAAGATATTTTCGGTTTCGGGCGACGTCACCTCGCCCGGAAACTACGAGGTGCCGCTCGGCACGCCGTTCGCCAAGCTGCTGGAGCTGGCCGGAGGCATGCGGGGTGGCCGGCGGATCAAGGCCGTTATCCCGGGCGGATCGTCGATGCCGGTGCTGCCGGGTGCTGTGATGATGGCGACCGATATGGATTACGACTCGATCGCCAAGGCCGGCTCGATGCTCGGCTCCGGCGGCGTGATCGTGATGGACGAGACCCGCTGCATGGTGCGCAGCCTGGAACGCCTGTCGTATTTCTACTTCGAGGAATCGTGCGGGCAGTGCACGCCCTGCCGCGAGGGTGCCGGCTGGCTGTACCGCGTGGCGCACCGGATCGAGAACGGGCAGGGCAGGCCCGAGGACCTGGATCTGCTGGACTCGGTGGCCGCGAACATCATCGGACGCACGATCTGCGCGCTGGGGGACGCGGCGGCGCTGCCGGTGCGATCGTTTCTGAAGAACTTTCACAGCGAGTTCGAGCATCACATCGAGCACCGCCGCTGCCTGGTGCCTGATTATGTGTAGCCTTGCGCCAGTCCAGTTACGACGCGATGGCGTGAACCCCAGGAAGCGCCGGCCATGATCGAATTGACGATCGACGCAACGAAGGTGTCGGTGCCCGAGGGCACCACCGTGTTGGAGGCCGCCGCCCGGCTGAACATCCTGATTCCGCACTTTTGCTACCACAAGAAGCTGTCGCTCGCGGCCAACTGCCGGATGTGCCTGGTGGAAGTCGAGAAAGTCCCCAAGCCGATGCCCGCTTGCGCCACGTTTGTGGCGGCCGGCATGACAGTGCACACGACCAGCCAGCGCACGAAGGAGGCGCAGCGCAGCGTGATGGAGTTCCTGCTGATCAACCATCCGCTCGATTGCCCCATCTGCGATCAGGGGGGCGAATGCCAGTTGCAGGACCTCGCGGTCGGTTACGGCCCTTCGGCGTCGCGCTACACGGAACCCAAGCGCGTGGTGTTTCACAAGGACATCGGGCCGCTGGTTGCGGCCGAGGAGATGGCCCGCTGCATCCACTGCACCCGCTGCGTGCGCTTCGGCCGGCAGATCGGCGGCGTGATGGAACTCGGCATGGCCGGGCGCGGCGAGCACTCCGAGATCCTGTCGTTCCTCGGCCACAGCGTCGACTCGGAAGTCTCGGGCAACATGATCGACATTTGCCCGGTCGGAGCGCTGACCAGCAAGCCGTTCCGCTATGCAGCCCGCACCTGGGAGCTGGGTCGGCGCAAGTCGGTCAGCCCGCACGATTCGCTCGGTTCCAACTTGATCGTTCAGGTCAAGGCTCAGCAGGTGATGCGGGTGGTTCCGCTGGAAAACGAGGAAATCAACGAGTGCTGGCTGTCGGACCGGGACCGCTTCTCCTACGAGGGCTTGTACGCGGCCGATCGGCTGACCCATCCGATGCTGCGGCACGCGGGCGGCTGGCGCGAGGTCGAGTGGGAAGAGGCGCTGAATTTCGTTGCCTCGACGCTGAACGAAGCGCGTTCGCGCCAGGGCGGCGACTCGATCGGCGCGCTGGTGTCGCCGGCGAGCACGCTGGAGGAAATGTTCCTTCTGGCCCAGATGACGCGCGCGCTGGGTTCCGATCACATCGATTTTCGGCTGCGGCAAACCGACTTTTCGGCCGACGCGGTGCGGCGTGGCGCCCCGTGGCTCGGCATGCCGGTGGCCGCGCTGAACCGCCTGGACCGCGTTCTGCTGGTCGGCTCGTTCCTGCGCAAGGACCACCCGCTGATGGCGGTGCGCCTGCGCGATGCGGTCGGGCACGGCTGCCAGCTCAGCGTCGTGCACGCGGTCGACGATGATCCGCTGATGAACGTGGCCCATCGCGCGATCACGGCGCCCTCGGGCTGGACCGTGCAGCTTGCGCAGATCGCCTCGGCGGTGGCGCAGATCAAGGGCCTGGCCGCGCCCGCCGACGTGAAACCGGGTGAGATCGCCCGCAAGATCGCCGACAGCCTGTGTTCGGGAGCGAATTCGGCCGTTTTGCTGGGTAACGCGGCGATCCAGCATCCGCAGGCGGCGTCGATCGGTTCCTGGGCGCAATGGATCGCCGAAGCGGTCGGGGCCCGGATGGGGGTGCTGGGGGAGGGCGCCAACAGCGTCGGCGGTTACCTTGCCGGCGCCCGGCCGTTGCGCGGGGGGCTGAATGCGCGCGCCATGCTCGAGCGGCCGCGCCCGGTGCTGATGCTGTGGAACTGCGAGCCCGAGTACGACACGGCCGATCCGGCGCTGGCCGCGAAGGCGCTGGCGGCGGCCGAGTGCGTGGTCTCGTGCAGCGCCTATCGCAACGGAGCGATGGAGTACGCGCATGCGCTGCTGCCGATTGCGCCGTTCGCCGAGACGGCCGGAACGTTCGTGAACACCGAAGGCCGGGTTCAGAGCTTCAACGGCGCTGCGCACCCGCAAGGCGAGGCCAGGCCGGGCTGGAAAGTGCTGCGCGTGCTCGGAAACCTGTTGGGGCTGGCGGGATTCGACTACGAATCGCCCGAGCAGGTGCGCGAGTGCGCGTTGCCGGCGATTCCGTCGGCCTGGCTGTCGAACGACCTCAGGGTCGCCCCGGCGCTTTCGTCCGAGGCGCCGGCCGGCCTTGATGCCGAACGCATCGCCGATGTACCGATTTACTGGACCGACGCGCTGGTGCGCCGCGCTTTGTCCCTGCAGAAAACGGCCGACGCCCGCCCGCCGCGGGCAACGGCCAACGAGGCGACCTTGAAGCGTTTCGGCCTGGCGCGCGGGGATCGAGCGTGGGTGCGGCAGGGTTCGGCGGTGGCGCTGCTCGAATGCGGGGTCGATTCGCGCCTGCCGGACGGCGTGGTCCGGGTCCCGGCCGGGCACGCGTCCACCAGTGCGCTGGGTCCGATGTTCGGGCCGATCCGGCTGGAACGCGCGGGATGAGCGAAGCGGCCGAGACGATGGGCCTGGTGGGTCGCTGGGGCGGCGGCTCGGGATTGTGGCTCTCGGTTCTGATCACCCTCGGCAAGATCCTTGCGATTGTGGTTCCGATCCTGGTGATGGTCGCCTACCTGACCTACTGGGAGCGCAAGCTGATCGGGTGGATGCACATCCGCTTGGGTCCGAACCGGGTCGGCCCGCTCGGGCTGCTGCAGCCGGTCGCCGACGCGTTGAAGCTGATGTTCAAGGAAGTGATCGTGCCGACGCAGGCCGACAGGGCGCTGTACCTGCTCGCGCCGGTGCTGGTGATGATGCCGGCGCTGGCGGCCTGGGCGGTGATCCCGTTTGCGCCCGGGGTGGTGCTGGCCGATGTCAACGCAGGCTTGTTGTACGTGATGGCGGTGACGTCGCTGGGCGTGTACGGCGTGATCGTCGCCGGCTGGGCCTCCAATTCGAAGTATGCCTTTCTGGGTGCCTTGCGCGCTGCGGCCCAGATGGTGTCGTACGAACTGGCGATGGGCTTCGTGCTGGTGGGCGTGCTGATGGTGTCGGGATCCCTGAACCTGAGCACGATCGTCAATCTGCAGACCCGCGGCTGGTCCGCGGACCACGGCCTCACGTTCCTGTCGTGGAACTGCTGGTTGCTGCTGCCGCTGTTCGGCGTCTACGTGATCTCTGCCGTGGCGGAGACCAACCGCCACCCCTTCGACGTCGTGGAAGGCGAGTCGGAAATCGTGGCAGGTCACATGGTCGAGTACTCGGGGATGGGATTCGCGATGTTCTTTCTGGGTGAGTACGCGAACATGATCCTGCTGTCCACGATGGCCGCGATGATGTTCCTGGGCGGTTGGTCCGCGCCTGTGGATCTGGCCAAATGGGGCATCGCGCTGCCGGGATGGTGGCTCAAATACTGGAGCAATGGGCTGGCACCGTGGTTCTGGTTGTTTGCCAAGGTGTTCGGCGGGGCCTCGATGTACGTCTGGATCCGCGCCTCGTTTCCGCGCTATCGCTACGATCAGATCATGCGACTCGGCTGGAAGGTCTTCATTCCGATCACGCTCGCCTGGCTGGTGGTCGTAGCGGTGCTGATGCAGACGCCGTGGAACCCGTGGAGCGCCGCCTCCGCCGCGGCTCCGGCGGCCAGGGCCGCGGGAGCCTTGGCGGGAGCGGGCCCGGCCTCCGAAGCCTTGGCGAAGGAGGCGCCATGAGCAAGGGCCCGATCCGGGCGGTGGGCGATTTTTTCGACTCGCTGCTGCTGCGCGAGCTGTTCAAGGGGATGGCGCTGACCGGCCGCTACCTGTTCTCGCGCAAGATCACGATCCGCTATCCCGAAGAGAAGACGCCGATGTCGCCGCGTTTTCGCGGGCTGCACGCGCTGCGACGCTACGAAAACGGCGAGGAGCGCTGCATCGCCTGCAAGCTGTGCGAGGCCGTGTGCCCGGCGCTGGCGATTACGATCGAATCGGAACAGCGAGCCGACGGCACGCGGCGCACGACGCGCTATGACATCGATCTGACCAAGTGCATTTTCTGCGGATTCTGCGAGGAAAGCTGTCCGGTCGACTCGATCGTGGAAACGCACATCCTGGAGTATCACGGGGAGCGGCGGGGCGACCTGGTCTACACGAAGGAAATGCTGCTTGCGATCGGCGACCGCTATGAAAAGGAGATCGCGGCGGCGCGCGCGGCCGATGCGGCCTATCGTTGAGGGATGACTTCTTTTCCCTTTGAGCAGAGCGGCGCGGGTTGAGTGAAGACTGCCCCTCTCCTCTCGGGGGGAGGGGCAGGGGTGAGGGGGGACGGGCGCGATCGTCGAGTAATTGGCGAACGGTCGGTAATCGGTGAGATGGATACCCAGAGCATACTTTTCCTCGTGTTCGCAGGCTGCACGCTGCTGGCCGGGCTGCGCGTCATCACCGCGCGCAATCCGGTTCATGCGGTGTTGTTCCTGGTGCTGGCCTTTTTCTCGTCCGCCTGTCTTTGGATGCAGCTGCACGCCGAGTTTCTCGCGATCGTGCTGATCCTGGTGTACGTGGGCGCGGTGATGGTGCTGTTCCTGTTCGTCGTGATGATGCTGGACATCAACATCGACCGCACCCGTATCGGCTTCTGGAGCCATCTGCCGGCCGCCTTGCTGGTGGCGATCGCGATCGCGCTGCAGCTGTGGCTGGTGCTGTCGCACGGCAGCTGGCAGAGCCTGTCCGCGGGGCAGATGCCGCGGGGCGGCAACACGGCCGCGCTGGGGCGGCTCGCGTTCACCGACTACCTGCTGCCGCTGCAGATCGCAGGCTGCGTGTTGCTGGTGGCGATCGTCGCCGCCATCGCGCTGACGCTGCGCCAGCGCAAGGATGTCAGGCGTCAGAGTCCTGCCGAGCAGGTGGCGGTGCGGCGCTCGGATCGGCTGACGATCGTGCAGATGCCGGCCGAATCCGGCCAGGCGACGGCAGACCGGACGGGAGGGTAGGAGACAGGCATGGTGTCACTGTCGGCGTATCTCGGAGTCGGGGCGCTGCTGTTCGCGATCGCGGTGATCGGGATCTTTCTGAACCGGAAGAATCTGATCGTGCTGCTGATGGCGATCGAGCTGATGCTGCTGGCGGTGAACACGAATTTCATCGCGTTCTCGCGGTACCTGGGCGACTTGAACGGTCAGGTGTTCGTCTTTTTCATTCTGACCGTGGCGGCCGCCGAGTCGGCCATCGGGCTGGCGATCATGGTGGCACTGTTCCGCTCGGTGAACACGATCAACGTCGATGAGCTCGATTCGCTGAAAGGCTGAGGCGATGGCGCAGTGGATCAACCTGAGTCTGGTGGTGGCGCTGGCGCCGCTCGCCGGCGCCGTGATCGCGGGCCTGCTCGGACGCGCCATCGGGCGGCGGGGCGCGCACTCGGTCGCCATCCTGGGCGTCGCGGCCGCCACGGTCGCGTCCGGCTTCGTGTTCCAGCACGTGGTGCTGGCCCGGCAGCCGATCGAGGCCGACCTGTATACCTGGACCCAGGTCGGGACCGTCCGGATGAACGTCGGATTCCTGATCGACGCGCTGACCGCCACGATGATGCTGGTCGTGAGCTTCGTGTCGCTCGCGGTGCACGTGTACACGATCGGCTACATGGCCGACGATCCCGGTTATCAGCGTTTCTTCGCTTACATCTCGCTGTTTACGTTCTCGATGCTGATGCTGGTGATGAGCAACAACTTCCTGCAGCTGTTCTTCGGCTGGGAAGGGGTGGGTCTGATGTCCTACCTGCTGATCGGATTCTGGTATGAGCGGCCGAGCGCGATCTACGCGAGCCTGAAGGCGTTCATCGTCAATCGCGTGGGCGACCTCGGATTCGTGCTCGGCATTGGCCTGGTGTTCGCGCATTTCGGAACGCTCGATTACCGACAGGTGTTCAGTACGACTCCGTCGCTGGCCGGGCAGGTGCTGCCCGGCACCGACTGGTCGCTGGCGACCGTGATCTGCATCTGCCTTTTCATCGGCGCGATGGGCAAGTCGGCCCAGTTTCCGCTGCATGTATGGCTGCCGGATTCCATGGAGGGTCCGACGCCGATATCTGCGCTGATCCACGCGGCCACGATGGTGACGGCGGGCATCTTCATGGTGGCGCGGATGTCGCCGCTGTTCGAGTTGTCCGACACCGCACTGTCCGTGGTGCTGGTGGTGGGCGCGATCACTGCGTTTTTCATGGGCGTGCTCGGCATTGTTCAGAACGACATCAAGCGGGTGATCGCCTACTCCACGTTGTCGCAGCTCGGTTACATGGCGGTGGCGCTGGGAGCATCCGCGTATTCGATTGCGATCTTCCATCTGGTGACGCACGCCTTTTTCAAGGCGCTGCTGTTTCTGGCGGCCGGCTCGGTGATCATCGGGATGCATCACGAGCAGGACATCCGCAAAATGGGGGGCTTGGCCCGCCACATGCCCCTCACCTACGCGACCTTCCTGATCGGCGCGCTGGCGTTGATCGGCACGCCCGGCTTTTCGGGCTTTTACTCGAAGGACAGCATCATCGAGGCGGTCGCGCACAGCAGCCTGCCCGGCAGCGGGTTCGCATCGTTTGCGGTGACCGCCGGTGTCTTCGTGACGGCGTTGTACACGTTCCGGAT
This sequence comes from Betaproteobacteria bacterium, assembly GCA_005882215.1. Lineage (GTDB taxonomy): Bacteria > Pseudomonadota > Gammaproteobacteria > Burkholderiales > Burkholderiaceae_F > VBCK01. The sequence continues at coordinate 11,709 of VBCK01000124.1, read as the reverse complement.
GTTGTTCCTGGTGTTTCACGGCAAGCCGCGCTTCGGCGCCGCAGCGTCCGATCCCCATGCGCCGGAAAGCGCGAACGGCGGTCACCAAGCCGCGGACAGCGCCCACGACGACCAGGCGCCCCACGCTCCTCACGAGTCGCCCTGGGTCGTGACCGTTCCGCTGGTGGCGCTGGCGATTCCGTCGGTGGTGGTCGGCTACCTGAGCGTCGAACGGATGCTGTTCAGCGACTTTTTCGCCGGTTCGATCGCCGTGAACGGCGCAGCGCACCCTGCAATGATCGCCCTCGCTGAAGATTTCCGCGGGCCGCTCGAGATGGCCCTGCACAGCGGGGCCGGCTGGCCGCTGTGGCTCGCAGCCGCGGGCGTCGTCTCGGCCTGGTTCCTGTACCTGAAACGGCCGGACCTGCCGCAACGGTGGAGGGACCGGGTTCCGGGCGTGTACGCGCTGCTGGACAACAAGTACTACATGGATCGGATCAACGAGGTCGTCTTCGGCGCCGGCGCTCGCCTGATCGGCCGTGCCTTCTGGCAAGGCGGCGACGTGGGCGTGATCGACGGGGTGGCGGTGAACGGATCGGCCCGACTGGTGCGCTGGATTGCGCTGCTGGTGCGGCGTGTCCAGACCGGCTACATCTATCACTACGCGTTCGCGATGCTGGTGGGTGTGGGCATCGTGCTGTTCGCATTCGTGACCCGGCCATATGTGATGGCCGCGGTGCGTTAGGCGGATATCCGACCCGATGAGCGCAGCGTTCCCGTGGCTTAGCGCGGCGATCTGGATTCCGATCGGATTCGGCCTGTTCCTGCTTTCGGCCGGCCGTGACCGCTCGGCCGCCGTCGTGCGCGCGGTCGCATTGATCGGCAGCCTGGCCGGCCTGCTGGCGACCGTACCGGTCGTGAACGGGTTCAGGCTGGATCAGGCCGGCCTCCAGTTCGAAGAAAAAGTTCCCTGGATCGGCACGCTGAACGCCAACTACCACCTCGGCGTCGACGGCCTGTCGATCTGGTTCGTCCCGCTGACGGCCTTTATCACGGTGATCGCGGTGCTGGCCGGATGGAAGGCGATCGGAGAGCGGGTTGCCCAGTATTACGCGTCCTTCCTGATCATGTCGGGGCTGCTGATCGGCGTGTTCAGCGCGGTCGACGGGCTGCTGTTCTACGTGTTCGTCGAGGCGACCCTGATTCCGATGTACATCATCATCGGGGTCTGGGGAGGGCCAAATCGGGTCTACGCGGCCATCAAGTTCTTCCTGTACACGCTGCTGGGTTCCCTGCTGTTTCTGGTGTCGCTGGTCTACCTGTACCAGAGTTCGAGCGGCAGCTTCGACATCTTCGCCTGGCAGCGCCTGCCGATCGGCCTGACCGCACAGACGCTGGTGTTCCTCGCCTTTTTTGCGGCCTTCGCGGTCAAGGTCCCGATGTGGCCGGTTCACACCTGGCTGCCCGACGCGCACGTGGAAGCGCCGACCGCCGGATCGGTGGTGCTGGCCGCCATCATGCTGAAGCTGGGCGCCTACGGGTTCCTGCGCTTTTCGCTTCCGATCGCGCCGGACGCTGCCCACCGCCTGGCCGGTTTCGTGATTGCCCTGTCGCTGATCGCGGTGATCTATATCGGGTTCGTGGCGCTGGTCCAGACGGACATGAAGAAGCTGGTGGCGTACTCGTCGATCGCGCACATGGGGTTCGTGACGCTTGGCTTCTTCATCTTCAGCCCGATCGGGATGGAAGGGGCGATCGCTCAGATGGTGTCGCACGGTTTCGTCTCGGGCGCCATGTTCCTGTGCATCGGGGTGATGTACGACCGCACGCACAGCCGCGACATTGCCGACTACGGGGGCGTGGTCAACACGATGCCGCGCTTTGCCGTCCTGATGATGGTGTTCACGATGGCCAACTGCGGACTTCCGGCCACCAGCGGCTTCGTGGGCGAATTCATGGTGATCCTGGGCGCCGTGCAATACGACTTCTGGATCGGGCTGGCGGCCGCGACGACGCTGGTGCTGGGAGCGGCGTATTCGCTCTGGATGTACAAGCGGGTGATCTTCGGGGCAGTGGCCAATTCGACCGTGGCGGGCCTCACCGATGCCGATCCGCGCGAGCTGCTGGCGCTCGGGCTGCTGGCGGCCGCTGTGCTGGCGATGGGCATCTATCCGCGGCCGCTGACCGACGCGATGCATGCCTCGGTGGGTCAGTTGCTGACGCAGGTCGGCCATTCGAAGCTTCCCTAAATGTCCAAGCTCAACGTCCTCGCCGCGTTGCCCGAGACGGTGATACTGGCGGCGGCCTGCCTGGTGCTGGTGGCGGACCTGTACGTGCCGGAGCGGCGGCGCAACTTGAGTTATTCGATGTCTCTGACGGCGCTGGCCGCGGCGGCGCTGTGTTGCTGGAACCTGCTGCAGGCGCAACTCGTGCAGTACGCGTTCGGCGGCATGTTCGTGACCGACCCGATGGCCCAGGTGCTGAAGCTGTTCGCCTTGCTGGCGACGGGCTTTGCGCTGGTGTATGCGCAGAGCTACGCGCGCGCCCGGGCGATGTGGCGCGGAGAACTGTTCTCGCTCGCGCTGTTCACGCTGCTGGGCGTGATGACGATGATTTCGGCCAACAACCTGCTGGTGATCTACCTCGGGCTGGAGCTGCAATCGCTCGCCTTGTATGCGCTGGTCGCGCTGCAGCGCGACCAGCCGCGAGCCGGGGAAGCGGCGATGAAGTACTTCGTGCTGGGGGCCCTGGCGTCCGGATTCCTGCTGTACGGGATGTCGATGCTGTATGGCGCCACCGGGACTCTGGACATCAACGAAATCGCCCACCGGATCTCGGCCTCGCAAGTGGCCAACCGGCCGGCGCTCGTGCTGGCGACGGTATTCCTGGTGGCAGGGATCGGTTTCAAGCTGGGCGCGGCGCCGTTTCACATGTGGGTGCCCGACGTGTATCACGGGGCGCCCACGCCGGTTACGCTGCTGATCGCCTCGGCCCCCAAGATGGCCGCTTTCGCGGTCGCGTTCCGCTTGCTGGTGGAGGGCTTGACGCCGGTCGCCGACGACTGGCACCTGATGTTGCTGCTGCTGGCCCTGACATCGCTGGCGGTGGGCAACCTGACGGCGGTGGCGCAGAGCAACCTGAAGCGGATGCTCGGTTACTCGACGATCGGACAGATGGGCTTCATGCTGCTGGCTATGCAGTCGGGCGTTGCCGGCGGTACCACGGCCAGCGCGGCCTCGGCCTATGGCGCCGCGATGTTCTACGTGATCACGTATGCGCTGGCCACGCTGGTGGCCTTCGGCACCATGCTGCTGCTGTCGCGCCAGGGCTTCGAGGCCGAGGAAATCTCCGATCTGCGCGGACTGTTCCGCCACCGGCCGTGGTATGCGTTCGTGATGGCGCTGGCGATGTTCTCGCTCGCCGGAGTTCCGCCGACGGCCGGTTTCTACGCCAAGGTGGTGGTGTTGCAGTCGCTGCTGGCCGACAATTCCGCGCTCCCGGTCGTCTGGATTGCGGTGATCGCGGTGCTGTTCACGCTGGTGGGGGCGTTCTACTACATTCGCGTCGTCAAGGTGATGTACTTCGACCCGCCAGGGCCGGACCAGCCTCTCGATGTGCCCGCCGACATGAGGATCGCGCTGACCGCCAACGGCCTCGCTGTGATCGTGCTGGGTGTGCTGCCGCAATATCTGCTCGCACTGTGTTCGAGCGCGATGCTGCGCACGCTGGGCGGCTGAGCGAGCGCCATGCCTCACCGCACGCGCAGAATCGACCCAGCAGCCGCCGCCGCGGGCCAGGACACCGACGCCCTGGCGGAGGCCACGCTGCACACGCGGCTCGCCTACGCCGGCGACCTGCTGCGGGTGTATCGGGATATCGTGCGCTGCCCGGACGGGCACGTGACCTATCGCGAGTTCATCCATCATCCGGGCGCCGTCGTGGTGATCCCGATGCTGGACGACGATCACGTGCTGCTGGAGCGTCAGTTCCGCTATCCCTTGGGCCGCACCTTCATCGAGTTTCCCGCGGGCAAGATCGATCCGGGCGAGGCGCTGCTGGACTGTGCGCAGCGCGAGTTGCTCGAGGAGACCGGGTATCGAGCGCGCAACTGGGCCCACGCCGGCGCGTTTCACAACGCGATCGGCTACAGCGACGAGAAAATCGACATTTTCCTGGCCCGCTCGCTGGAACTGGACACGGCTCGTCGCGATCCGGGCGAGGTCCTGGAGCTGTTCAGCGTGCGCTGGCGCGATCTGGACCAGTGGGTGCGTGACGGAAGAATCACCGATGGCAAGACGATCATCGGACTTTGCTGGCTGGAGCGCATGCTCGGTGCCCGCTGAATCATACGAGATCGAACATTTCATCGAGCTTGAGCGCGCGGTGTGGCAGGCGCTGAAGGACGGCGACGCGACCGCCGACGCCCGTCTGCTGTCCGACGACTTCCGTGGCGTCTACCGCACCGGGATGGCCGCCAAGAGCGATCACCTGGCCCGGCTGCAGCGCGGGCCTTCCGTGGCGTGGTACGAGCTGTCAAATCCGGCAATGATGGTTTTGGCCGAGGGGCTCGTCGCGCTGTCGTATTTCGCACGCTGGGCGCGGGCTCCGTTGCAAAGCGCGACCGAGCCCGAGTCGATGGTGATCACTTCGATCTGGCGCCTCCAGCAGGGGGCGTGGAAGAACGTCTTCAGCCAGGACACCGATTTGCGAGGATGATCCGTGCTGAGGGTTCGTTTTGGGGGTCTGGATGAGCGCGGCCCTTTCCACCGAAGGGGGAGACCATGAACAAGAACCTGATCATCGCCTGGATCGTGCTGTTCTTCGCCTGGTTCATCGGCAGCTTCGTCGTGCACGGCGTGCTGCTGCATTCCGATTACCTGCAGCTGACCAGTCTGTTCCGGGCAGAGCAAGACCAGCAGAAGTACTTTCCGCTGATGATACTGGCGCACCTGATCCTGTCTGGCGCATTCGTCTGGATCTACGTGCGCGGCGTCGAGGCGAAGCCGTGGCTGGCGCAGGGCGTGCGGTTCGGCGTCGCCGTGGCGCTGCTGACGATCGTGCCGACCTACATCATCTATTTCGTCGTACAGCCGATGCCGGGAGGTCTGGTGATCAAGCAGATCATCTTTGACGGCATACTGATGGTGATCCTCGGAGCGATCGTCGCCTGGATGTATCGGGACACGGCTGCGGCGAAGGTCTAGGCCTTACATGTTGGAGTAGTTCGGGCCGCCCCCGCCTTCCGGGGCGACCCACACGATGTTTTGCGTCGGATCCTTGACGTCACAGGTCTTGCAGTGCACGCAATTCGGGGCGTTGATCTGCAGTCGCTGCGTCCCGTTGCCGTCGGCGACAAACTCGTACACGCCGGCCGGGCAGTAGCGGGACTCGGGCCCCGCGTAGATGGCGAGGTTCACCCGCACCGGGATCGCGGGGTCTTTCAGGGTCAGGTGTGAAGGCTGGTTCTCCTCGTGATGGGTGTTCGATACGTACACGGAAGAAAGCCGGTCGAACGTAATCTTCCCGTCGGGCTTCGGATACTGGATCGGCGTGCATTCGGCCGCCGGGCGCAACTTGGCGTGGTCCGGCGTTCCACGGTGAAGCGTCCAGGGCGCGCGGCCGCGCAGCACGACTTGATCGACGCCGAACATCAAGGTGCCGGCCCACAAGCCCTTGTCCATCCACGGCTTGAAATTGCGCGCCAGGTGCAATTCCTCGCGCAGCCACGAACTTTCGAATGCGCGCGGGTACGCCTCCAGCTCATCATGGCTGCGCCCGGCCGCGATCGCGTCGAAGGCGGCGTCGGCCGCCATCATTCCGGACTTCATGGCCGCATGGCTGCCCTTGATCCGGGAGGCATTCAGAAAGCCGGCTTCGCACCCGATCAGCGCACCGCCCGGGAACACGAGCCTCGGCAGTGATTGCAGGCCGCCGGCGGTGATCGCTCGCGCGCCGTAGCTGATCCGCCGACCACCCTCGAACGTCGGTCGCACGGTCGGATGAAGCTTGAACCGTTGGAATTCCTCGAATGGGGACAGATACGGGTTGGAGTAACCCAGGCCGACGACGAAGCCGACTGCAACCAGCCGGTCCCGCATGTGATACATGAACGATCCGCCGTAGGTGCCGGAATCGAGAGGCCAACCGGCGGTATGAACGACGCGACCCGGCTGATGCTGGTCGGCAGAGACTTCCCACAGCTCCTTGACCCCGATCGCATAGGTCTGCGGGTCGCGACCCTGATCCAGGCCGCGGCCGGCGATCAGTTGCCGTCCGAGGTGGCCACGCGAGCCCTCCGCGAACAGCGTGTAGGGCGCGTGCAGCTCCACGCCGGGCTGGAAGTTTGGCGTGGGCTGACCGTCGCGGCCGATGCCAAGGTCTCCGGTCGCCACCCCAAGCACCTGCCCCTTGGGTCCGGACAGAACCTCGGTGGCGGCAAAGCCGGCAAATATCTCCACACCGAGCTCCTCGGCTTGGCGCCCCATCCAGCGCACCAGGCTGCCGAGGCTGATCACGTAGTTTCCTTGATTGCGAAAGCAGGCCGGCAGCATCCAGTGGGGCAGCGCGAGCGCCCGCCGTTCGGTCAGGAACAGGAACTGGTCCGAGGTCACCGCCGTATCGACCGGCGCCTGCCGCTGCCTCCAGTCCGGCAGCAGCTCGTCGAGCGCGCGCGGGTCCAGCACGGCGCCGGACAGGATATGGGCGCCGATCTCCGAACCTTTTTCGAGCACGCAGACGCTCAATTCGCGGGCGGCCTGCAGCGCGCGCTGTTTCAGGCGGATTGCCGCGGCCAGTCCCGCCGGACCGCCCCCGACGATCACCGCGTCGTACTGCATCACTTCGCGCGCGCCGGCCGTCATTGAAACGCCTCCCCAGCCGCACATTCTAGTGCCCGTGTGCGATCATTTTGCCCATCGGGCGGGGAGTGTGCATGGCGCTGAACGTGAATTTGAAGGAAAAGGTCGCTTTCGTCAGCGGCGCCTCGAGCGGCATTGGCGCGCGGTGCGCGCGCGTGCTCGCGGCGGCGGGCGCCAACGTGGTACTTGCGGCGCGGCGCATGTCCCGTCTGAAGGAATTGCGCGCCGAAATCGAGGCCGCAGGCGGCGCCGCGCACGCGACCCGGCTGGATGTCACCGACCTCGACAGCGTGCGCAGCGCGGTGGCGGAAGCCGAGTCACAGTGCGGGCCGCTCGACATCCTGATCAATAACTCGGGCGTGGCCGCGGCGCAGCTGATCACCGACGTACAGGAGTCCGATTACGAGCGCCTGTTCGACACCAATGTGCGGGGAGCCTTTTTCCTGGCGCAGGCCGTCGGCCGTCGCATGATCGAGCACAGCCAGACCAACTCCGGGTTTCGCGGGCGTATCGTCAACATCGCCTCGGTTGCGGCGCTGCGCACGATGCCGCGACTCGGGATCTACTCGATGACGAAGGCCGCGGTGATCCAGATGACGCGGGCTCAGGCCGCCGAGTGGGGACGGTTCGGCATCAACGTGAACGCCATCTGCCCGGGTTACGTGCGCACCGAGATGAACGAGACGCTGTGGGAAACCGAAAACGGCCAGCGACTGATCCAATCGCTGCCCCGCCAGCGTGTCGGAGGCGTCGAGGACCTGGACGGTCTGATCCTGCTGCTGTCCTCGGACGAAAGCCAGATGATCAACGGGGCCGTGATCGCGATTGACGACGGGGCGTCGGTCGCGTGACGGCAGGGTGATCGCATCAAGCTGTCGCCCTGGTTGGACGCGACTAGAATTCCACTCAGACAGATTCGGAGCGGTCGATGAACAAGCTGTTCGCCTCGGCGCAGGCCGCGCTGGAGGGACTGGTGAAGGACGGCCAGACCATCGCGGTCGGCGGTTTCGGGGTTTGCGGCGTGCCGGAGGCGCTGGTCGACGCGCTAAGGGCCTCTGGCGTCAAGAACCTGACTTGCATCAGCAACAATGCGGGGCTGGACGATTTTGGACTGGGCCTGTTGCTCGGCACGCGCCAGATCCGCAAGATGATCGCCTCTTACGTGGGCGAGAACAAGGAATTCGAGCGGCAGTATCTGGCCGGCGAACTGCAGCTGGAATTCACGCCGCAAGGCACGCTGGCCGAGCGGATGAGGGCGGGCGGGGCCGGAATACCGGCGTTCTTCACCCGGACCGGATACGGCACGATCGTGGCCGAGGGAAAGGAGACGCGCGAATTCGACGGCGAGCACTATGTGATGGAGCGCGGGCTGTGTGCCGACGTCTCGCTGGTGAAGGCCTGGAAGGCTGACCGGCAAGGTAACCTGGTGTATCGGAAGACGGCCCGCAATTTCAATCCGGTGGTGGCCATGTGCGGGCGCGTTACCGTGGCCGAAGTCGAGATGCTGGTCGACAACGGCCAGCTCGATCCCGACCAGGTCCACACGCCGGGAATTTTCGTCAAGCGGCTGGTCGTCAATCCGCATCCCAGCCGTCGAATCGAGCAGCGCACGGTGCGCGCCGCGGGAGCCTGACGATGGCGTGGAATCGCGAACAGATGGCACAGCGAGCCGCCCAGGAGCTGCGCGACGGCTACTACGTGAACCTCGGCATCGGGATGCCGACCTTGGTGGCGAACTACATCCCGCCCGGAATGGACGTGATGCTGCAGTCGGAAAACGGGCTGCTCGGCATCGGTCCGTTCCCGACGGAGCAGGAAATCGACCCGGACCTGATCAATGCGGGCAAGCAACTGGTTACGGCGCTGCCCGGCTCGAGCTACTTTTCCAGCGCCGATTCGTTCGCGATGATCCGCGGCGGTCACGTCGACCTGGCGATCCTGGGGGCGATGCAGGTCAGCGAGTCCGGCGACCTTGCGAACTGGATGATTCCGGGCAAGCTGGTCAAGGGCATGGGCGGCGCGATGGATCTGGTCGCCGGGGTCGAGCGCGTGGTCGTTTTGATGGAACACACGTCCAAGAACGGCGAGCACAAGATCCTGAAGCAATGTTCGTTGCCGCTGACCGGAGTCGGAGTCGTCGACCGGATCATCACGGAGCTTGGCGTATTCGACATCGCGCCCGACGGCCTGACCGCGGTCCAGATTGCGCCGGGCGTCACGCAAGAGGACATTCGCACCCGGACCGGCTGCCCCGTGCACCTGCCCGGCGTCCGTTCCCAGTGACAGGGCGTCAGGTCCCGGTACAGCGCTACAGCGAACACCGGCGGGTCGACAGCCGGCACAGTCACCCCGCGGAGCCTTCGAGCTCGCGCCCGCTGGTGATCGCGGTCGCGCTGACCAGTGGCTACGCGCTGGTGGAGCTGGTGGGCGGCCTCTGGTCCGGGTCGCTGGCGTTGCTGGCCGATTGCGGCCACCTGTTGACCGACGCCGCTGCCCTGCTGTTTTCGCTTGCCGCAAACAGGATGGCTCAGCGCCCGGTGTCCGCGCGGCACTCGTTCGGGCTGGCCCGGGCCGAGGTGATCGCCGCCTTCGTGAACTCGCTGGCGCTGCTGGCGGTGGTCGCATGGCTGGTGGTGGAAGGCATCGATCGGATCCGCCACCCGATTCGCGTCAACGGAGCGGCGGTGCTGCTGATTGCCGGCGTCGGGCTGGCCGTCAACCTGTCGATTGCCTGGGCTCTGGCGCAGCATCGCGAGAACCTGAACATACGGGCGGCGCTGCTGCACGTTCTGGGTGATCTGCTCGGCTCGGTCGCAGCCCTGGTGGCCGGCGCGGTGATCTACCTGACCGGGTACACCGTGGTCGATCCGCTGCTGTCGATGCTGGTCAGCGGCCTGATCCTGCGCTCGACGCTCGGGGTATTGAAGGAATCGACGATGATGCTGCTGGACAGCGTTCCGCCTGGGGTCGAGTTCCAGCAAGTCGGTCAGGCTCTGGCCAGAATCGATGGCGTGCGTTCGATCCACGATCTTCACGTCTGGTCGATCGTGCCCGGCCGCAACGCGGTGTCGGCGCACCTGCTGCTCGATCGGATCGAGTCGTGGCCAGGCATTCTGCTCGAGGCCCGGCGCGTGCTGGCCCGCGATTTCGGCATCGACCATGTGACCTTGCAGCCGGAGTGGCTGCGGGCCCACGCTCCCGAGGAGACGATCGCGCTGCGCGAGCTGCGCTGAGCGGAGAAGTTCCTCCCCTCTCCGGCTTGCGGAAGAGGGGCCGGGGGTGAGGGTGCCCGTAGAGGCGAGATTCACGACATCAACGCAGGGCGCACCAGATACAGGGCGCCCATCATGATCGGTTGGTGCAGCAGGTAGACCGTCAGCGGCCAGCGGCCCAGCGCGCGTAGCGCCCGGCTCGGCGCTGAATCGAGTCGCTGCCACGACGGCGGCAGCGCGAAGCCGCGCTGCTGCCACAGACCGGCCAGGCCGATGCCGATTGCAAACACGCCGAACCACGGCAGCAGCGGCACGTAATCCTCGGTGGCCGGCTTGTGGGCTGCCAGGCCGATCCAGCTCACCCAGGCAGGGTCGAAGTGTTCAGTGTGAACGGTCAGCCCGAGCGCGAGCAGCGCAACCCCAACCAATGCGTTCAGCGGGCCCAGAGACGCGAGCGGGCGCCCCAGCAACAGCGCGACCGCGACGAAATGCAGAATGCCGAACCAGATCAGTCGCGGGCCGAACAACCACGCGCTGGCCAACGAAACGAGCGCAGCGGCTGCCGCGATCTGGCCCCAGCGGCGCCAGAAACGCGTGCCGGATCGTCCTGCCGCATCACCCAAGCCGAGGCCGACGCCCGAGATCAACAGGAACTGGGAAACGATCGCGTTGCGCCAGCCGATCCAGCCTGGCTCCCGCGTCATTTCGATGTGCAGCCATCCGAAGTAGGTCAGGTCATAGACGAAGTGGTACGCGATCATCTGCACGATCGCCAGGCCGCGCACCAGGTCGACCACCGGCAGGCGCTGCAGCGATCGGGGCGCATCGGGGCGGACGGCGGGCATGATCGGTTCGGACGTGGGCGCCGGTTTTCTGTTTGTGGTCGGCCCAACGGGGAACGTCGGATAATAGCCAGATGATCTCGTATTCATCGATTCGTGAGGAGCTTCGCAAATGACGCAGGCCGGGGTGGCGGGCGAGCTTGAACCGTTCTGGATGCCGTTTTCTCCCAACAAGGAGTTCAAGAAGGAGCCTCGCCTGATCGTCCGTGGCGAGGGCATGTACCTCTATGCGCCCGACGGGCGGGCCCTGATCGACGCTTCGGCGGGACTGTTCTGCGTCGCCGCGGGCCACTGTCGGCCGGAGATCGCGCAAGCCGTGTTCGACCAGCTCAAGACACTGGACTACGGCGGGTCATTTCTGCGCGCGCATCCGAAGGCTTTCGAGCTGGCCAACCGGATCACCGAGTACACGCCGGCGCAGCTGAATCGGGTGTTTTTCGTGAATTCCGGTTCGGAAGCCGTTGATACGGCTATGAAAATGGCGCTGATGTACCACCGAGTGCGCGGCCAGGCGCAACGGCAGATCTTTATTTCGCGCGAGCGCGCCTATCACGGCGTGAACCTGGGCGGCGTGGCCCTGGCGGGCATGGTCAATAACCGCCGTTCGTTTGGCACGGGCTTGCCCGTCGTGTACCACATGCGGCATACGGCGCTGCCGGAGAATCGGATGGTCAAGGGCCAGCCGGAACGAGGTGCGGAACTGGCCGACGATCTGAATCGTTTCTGCCAGCTGTACGGAGCGGAGAACATCGCGGCAGTGTTCGTCGAGCCGACCGCGGGTTCGTACGGATGCCTGCCGCCGCCCAAGGGCTACCTGGA
>VBCK01000032.1 GCA_005882215.1 Betaproteobacteria bacterium | reverse complement strand
CGAGGTCTCGCACAGCGATGCGTCCGTCTGGCGGCCGTATATCACCGCGCCGCCTCCCCAGGTCGTGATGGTCGGGTTGTTGCTCTGGTTGAACAGGAACGCGTTATGCGAGACCGTCCCGTTGTACATGAACCCGTAGTGGGCGAATCCGCCGCCGTCTCCCGAGCTCAGGTTGCCGCACACCCAGTTGTAGTTGAACTGGTAGTAGTCGGTACCCGAACAGAACGTGACGCCGCCGGCCGCCGCGGGCGTGGTCGAGTTCAGCTCGTCGCCGAAGGCGGCGTTCAACGTCACGTAATTGTGGTGAACGTTGACGCTGACGTCCTCCAGCAGAGGCTGCGCTACCGTCACCGCGGCCGCGCCCGTGCCGGTGGTGATCGTGGTCGGGTCGGGATTTTCCGCCTGGCCAACCGTGATGCCGCCCGACAGCGTGCCGCCGTTGTTCATCACCCGATTATTGGCGACCTGCATGAAGTGGTTCCAGCCGTGCAGGAAGATACCGCCACCGCCCTGCGAACTGTTCTTGAAGGTGATGGCGTCGATCGCCGACGGATTGCACAGGAAATTGCCCACATACTTGCAGTCGGTCGTGTTGTTCACCGGAACGCAGTTTGCGGCATTCAACGCACTGCAGTTCGCGCTGTTCGGGTTCTCCAATCCCTTCCCGACCACGGTGATGCCGGCGCCTTCGTACGCGCCCATCAGCGTCGGCTCCAGCAGCATCTCCGCGATGTTGCCGTTCAGGTTGGCGTCCCAGCCGATCAGCGGCTCCAGCGGCAGCGGATCGGCCACGCCCTGTTGCGCTGCCGGGCAGGTGTACGTTCCGGTCGGATCGTACGGCTGGGGCGGCGTCGGCGGCGTAGCCGTCGGATCGCCGGCGATCAGCGCGCCGTCCAGGGAAATGCCGAACAGGCAATCGACCTTGCGGCGCCAGACATCGATCTTGCCGGCCGGGTGCGCGTTGCCGTCGACGATCACGGACGACGCCGCCACGCCCTGCAGCCTGACGGGCTTCCACATCAGCAGCAACTCGGGATAGGTTCCGGGGCCGACGATGATCAGGTCGCCCGGCGCCGCGTTGTCGAGCGCGGTCTGCAGCGCATCGCCCGTCGCGTTTTCGCCGTTGACGCGGGTCGGCGCCTTGCCGCCGACGGTCACCGTGACCGCGTCGACCGACTCTCGGCCCAGGTAGTTGGGCGCCGCACTGCCCGGCTTCCGGATCACCAGCTCGCCGCAGGCGCCGTACGCCGCGGCCGCCTGCGCCGCCGTCATCGACGCCGCATAGCTGCGCGCGCACGGCGGCAGGCCGCTCGGGACCGAGGCCACGATCGTCGTGTCGTTCCAGCTCGAAATCGTGGCCGTCAGGCCGCCGATCGTGACGGTGCCGCGCGCGGTGCCGAAGCCGTAATGGCGCGTAATGAACTTCTGGTTGTACGGCACCGTGTTGGCGGCCGGCCCCGAGTAGGCATGGTTCAGCACGATCTTGTCGCCCACCGCGGTGATCGTGATCGACCCTCCCGCCGCGCTCACCCACGGACCGACCCCGGTGCCGTTGACGCTCGCGATCATCGGCGTGCCGTCCGGGTAATCGCAATCCGGCGGGTTGTAGCCTTCCGCGAACGCGGAGACCGGCACCACCGGAGTATCCAGGTAGGTCGTGTCCGACGGCATGAACGGCCACTCGTAGCAGAACGTGCTGTAGGCCGGGTTGAACCACGGGTCGGAGATCATCGTCGGAGGCGTCGTCTGCGCGGCCACGCACCCCAGCGGGAAAGCCGGCGTGGTCGCGGTGGCCGCCGTGGTGCACACCGGCGCCACGATCGGGCCCGGGTCGTTCATGCAGGTGAGCAGCATGCCCGGCGAGTACCCGGTCGGGTTCGGCGGATTGACCTCCCAGGTCGAGAACGTCAGCCCGTTGTAACTGCCCCATTGGTCGGACATCGTGCGGCTGACCTCGACCCCGTTGAAGTCCTTGATCGACACCGGCAGGTTGGGCACCGCGAACTTCTCGCCGAAAGCGGGCGAGGCCGGGTCGAATTCGGACGAGAAGTCGTCCAGGATGAACCCGGTGTAATGGGTCGCGGCCGGCGTCTTGGTCCAGATGAAGAAGTCGGTCTGCGCTTGCATCTGGTCGTCCAGGATCACCTCCCTGCGGTCGCACAGCCGGCGCAGGGCTCCGGCGAACGGGGCCACTTCCCCCGACTCCGGCGAGATGCTCATGTAGTCGGGCACGGTGCGCAGTGCTCCGGCGCAGGGCGCCGCCATCACGATGTTGCCCCCCGGCCCGAAGCCCCCGAGGCCGGTGCGGCCCATGTTGGTGGTCGGATTGGCGTTGTTGCCGGTCGGCGTGCCGTTCGCGTTGTACGGGTTGCTGCCGCCGGTGGACGGCCCGGTATACGACGCATTCGCATAGGTCGGACCGAACCAGCTGTAGGTCGCGTTGACGGTTGCCTGGTCGGGCACGATGAAGATGTCGGCCAGGCCGCCGAACTGTGATGTGACCGGAGCGATGTAGTTGTCGCCGATCAGGATGTTCTTGTCCTCTTCCTTCACGACTTCGTAGCCGCGCGGAGGAACCACCTCGACCAGGTACTTGCCGGTCGGCAGCACGGCCGGCACTGCGCCGGTCTGGAACACTCCGTTGATCGTCGCGTTGTAGGCCGGGTTGGCGCGCGTTGCGCACGTGATCGTCTGCCCGGTCAGCGGCCCCGACGTCACGGTGAACGTCGCCCCTGGCGTCGCCCGGCACGTCAGGCTGGGGAATTCCCACATGCCGTCGTACGGCGCGGGCTGCACCTGGTTGAACGCGTGCATGCCGTCATAGCACTTGTACTGGCTGTTGCTCGGCAGCGTGTTCGCCGCCGCCGTCGTGCCCGGATTCAGGTAGTTCAGCGTCCCGGCCAGCGTGTAAGTGAAGAACGGATCCAGCGGATTCTGGCCCGGGCAGTTCATATTCGGCACGCCCGCGGCGCGGAAGCCCTGCGCGTAGCCATCCCAGCTGCTGGATGTGGTCGTGTCGATCAGCTTCAGCGCCACGGTGCCGTCCGGCGCCAGGTTCTCCTGGTACAGGTTCACCGTGACGTTCGGAACCAGCGGCTCCCACAGGTTCTGGAACAGCTGTTGCGGATCATCGAACGGCCGCGTGGACGAATAGACCACGTGCCCGCGGATGCCGCCGTTCTCGCCGGGGACGTACGGCATCTTGCCCCAGTCGAGGATCTGGAACTGGCTGACGAAGCCTTGCACGCCCTCCGAGTGGACCGTGCCCGGATCGATCCGGCCGGTCGAACCGCCGGGGCCGCCGGCCGGCGGCGGACCCGCGACGCCTGCGCGCTCGGAGCAGTCGCCGTTGGAGCAGTAATACGACCCGGGGAACCTGAGCGCAGCGGGCAGCGGGAAGCTTTCGGTGCAGGCCGCCGTCGGCGTGGCCTTGGTGCAGGTCGCCAGCAGCCCCTGGTATGCCCCGGTGCGGCCGTTGCCCATCGGCCCGGGCCCGTCGATCTGTCCGCCCGCGTCGTTGGCGACGTGCACGCCCGTAGCGCGGAAGCGCGTCGTATCGGATTCGACCACGTACCAGTTGAACAGCGGGAACGTCTCGTCGAAGTTCGCGCTGCCATTGGCGTCGGAGAACAACGAGTTGCTGAACTTGCCGTTGCGGAACCGCACCCGGCTCGGAACCTGCCCGATCGGCGGCTCGCCGGCATCGCGGATGCCGTTGCCGTTCACGTCCAGGTAGGTGTTGGTCCAGATATGCTGCTGCCAGGTGAATTGCGGGTAGTCGATGTTCAGCGTCCGCCCCCCGGTGACGTCCACCGGTTTGGACGATCCGTCGACCAGCAGGTCGACCCACTGGTCGAACACCACCAGCGACCAGTTGCCGTCCGGAACCCCGGTGAACGTCATGTGCCCGTTCTGGTCGCACTTGGCGAACGCGAACGCGGCGCCATCGGGGTCGCCCAGAGCGCCGTAGCACGTGGTGAACGCC
>VBCK01000062.1 GCA_005882215.1 Betaproteobacteria bacterium | reverse complement strand
GCGCCAGGCTTTGCGGCCTGGCAAGGGGATCGCTCCTACGCTCGTACCATGGATCGGGTCGACGCCGGCCGATCGCGGGCGGCTGCTCCTTGTCTTTTTTAAGGTCGGATAGCGCAAGTATGCTGATCGCGACCACCGTTGGGAGCGAGTTGACGCCGACCCGCTACACGCAGCCCGAGCTGGACTGCAGGTTCTGCTCGATCGAATGTGGCTGAGCGGTCTTTTTTCGCGCTGCAGCGACTCCGGGTTAGCGCTGACTCTTTCGGGCGCGCCGGGATGGCACCAATGCCGCGTCCGGCGTGCGCGAGCGGTTGGCGGCGAACAAAATCTGGACGTGCGGGGAGACGGATAGAGCGACCGTTGGCGCGTCCGGTCGGGTTTGAGACCCGCCATGAGCGCGCGGGGTGGTACGCCTATTTTCCGGTAGAAGATGCAGGCTGCTTCAGCACAGGATCGTCCGGTTTGAGGAAATGGTCCGGCAGAGCGGCCTTTCGCAATAACCGATTCAGCTCCGACACGATCCGCTCAACTGTCCATATTGCTTCGACGCCACTGACGCAGTCCGACGAATCTTCGATTTCTTCCCTGCTAAATTTCCCGACCACCGCTCGGGAGCCGATCCGTAGATGGAGTCTGACCGTCTCGGGCCGCCGCATCGACGCGGGGCCACGACTCCACGAGAATTCCGCTGCGGCGATTCCTCCCGCTGCCTCTACGCCGTCCATGATCGCGCGCTCGATGGTCCGCAATCCATTTGAAAAATCGTCTGGCGCTTGCATGCCCATCTGGCGGTCCTCGCGGAACGGCCCTGTATCAGGCGATCATTCCAAAGGGCTCAGGTTTACGCGACGGCGCCGGGTCATCGTGCCAAAGCAGCGCCGGCGCCTCGCACAACGTAATGAGGCGCTCGTTCTCATCGCTTGATAAGGGACTGGATCCTTCGCCCTCCTTTGAGTCGATCTCATCCGTACCGAGGACCGGCCCGACGTCTGCCCATTCACGGTCCCCTCGTGTCAACATATTCAATCGGCTCAAAATGGAGCCGATCGCTCGTCGGAAATGCCCCCGTTCCATCGATTCCTCGGTGCGTTTGAAACACGGCACGGGGACACTGTGCACTTTGGGCAGGGGCGCCCGCTATCCGTGGATACATTCAAGGCGCGAGCAGGAAATACCTTAAGGCTGCTGAGTCCTGGTAATGCTCAAGGTCGAAGCGATGGTCACCTGCTGTCAGAGCCGAGTTGAACGAGGAGCAGCGAAGCGCGGCTGCGCGGCTACACCGCTATCCCACGCGTAAAGTGGCATCGCAACATGAGGTTGCCGCAGCGCAACGCCAAGGGCTGCTGTGTAGGGTTCGTAGCAGTGGTAGGTGTCCGTGTTGGAACGTCCGGTACTAATTAATAAGGCCCCGTCTGGGGCCTTATTAACGGGTGACGCTGACGCACGCGGTCAATCGTCTCCGGAGACCTGGAGCTGACCCCGAACGACACCACCGGGATGCGCCACCGAGTGCACGTTGACGTATACATTTCCGGTGCGGGCCTGCTGGAAAATCTCCGCCAAGGTCGCGCCACACGCCGTGTTCACGACGTTCGCGTCGGTGATCGTCGCGTTGCTCACCCACTGCCCATCGACATCCCAGCCTGCCGCGTGGAAGCCCGCAAGGAACACGATCACCGGCCCATTGACGCCGGCCGCGCCACAGTGGAAATGGGCTTGAGTGATTCGAACTCCGCTGTCCACGCGCAGCGTGTATTCACCGGCCGTGGCCCCGTTGTTGACCACGATCTGGAAGCGTCCCCCACTGTTCGTCGCAACAACTGGCACTTGGTTGTCGCCTGACAGCCGAGCCCTGAACACCTCCTGTGCATCGGCGATTGAACTGGCGCCGAGAATCGCAACGACTAGCGCCGTAGCAGTCACGCTCAGATTCATGATCGTTACTCCTTCCGTCTAGTGTGACGCGGCATTACAACAAAGTTCATTTCGAAGAGGCAAGCTACTCTGGAACAGTCGCGGGGTCTAGTGACTGCTTTACCTCGATCTAATGTCAGCTTTAGGGAGGCTTCACAGCCCACGTTGGCGGAGGCTTTATTCAGTGCATCGAATTGAATTTACTTTAGATCGACCTCGCACCCATGACGAGGTGATGGTTGGAAGGACGCTCGGCTATACTCGACGCCATCAGTAAGCCAATGGGTGGTCAACCATCTCCGCCGCGGTGATCGACACGCTGCTGCTGACCGCGACGAAGATTTTCAGCTTCGACGGGAACCGGCCGCTCACGAATGCGAGCGGCTTTTTCTTTGCACGCGGCGGGCGCCTCTACCTCGTCACCAGCCGCCACGTGATGATCGACGAACCCAGCAAGCACTTTCCCGACCGCATCCAGGTCGAGCTGCATGTCGACCCGGACAACATTGCCCGCTCGACCGGCTTTTCGATACCGCTGTACCGCGACCGCAAGAGCCTGTGGCACCAGGCTCGCGACGCTGCCGGTGACATCGACGTGGCCCTGATCGAACTGGACCGCTCCGCGATGCCGGCCAGCACGGTTTATCGCGCCTTCACGCCGCACCATCTGTGCCAGCCCGACACCAGCATCGAGATCGGCAGCTCGCTGCTGGTATTGGGATTCCCGCTGGGTTTTCACGACACCGTGCACCACCTGCCGGTGGCGCGCCAGGCCGGTGTTGCCTCGTCCTTTGCCATGCGCTTCCAGGGCGAGGGATATTTCCTCACCGATGCCCGCACGCACAGCGGCGGCAGCGGCGCGCCGGTGGTGATGCGCATCACCGATCCGGACCCGGTGCACGCGGATCTGCCCTGGCGCCTGCTGGGGATCCACTCGGCGCGGCTCGATATGCTGACGCGCGACACGCGGGTCGACGAAGCGCTGGGACTTAACTGCGCCTGGTACGCCGATGTGCTGATGACGCTGACACAGCCGCCCACGCCGTGAAGGGCCCGCTATCCGCCGCGCCGCTCTCCTACAATGGCATCAAAACCGATGTCGCCCTGCCGCGCAGAGGAGACCCGCATGGAGCGAGACAACGATCCACACCGACCCGAGAAAGCGCGTCGCCGCGCACTGAAAGCGTTTGGCGCGATCGGCACAGCTGCGGCCGCGTCGCACCCGGCGCTGCAGGCGCTTGCGGCAACGGCCGCACGGGTTGTGCTGCCTTTCGACAACGGCGAGCGCGAACTGGTCGTCTTTCCGCAGAAGCGGCCGCTGATCCTGCTCACCAGCCGGCCGCCGCAGCTCGAGACCCCGTTTGCCGTCTTCAACGAAGGCGTGCTGACGCCAAACGACGCCTTTTTCGTGCGCTACCACTGGAGCGGCATCCCCACCTCGATCGACCCGCAGGCCTATCGACTGCGCGTGGGCGGCAAGGTCGATACGCCCTTGGAGCTGTCTCTGGAGGAGTTGAAGCGCCTGGCAGAACCGCTCGAGGTCGTCGCCATCGACCAGTGCTCGGGTAACAGCCGCGGGCATTTCACGCCGCGCGCCAACGGCGGCCAGCTCTCCAACGGCGCCATGGGCAACGCGCGCTGGACCGGCCTTCCCCTTAAAAAGGTGCTGGAGAAAGCGGGCGTACAGGCCGGGGCCGTGCAGGTGAGTTTTCATGGCCTGGATCGCCCACCACTGGAAGGCAGTCCGGGTTTCGTCAAGGCGCTCACGATCGACCACGCACTCGACGGCGAGGTGATGCTGGCCTGGGCGATGAATGGCGAGGACCTGCCGATGCTGAACGGCTATCCGGTGCGCCTGATCGTACCCGGCCACTACGGCACCTACTGGATCAAGCACCTGTCCGACATCCAGGTGCTCGACAAGCCGTTCGAGGGCTTCTGGATGAGCGCCGCGTATCGGATACCGGACAACCCGTGTGCCTGCGTGGAGCCGGGAACGACCCCGGCCAAGACGGTGCCGATCGGCCGCATGAACGTGCGCTCATTCATTACCAGTGTTGCGGACGGGGCCCAGGTGCCGGCCGGTCGCGAAACAACGGTGCGCGGCATCGCCTTCGACGGCGGCTACGGCATCGCGGAGGTCGCGCTTTCGGCCGACGGCGGAGGGTCGTGGCGTGCGGCGCATCTGGGCAAGGATCTGGGCCGCTACTCCTTCCGCGAATGGAAGGCGGCATTCACGCCGCCCGGCAAGGGAACTTTCGAGCTGAAGGTGCGTGCGGTCAACCGGATCGGCGAGAGCCAGCCCATGAACGCGCTGTGGAACGCGGCGGGCTACATGCGCAATGTCGTGGAAACCACGCGCGTGGTTGCCGCCTGAGGAGGTTTCCATGAGAAGCCATGCCAACATGGCCTGCGTATTGAAGATCGCCCTGGCGGCACTGTGTGCCGCGCCGCCCGCCGGCGCACTGGACATCACGCTGCCGGCGGAGACCGCGAGCTTCAAGGCAAGCAATCTGCCCGGCTACCCGCTGGTGCAGCAGAATTGCCTGGTCTGTCATTCGGCGCAGTACGTGCAGTTTCAGCCGCCGTCGTCTCCGCGCGGCTACTGGGAGGCTACCGTCAGGAAGATGAAAAAGACCTTTGGGGCACAGTTCGCCGACGAGGACATCGCGGCGATGGTCGATTACCTGGTGAAGACCTACGGTGCCGAGCGTGTGGCGGCCGGCGAGGTTGGCGCCTCGACTGCGTACGCCAGGCGCTAAGACGCGAACGCCAAGATGCCTTTTTCGATACGCAAGGCAACGATCGATGACCGGGGCGAGCTCGAGAGCCTGATCGCCCGTTCCGCGCGTGCACTGACCCTTGGCGCCTACACGCCGCGGCAGGTCGAAACGGCGCTGCGCGGAGCGTTCGGAGTCGATTCGCAGCTGATCAGCGACGGCACCTATCTGGTCGCCGAAGCGGAGGGCAGCATCGTCGGATGCGGCGGGTGGAGCCGGCGCCACACGCTGTTCGGCGGCGACGCGCGCGCGCATCGCGACTCGGCCGAGCTGAATCCCGCACGGGATGCCGCGAAGATCCGGGCGTTTTTCATCGATCCGGCCCACGTGCGAGAGGGAATCGGTACCGCGCTGCTCGAGCGCTGCGAAGCGGAAGCGCGCGGGTGCGGCTTTACCCGGTTCGAGCTGATGGCCATGCTGTCCGGCGTCGATTTTTACCGCGCGCGGGGCTACGCGCCCGGCGCTGCGGTGCTCTACGAGCTCGAGCCGGGTCTGACCATCGAGTTCCTGCCGATGAACAAAGTCGTTTAGAGTCAGGCTGCAAGCCGCCCCGCGCCGCGATGGAATTGGACCGGGCGGGCCGATCAATTCACCGGATGGCCGTTTCGCGCCGTTCTGGTACAATTCACTTCAGCGGCAATTGACCAGCGCCCGTCGTTTCCCGATGACAGGCTTTTGCCGCGGTCAATCCTGACTCGCTTTACATACATCGTTCGTCTGCAATTTGCTGGTCGATGAACGCCCCGCTTCAACGTTGAAGCGCCGGCAGGCCAACTCTAGAAAGTTTCTGAAATGTCATTTGCAAGCCTCGGCTTGTCCGATGCGCTGTTGCGCGCGGTCGCCGACGCCGGCTACACACAGCCGACGCCCATTCAGCTTCAAGCCATTCCCGCAGTACTCGCCGGCGGCGACCTGCTCGCGGGCGCCCAAACCGGCACCGGCAAGACGGCCGGCTTCGTGCTGCCGATCCTGCAGCGCCTTGCGGCCACTGCGCGGGCACCCGGCCGTGCATCGATCCGCGTGCTGATCATGACGCCTACCCGCGAACTGGCATCCCAGGTGGAAGAAAGCGTTCGCACCTACGGCAAGTACCTGAAATTCAGCTCCACCACCGTGTTCGGCGGCGTCGGCATCCAGCCGCAGGTCACGGCGCTGCGGCGCGGGGTCGACATCGTGGTGGCAACGCCCGGCCGTCTGCTCGACCATCACCGCAGCCGCACCATCGATCTGTCCGGCGTCGAAACGCTGGTGCTGGACGAAGCCGACCGAATGCTCGATATGGGATTCATGCCCGATATCAAGCGCATCCTGGCGCTGCTGCCGAAGAAGCGGCAGAACCTGCTGTTTTCGGCGACCTTCTCCGACGAGATCCGCGACCTCGCCACGGGCCTGCTGCACGCGCCGGCACAGATCCAGGTCACGCCGCGCAACTCGACCGTCGAAGCAGTCCAGCAGACGGTGCACCCGGTCGACTCCAAGCGCAAGACGGAGTTGCTGGTGCATCTGGTCAAGGAGCAGCAGTGGTTCCAGGTGCTGGTTTTCACCCGGACCAAGCACGGCGCGAACCGGCTGGCCGAGCAACTCGAAAAAAGCGGAATCACCGCGCTGGCCATACATGGCAACAAGAGCCAGGGCGCACGTACGCGAGCGCTCGCCGAGTTCAAGAGCGCCAAGCTGCAGGTGCTGGTCGCTACCGACATCGCGGCGCGCGGACTGGACATCGAGCAGCTGCCGCACGTCGTGAACTTCGATCTACCCAACGTGCCGGAAGACTACGTGCACCGGATCGGCCGCACCGGCCGGGCCGGCGCAGGCGGCGAGGCGATTTCGCTCGCAAGCCCCGATGAGATGACTTATCTGCGTGACATCGAACGGCTGATCAGGCGCTCGATCCCGCGCGTGGTGATCGCGGGCTTCGAGCCCGGAACGCGCGGTAGCGCCGAACCGGCCAGTGCAGCGAAACCGCAGCCTCGCGCGTCGCGGCCGAACGGTGCGCCGCGGTCGAACGGTGCATCACGGTCGAACGGCGCATCACGGTCGAAGGGCGCGGCGCGGTCGAACGGTGCTCCACGGTCGAGCGCTGCGCCGCGCTCGAACGGTGAGCCGCGGTCGAACGGTGAGCTGCGCTCGAACGGTGAGCCGCGCTCGAATACTGCGGCGCGCGCTCATCCGGCCAGTGCCAATCCCGCTTCGCAGCGACCGGCAGCCGCCAAGCGGCCCGTCTCCTCGCGCGGGCGCCCCTCCCTGGTGGACCCACTGGTTCGATCGAACCTGCCACCGGGCTGGACGATCAAAAGAACGTGAGCGCACTGGCCTCGCCTCGTCCCTGCTCCCTCATCCTGAGGTTCTCCCCGCGTCTTGGGAGGCGCGCTGCAGCGGTGAACCCAGCTGTTACAAAGGGAAGCACTCGGGTGCGGGGCGAGGTCATCGCGCGGCCATTCCGCGCGTTCTAGGTGATGAAGCCGCCGCCCTTGCGCACAACCGAGTGGGTGGTCCAAATCATCACGACAAACTTGCGAGCCTTCGAGAGGGGTGTATGAAGAAGCTGTCGTTCGCCTTCGCGCTGCTGACCGCCGGCTGCGTGGTTTATCAGCCGGTCCCGACCTACCCGCCCCCGCCGGCCGCTCCGCCCGCCCCGGTCACCTATCAGCCTCCTCCGCCGCCGGTCGAGCCCGCCCCGATCGGGTACGAGCCTGCCCCGATCGCATACGAGCCTGCCCCGATCGCATACGAGCCGCCGCCACCGCCGCCGGTTGTCAGCGTGTACGTCGAGCCGCCGATCGACGAGCCGCCCCCAATCTTGGTTCCGTGGGCTCCTCCGCCGATGCTGGTTGAAGAGCCTGCGCCGCCGCCGTTCTACGGCGCCGTCTGGATCGGCGGATTCTGGGTGTGGCATGGAACCTGGGTGTGGGATCACGGCCGCTGGGCCGAGCCGCCACGGCCGAGTTACGTCTGGGTTCACCCGTACTACGAGAATCGCGGCGGCACCGTCATTTTCATCACCGGTCACTGGGGCGCGATCGGTGTCGCATTCGTACCGCCGCCGCGCGACCGTTATTTCGAGGTCGAGCGACCCCTGCCCGGCGTGGTCGCGGGGCCGCCTTGCATCGGCCCGGAGGGAGTGTTTGTACCGCCGCCACCCGGCTCTCGGCTTGGAATCATCATTCCCGCGCCGGTGGGCACGGCCCCGGCCGTCGTCACGAGCGCGCCGGCCGTGGTCAACGTCGGGATGCGGATCACCAACAACGTGAACAGCAATAACACGACCGTCGTGAACAACGTCACCAACGTGACCAACGTGACCAACATCACGCACGTGACGATCGTCGCGCCGGCCACCGCCACCGCAACCGGACAGGCCGTGAACACCTCGGTTCCTGCGCAGGCGCATCTTGCGGCCGCGCTTCCCCCGTTGGTGAAAGTTGCCGCGCCGCCACCGGCGACGCAGCGGCCGATTCCGGCGTTCGTGCGCGGACGCCCGCAGGTTGCTTTGCCGCCGCCGCAGGTCGTGCACGCCATCGTGCAGGCCCCACCACGCCGTCCGATCCCGCCTGCGGCCGCTCCCGCGCCCGCGACGCCCCCTGTCGCGGCGCCGATGGCGCCGCATCCGGCGCCGACTGAAAATATCGGCGCCCCAGGTTCAAGAGAATCGTTCGATCGCAGGGACCGGGAGCGCGCGCCCAATGCGGCGCAGCCGGCACCGATGGTTCAGCCGACGCCGAACACCGCGGCTCCGCGCGTGGCACAGCCAGCGCCCATGGTTCAGCCGGCACCGAACACCGGTGCTGCGGCGCCCCTTGAACGCCCGAATGAGCGCCCAGCGGAACGCCCGGGCGAACGCCGCGGGCGCATTGAACCCCGCGCGCCGAACCCAGCCCAGCCCGCGGTCAATCCGAGCGCGCCGCCTCCTCCTCCCAAGACTGCGGTCAATCCGAGCGCGCCGCCTCCTGCGCGGAAGGCTGCAGCCAATCCAAACGTGCCGGCCCCGGCGCCCAAGCCGGCGGTGCCTGCATCGGCACCCAGGAACCCGCAGAACACGCAAGGCGCCACGCCGCCGCGCAAGGAAAATCCCGCTGGCCAGCCCGCGGGCGGCGAAAAACGCGGCGCGGCTGAAAAGCAAAAACAAGACGAGAAGCAGAAGGAGCACGAGAAGGAAAAGGAGCGCGGCGAGCGCTGACCAGGCCGGGCTTCAACATCCGGCGCCGGTACACCCGGCGCCGCGTGCCGCCCATTGCGCGCCGCCGGCGGTATCCGACAACACTGAGCGCGCGGCCAATGACCTCATGCAAGTGCCAGTGAACAAAAGGACTTGCGTTGCCGCAGCGGCCCTGCAGGTCCAGTAAGGGAGCCCGATTGCCATCACGTCGTCCGGCTAGCGCGGCTGCGTCCGCGGGGCCGATGGACATTCGGTGATGTCCTGGCTATCATGACCGCTGCAACCGTTAAGGCTTCGTTCGACCCTCTGACCGCTGTGCCGGCCCAAACTATCATCGGTCCGCGCCTCTGTTCCATCGGCAAACGTACTTGACGCTCGCACGTCCGGGCGCCTGCCTGGACGCAACTTCCTCATTCCTCATTTACGCATCAAGGACGACAGATATGGCACAAGGCACGGTCAAGTGGTTCAACGAATCCAAAGGCTTCGGGTTCATCACTCCGGAGGACGGCGGAAAGGACCTGTTCGCGCATTTCTCGCAGATCCAGGGCACCGGCTTCAAAACCCTGCAAGAAGGTCAGCGAGTCGAGTTTGTGGTCGCGCCGGGCACCAAGGGCCCGCAGGCGACTCAGATCCGAGTAATCTGAAGCGCGCGCCGGCTGGCCTGGTCGGCTGATCGCGCTTCAAGCAGGACCGGGTTCCGAACCCGGCTCCGGGTGGTTTCGCGCCAGGGGCCGGTTTCCAATTCGAATCGACTCAGGACACTAGTTGGCCAAGACCAATTACGCTTTTGAAAAGCGCCAGCGCGAGCAGGCGAAGAGAAAGAAGCAGGAGGCCAAGCGCTTGCGCAAGGCGGGCTCTCATGCGCCCGCCGGCGAGCCCGAGGCTCCCGCCCCGGAACCCGCGCCAGCCGCGGTCGACCCGAACAAATCCTAGTTCGCCAGCCGGCGGTTGAACGGCCGCGGACCACGGCGCGCGCGATTTTGCTTCAACCCTGAGCCGCTTAGGATATATTTCCCCGGCCGGTACGCCGTGCGCCGGCCGGGGGCGGTGATGGACGAATCGGAACCGAGTCCGACCCAGCAGCGAGCGTCGGCCCGCGTCGCGGTGGTCGACGACGATCCGCTGTCCAGCTCGATGCAGGCTCATCTGTTGTCCCTGCTGGGCCATCGCGCAATCGTCGAGACCGATCCCGAACAGGCCATCGAGCGCGCGCTGAACGGGCAATTCGACCTGATTCTGCTGGACCTCGGAATGCCCGGCCTGAACGGCTTCGAGGCGCTTCGGCGGCTCAGGCAGCGCGAGGCGGCCGAGAAGCGCGCCCAGGTTCCGGTTATTGCGGTGACCGGCTACACGTCGGAGCCGGACCGGCTGCGCTGCCTGATGTCCGGCTTTGCCGATCACGTCAGCAAACCGATTCATGCGGACCTGTTCGAAGCCTCGTTGCGCCGCGTGCTGGGCCAGCACGCGGGCGGCGCCGCCCAAGCGGCCGCCGGCGAGCTTCAATCCGACGTCGACCGGCTGCGCGCGACCGTGAGGCGGCTGTCGGATGCAAAGCCCCAGGACCGCAGCTTCGGCCCGACCGTGATGGAGAAGTTCGCGCTGCGCTCGCAGCAACTGATCGAATCGATGCGGATCGCGCTGAGCGAGCAGGACGCGGAGCAACTGGCGCTCAGCGCCCGACATATGAAGTCGTCGGCCGAATTCCTGGGTGTCACCCGGCTCGCCGACATGTGCGCCCAGCTCGAACAGGCGATGCTGGCGCAGCAGTGGGGCGCGGCCGAGCAGCTTCTGGAACAGATCGAGTATGGCAACCAGGCGGTGCTGACCGTGCTGTTCGAGTCGGCCCGATGACCGCCGGCTCCGCGGTCCGATCCGCGGACGATCCGCAGGGGCGCCCAAGGGGCGTGGGCGCGGAGCTGATCTCGCACACCGGGCATGCGCTTCGCGCGTGCCTGAATGCAATTCTCGGATACGCGCAGATCCTCGAACTGGATCGGGCCCATCCGCTGGCACCCGTACAGAAGGAGCGGGTCGACCAGATCCAGGCCTCGGGCTGGCAGCTGCTGCGACTGATCGACGACGCGCTGGAGCTGGCGCGGATCGGGGCGGGCCAGCTGACCGTCTCGATGGAGCCGGTGGCGCTGGCGCCGCTGTTGCGCAACAGCCTGGCGCAGCTGGACGAGCCGGCCGTCTCGAGCCGCGTTGGCCTCGACGCCGCAAGCCATGATGCGATCGTGTGGGCCGATCCGGCCCGGCTCAGGCAGGTCGTCGTCAAACTGCTGCTCGGTGCGCTCAAGTGCGACCGGCACGGCGGCAGCGTTCTGGTTGGCCTGAGCCGGAGTGCCGAAGGCGGCACCATGATCCGGATTCGGGGCGATGGCCTGGCGCTGGCACCCGGGCAGCTCGAGAAAATGTTCCTGCCGCTCGATCATCCGGCGGCCAAAGACGGACCCGCTGAAGGCGTTCAACTCGGCTTGGTGCTGGCTCAGAAGCTGGTCGAGCTGATGGGCGGACAGCTGCAGGTCCACCGCGACCCGACTTCGGGATCCGAGCTGCGGATCCTGCTGCGTGGCCATGCGCCCGGAGGCGGACCGTCGTCCGCGGCTGACGCATGAGCGGTCCGGTCCAGGCCCGCACGGCCGTGATGCCCGCCGCAAGAAGTCCCGTGCTGCGGTCCGACTATCGGCCGCCGGCGTTCCGGGTCGAGTGGATTTCGCTGTGCTTCGACCTGGCGATCGAATCGACCGAGGTCGAAGCGCAGCTGCAGGTGCGGCGCTCGCCGCAAGCGCCGGCTGCGCCGCTGCGGCTCGACGGCGAACGGTTGCAGTTGCTCTCGATCAAGCTGGACGGGCGCGAGCTGAAAGACAGCGAATTTCGGATCGACGAGTCCGGCCTGTCGCTCAATGGCGGGCAGGCCGACTCGTTCGTGCTGACGATCCGCACCCGGGTGCGACCCGAGTCGAATTCCGAGCTGTCGGGTCTGTACGCATCCGGCGATACGCTGCTCACGCAGTGCGAGGCGCGCGGATTTCGCCGGATCACCTACTTTCCGGACCGGCCCGACGTGCTGGCGCACTACACCGTCAGCCTGCGCGCCGATCGCGACCGCTTCCCGGTGCTGCTGTCGAACGGCAACCTGATCGACGAGGGCGGCCTGCCGGACGGGCGCCATTTCGCGACCTGGGACGATCCGCACCCGAAACCGAGCTACCTGTTCGCACTGGTGGCCGGGCGCCTGCACTGCCGCGAGTCTCATGTGACGACGCGTTCGGGGCGTGCCGCCCGTCTTCAACTGTGGGCGGCCGAATCGGATCTGGCGCGGCTCGAACATGCGCAGCACTGCCTCGAGCGCGCGATCGTCTGGGACGAGCGGCGCTTCGGACTGGAGCTGGACCTGGACCGCTACATGATCGTGGCGGTGCGGGACTTCAATTTCGGGGCGATGGAGAACAAGGGCCTGAATCTTTTCAGCACGCGCTATGTGCTGGCCGATCCTTCGATCGCGACCGATGCCGATTACGCGGAGATCGAGGCAGTGGTCGGCCACGAGTATTTCCACAACTGGACCGGCAACCGCGTGACCTGCCGCGACTGGTTCCAGCTGTGCCTGAAGGAAGGCTTGACGGTCTACCGCGAGCAGGAGTTCGTGCGCGACATGCTGGAACGCGGCTTTTCGGATCCGGCCTGCGCACGATCGGCCTGCGGCGTGCCGCGGATCGAGGCGGTTCGCGCGCTGAGAACCACCCAGTTCGCCGAGGACGCAGGCCCGATGGCGCACCCCGTGCGGCCCGACTCCTACCTGGAAATCAACAATTTCTACACAGCCACCGTCTATCGCAAAGGCGCCGAGGTGGTGCGGATGCTGGCCACGCTCGCCGGCGCGGTGCAATTTCGCCGCGGTTTCGATCGATTCATCGCGCGTCACGACGGCGCCGCGGTCACGTGCGAGGACTTCGTCGCTTCGATCGGCGGCGCGGCCGAGCGGGACCTGAGTCAGTTCATGCGCTGGTATACGCAGGCCGGAACGCCGCGGGTGGCCGTCAGTCCGCTGTACGACGCTCACAGCCGCACGCTCGAGTTGACGTTCGCGCAGAGCTGCCCGCCGACTCCGGGGCAGCCCGACAAGGAGCCGTTCCTGATCCCGCTGGCGATCGGACTGCTCGGGCCGGACGGGGCGCAGCTCCCGGTCAAAACCGAACCGGGGGTGGCGGCCCTGGCAGCCGACGCACACGAGTTCGGCAAGCCGGTCAGCCTGGATTCGGCGGTCGTCTCGCTGGTCCGCGACACGCTGCTCGACCCGGCCCTGGCGCCGGCCTTCCGCGAACTCGCATTGCGCCTGCCGGCCGAATGCCTGCTGGCGGAGACCCGCTCGATCGTCGTTCCGGAAGCGGTGCGCGGCGCCCGGCTGCAAGTGCAACGGCTGATCGGCCGTGAGCTGCACGCCGACTGGGAGGCGACCTACGCGTCGATGCGGGACGATGGCCCGTATCGGCCGGACCCGGTCGCGGTGGGACGCCGGGCCTTGAAGAACCTTGCGCTCGAGTACCTGGTGGCGAGCGGCGATCCATCGGCGATCGAGCTGGCTCGCCGGCAGCTGGCGAGTTCCGACAACCTGACCGACCGCTACGCAGCGCTCGCCGCGCTGGTGAACAGCCCGTCGCCAGCCAAGGCCGGCCTGCTGCTGCAGCTCGCGCGCGAGTGGAGCGGCGAGCCCTTGCTGATGAACAAGTGGTTCAACATCCAGGCCACCGCGGTCGGCCAGCCGGGCGAGCCGCCGGTGCTGGAGCGCGTGCGCGCGCTGCTGCGCCACAGCGCGTACAGCGAACAGGACCCGCAGGCGGTCAAGGCGCTGGTGGTGGCGTTCTGCACCGACAACCCGGCGGAGTTTCATCTGCGCGACGGGTCGGGCTACGCGTTCTGGCTCGAGCAGGTCGCGCGAATAGACGCCTTCAATCCGATCGTAGCGGCGCGCCTTGCGCGCGCCTTGAACCGCTGGGGCCGGTACCCTCCGGACCGCCAGCCGCCGATGCGGCAGGCGCTGCAGGAAGTGGCCGCGCTCACGTCGCTGTCCGCCGATGTGCGCGAGGTCGTCGAACGGGCGTTGGCAGCCTGAGCCGCAGCGCACCGATTGTCGAAACGGTTCATCGAGGAGTTCACCGATGCCATCGCTGGGAATCCTGATCGCGCAAGGCGGCGGCCCGACCGCGGTGATCAATCAATCGCTGGCCGGTGTCGTGTTCGAAGCCCATCACCGTTGCGCGATCGAGCGCGTATACGGCGCCCGCCACGGCGTGCGCGGGATCCTGAACGAGGATCTGCTGGACCTGTCGAGCGAAACGGCCGCCAACCTGGAGGCGGTCGCACGCACGCCCGGCTCGGCGCTCGGGTCGACGCGGGACAAGCCGGACCTTCCCTATTGCCAGGAGATCCTGAAAGTCCTGAAGGCGCATCAGATCGGTCACTTCTACTACATCGGGGGCAACGATTCGGCCGACACGGTGCGGATCGTCAGCGAGCAGGCGCGCGCCTCCGGTTACCCGCTGCGCTGCATCCACATTCCGAAGACGATCGACAACGATCTGGTCGGCAACGACCATACGCCCGGCTTTCCGTCCGCCGCGCGCTTCGTGGTGCAGGCGTTCATCGGGGCCAACCTGGACAACGCATCGCTGCCGGGCGTCTATGTCGCGGTCGTGATGGGGCGCCACGCCGGATTCCTGACGGCGGCGTCCGCTCTGGCCCGCAGGTTCCCCGGCGACGGCCCGCACCTGATCTACCTGCCGGAGCGCACGTTCGAGCCCGAGCGGTTCGTGGCCGATGTGAAGGCGGTGCACGACCGCCTGGGCCGCTGCGTGGTCGCGGTGTCCGAAGGCGTGCACGACGCAGCCGCAGTGCCGATCATCTCGAAGCTCGCGCCGGCCGCCGAGCGCGACCCGCACGGCAACGTACAGCTGTCCGGAACGGGCGCGCTGGCCGACCTGCTGTGCGCGCAGATCCGCGAGCGCCTCGGCGTCAAGCGGGTGCGCGGCGAAACCTTCGGGTACCTGCAGCGATCGTTCGCCGGCTGCGTATCGGAAGTCGACCAGCGCGAAGCCTTCGAGGTCGGGGAACGCGCGGTCCGGTTCGCGCTGGCGGCCGACCGCGACGGATCGGTGGCCATCAAGCGGGTCGGGCACTACGCGGTCGACTACGAGCTGGCGCCGCTCGAAGCGGTCGCAGCCAGGACCCGCGTGATGGAAGACGCGCTGATCGACGAGTCCGGCACCGACGTGACCGATGCGTTTCGCGCCTACCTGCAGCCCCTGCTCGGCTCCGGCCTGCCCGAGGCGCACCGGTTGCGCGCCACCGCGGTTCCCAGGCAACTCAAGACGCGCTGAGCGTTCGCGCGATCCGCACGATCGCCGCATGCTTGACCCGGAGGACCACGGCCAGCTCGAGCGGCTGCGGCCGTATCAACACCATCTGCCGCAGCGCAGCCAGCTGCTCCGGGACGATCGCAACGTACACGCGGGAGCCCGCCTCGAGCCTGTCCAGCCTCGTCGCCAGGTTCGGTACCGGCTCGGCCGCGCCGCGCGAGTAAAA
This sequence comes from Betaproteobacteria bacterium, assembly GCA_005882215.1. GTDB lineage: Bacteria > Pseudomonadota > Gammaproteobacteria > Burkholderiales > Burkholderiaceae_F > VBCK01. Next base: position 9,648 of record VBCK01000062.1, on the reverse strand, counting down.
GCGCAGCGAGGCCGGCGCCTTGGCACCCCAGTACAGCAGCGGGCCTGGCTGCGCTGGCAGCTGCTGCCGCCACGCCATCACCGGGGCGGCGAACGAACTTCCGTTCGCATGCAGCGGCCCCCATGCGATCGCGCCGGCGCAAACCAGGGCGACCGACGCGCCGGCGAGCCAGTTCACGAGGCGCCGCCACGGTCCCGGCGGCGCCGACCGCTGCGCCAGCTCCAGCCCCAGCAGCGCCGCCAGCGGCGTCAGCACCGGCATCACGTACGTCCAGATCACATTGCTCGCGAACGTCAGAACCAGCAGCGGCACCAGCGTGGACAGCAGCGCGAACAGGCGGCCGTCGTCCTGGCACCAGGCGCGCGCCCGCGCACCAGGCGCGCGCCCGCGCCAGCCAACCGGGCGTCGGACGCACCAGCGCCAGCACCGCAATCGACCACAGCCCGAGGGCTTCGGCCAGATACCCCCAGATCGTTCCGAACGGCTCGCGGTGCGCCGTGCCGTAGCGGTCACCGGTCCATCCCGGCTGCAGATATCGCAGCACGTGCTCGCCGATCAGGAAATAGCTCAGGAAGTCGGGGTTGCGCACTTCGGCCCAGACATACCAGGGTAGGCTGATCGCCGCGGACAGCACGGTGCCTCTTAACCACGGCAGCGCCTTCCAGATTGCACGCCATCGCCCCCGCCAGAAGGCCCACACTACGATCGGCAGCGCGACGTACAGGAACGCGACCGGACCCTTGGCCAGCATCGCCAGGCCCGCCGCCACAAAAAAACCGTAGCGCCAGAGCGCGTGCGCCGAGCCGTCGATGACGGCGCGCTGGAACGCGACCATCATCCAGGCCGTGCACAGGCCCAGCGCCGGGTCGGTCATCACGGCGCCGTAGCCGATGAAAAATCCCGTGGTGGCCAGTATCACGCATGACAGCAGCGGGGCGTCGCCGCCCTCACCCCCGCCCCTCTCCCACTGCGTGGGAGAGGGGCGACCCGGCGCCTCTTGATCGATCGGAAGCGAGCCGGGCCTCCTCTCTCCCCCCGGCGGCCCACTCCCCTTTCCCGCTTGCTGCCGGCTCTGGCCATCGAGCGGAGGCAGGTTCCTCCCCTCTCTCGCTTGCGGGAGAGGGGCCGGGCTTGCCCTGCGAAGCCGGGCTTCGCCCGGCGAAGCGGGGGGTGAGGGTCGGCGCGCCAGCGCGGCGGCCCATACGCCGCACAACGCAAGCACCGCGATTCCGCACACAAGCGACGGCAGCCGCAGCGCGAACTCGTTGAGGCCGAACGCGTAAGTCGAGGCGGCGCTGAGCCAGGCGTACAGCGGCGGCTTGCCCAGGAACGGCGTGCCGGGCGTCTCCTGCAGCGTCACCCAGTTGCCGGTTTCCCGCATCACGCGGACGATCTCCGCGTAGCGCGCCTCGCTGGTATCGGCCAGCGGGTAGGTGCCGAGCGTGACGAGCCGAACCGCAAGCGCCGCGGCCAGCGCGGCCTGCAGCCAGCGCGTGCGAGGTCCCGGCCCGGCCAGCTTCAGTGTCGCGTCCGGCGGGCCGGCCGCGGCCGAACTCACGGAATGATCACGCAGGAGCCGGTCGTGCGGCGCCCGGCCAGATCCTCGTGCGCCCGCGCGGCCTCTTCGAGGCGGTAGCGGCACGTCACTTCGATCCGGATCTTGCCGCTGGTGACCATCTGGAAAAGCTCCTTGGCGCTTTCTTCATAGCGGCCGCGCGGGGTCAGGTGAGTGGTGAGCGTCGGCCGCGTGACGTACAGGGAACCCTTCTGTGCCAGGATGGCGAGGTTCACTCCGGTCACCGGCCCCGAGGAGTTGCCGAAGCTCACCATCAGGCTGCGCGGTTGCAGGCAATCGAGCGACTTCTCCCAGGTGTCCCTGCCGACGCTGTCGTAGACGACCGGAACCTTGGCCCCGCCGGTCAGCTCCAGAACGCGCGCCACCACGTCTTCCTTCGTGTAGTCGATCGTGGCCCACGCCCCGTGCCCGCGTGCCAGCTGCGCTTTTTCGGGCGAACTGACCGTTCCGATCAGCTTGACTCCGAGCGCGCGAGCCCACTGGCATGCGATCAGGCCCACGCCCCCGGCCGCTGCGTGAAACAGGATCGTCTCGTAACCCTGCAGCCGGTACGTCTGTCGAAACAGGTATTGCACCGTCAGACCCTTGAGCATCATCGCCGCGGCCTGTTCGTACCCGATCCCCGCCGGCAGCTTTACGACGCTGTCGGCGTTCAGCACATACGCGCCGCTGTAAGCCCCGAGCGGTCCCGACGCGTAAGCGACGCGATCGCCTACCTTCAGGGTTTTGACACCGGGTCCGACCGCCTCGACCTCGCCGGCGCCTTCGGAGCCCAGGCCATGCGGAAGCGGCGCCTGGTACAGGCCGCTTCGATAGTAGAGATCGATGAAATTCAGCCCGGCCGCGTGCTGCTTCAGCCGCACCTGGTTCGGGCCCGGATCCGGCACATCGATCTCGACGACTTGCATCAGCTCCGGCCCGCCGTGGCGTTCGATTCGAATCGCCTGGGTCTTCATCGCCTCCCCGCTTGCGCCCGCCCTGCGCGCAGGTTTTGAAACGTCCGGGATAATACGCGCAGCCCCTTGGCCCACCGAGCGAATAAGACCGCTCCACCCGATGCCGCGCATTTCCGTTTACGTGATCGCGTTCAACGAAGCCGACAAGATCGAGGCCGCCCTGCGCAGCGTCAAATGGGCCGACGAAATCGTGGTGGCCGACTCCTTCAGCACGGATGCGACCGTCGAGATCGCGCGCCGTTACACGAACCGGATCGTGCAGGTGCCGTTCGAGGGATTCGGCCGGCTGCGCAACGCGGTGCTCGATCAGCTGACCGGAGACTGGGTCTTCAGCCTGGACGCGGACGAACGCTGCACCGAGGCCGCGGCCGACGAAATCCGCCGCGCGGCGGCCGATCCGCACGCGCGCGACGCCTACCTGGTGCCGCGGCGCAATTACGTGTTCGGTCGCTGGATCCGCCACTCCGGTTACTTTCCCGACTACCGGCAGCCGCAGCTGTTCCGGCGCGGCCGCCTGCGGTACACGGAGGACGCGGTGCACGAGACCTACACGCTGGAGGGCTCGCTGGGCGTTCTGCGCGAACCGATTGCGCAGGTCCCGTTTCGCGACCTGAGCCAGATGCTGTCCAAGATGCAGCGCTATTCGACGCTGGGCGTGCAGCGCCTGGCTCAGCAGCGCGTGCCGCCCTCGATGTGGCGCGCGCTGCTGCACGGAACCGCCTCGTTCCTGCGCCACTATGTGCTCAAGCTTGGCATGCTGGACGGCTGGGCCTGATTCGTCATCGCGTTCGCGAACTTTGAGGGTACGTTTTACCGATACGCCAAGCATCTGGAGCTCGAGCGTCAGCTGGTTCGCGAGCCGCAATTGCCTCACAGCTTTCATGACTAAATCAGCATCATGGCTTTAGGGTGATCGGGGCAGGCGTGACATCGATTTGGACGATGTGCTGGTACCATTTTTGAGCTACGTTGATACACTGACCAACGGATAATCCACGCGAAATGGTGTCCCAGGCGCTCGCCACGCAGTCCTATGAGCCTTCGGCGGCGATGCCGTCCGCTCCGACGCACATCGGGCGGTTCGAAGTTCGCTCCGAGATCGGGCGGGGGTCCAACGGGGTCGTGTATGCCGCGTTCGACCCGGTGCTCGGGCGCGAGCTCGCGATCAAAGCGATCCCGCTGGCCGCCGATAACCTGATGCGGCGCCGCGCCGAAGCGAGCTTTCTGCAGGAAGCCAAGAGCGCAGCGAGCCTGAATCATCCGGGCATCGTCACCGTGTTCGATGCCGGCAAGACCGAGTCGGTCGCCTACATCGCGATGGAGCGGCTGTACGGCAGCGACCTGCACGACTGGCTCGCGACTCGCAATCGGCTCGCCCCGAAAGCGATCGCGTCGATGATGGCGCGGGTGGCTGATGCGGTGCACTACGCGCACCGGCGCGGCCTGGTCCACCGCGACCTTAAGCCGAGCAACATTTTCCTGACGCGCGACATGAAGCCGAAAGTGCTCGATTTCGGAGTCGCGCTTGCGCAATACAGCGACACGCCGCTCTCCTCCAACCGCCAGCTGATCGGGACGCCGAACTACATGTCGCCCGAGCAGGCGCTGGGGCGCGCGCTGGACGCGCGCAGCGACGTGTTCTCGATGGGCTCGATCCTGTACGAGTTGCTGACCGGGCAGCGCGCCTTCGACGGAAAGCAGGTGGAGGAAACGCTCACCAAGGTCGCCTCGCAGCCGCCGACTCCGATTTATCAGCTGAACCCGGAAGTGCCGGTCGAGCTGATCGAAATCGTCCATCGCGCGATGGCCAAGGATGCGGCCGATCGCTACCAGAGCGCGGCCGAGATGCGCAACGACCTGGTGATGGCCGCCGCGCGCGAGGACTCCGGCCAGCGCCCCACGCTGCCACCCGAGACTTCCGCGCCGGCCCTGAACCGGCGCAGCGCGCGCCTGGTGGTCGCGGCGCTCGCGGTGTCGGTGTCGATCGTGATCCTGGCGCTCGAGCAGCCGCGCCGCGCGCAGGTGGCGCCTCAGGCGGTGCCCCAGCCGGCGCCCGTGGCCACGTCGTCGCCGATCGTGCTCGCAGACGCGACCAGCACGCTTTCGAGCACCGGCAGCTCGCCATCCGGCCTGGATTCCGGCGTGCGCGTGATGGGGCAGGCCGAGGCGCCCGTCAAGCCCCTTTTCGTTCCAATCTCCCCGACGCCCTCCTCGCCAGTGAAGTCCCGGCCGAGAGCGGCGGCCTCGGCGCCACTTGCGCAGGCCGCACCGGCCCCGCCGGCGCTGCCGGCGCCGCCAGCCGACGGTTCGGTCACGCTGGCGATCGCCCCCTGGGGCGAAATCATCGTGGATGGCACTTCGCTCGGCGTTTCGCCGCCGCTAACCCACCTGACCCTTGCGGCCGGGGCCCATACGATCGAGGTACACAACGGCGCGGCGACGCCGTTCCTGTCGCGGATCGACGTGCGGCCAGGCCTGGCGGTCGAGGTGCAGCACCGCTTTTAGCGTTGGCTTCACAATAGGTCGGTTCCCCCGGTCGTATTTAGTCGATCGACCGGTTCCCTGCGACGGTTCCGGCGGGATACAGTACGCAGGCGGCGAGTTCCGCCGGGCGCCCTGCGGGACTCGTCGCGTCCGACCATTGCCATGCCCCAGCCGCTGCCCCTCCAACAGAAGGTCATAGGCCGATATACGATCCTGCGAGAGCTGCGACGTGATCGGCACAGCGTCTCGTACGCCGCGGTCGACCCGGTGATGAACCGGGAACTGGTGGTCAAGGCGGTGCAGATCGTGCCGGCCGGGCCGCCGCTGCGAGCCGAAGCGCGCCGCCACATCGAGCAGGCATTCGTGCGCCAGGCCCAGGCGGCCGGGCGCCTGCATCACCCGAACATCCTGACCGTTTTCGATGCGGGCCTTGGCCACGAATTCGGATACCTGGTGATCGAGCGGGTCGCGGGCCGTTCCCTGCAGGATCTGCTGGGCTCCGGCGTCAAGTTCACGGACCTGCAGTGCGCCGGGATCGGCGCGCGCGTGTCCGATGCGCTGGAGTATGCGCACGGTCAGGGCGTCTCGCATGGTCAGCTCGGACCGCAGCACGTGTTCATCCAGGCCGACGGATCGCCGAAGGTGAGCGGGTTCGGCGGCTGGATCGATGCCGGCACCGAGGGCGACGACGCGCTGACGCGTACCGAACAGTTCCTGCCTTACTTCCAGAACGAGGTCACCGACGAGACGCGCCGGCGCGACCTGCGCGCCGCGGCCTCGCTGCTATGCACGATGATCCAAGCGCGCCCGCACGCGGTCACCGTGTCGAGCCAGTCGGGCCCGGCGGCCGGCACACAGCGTCCGAGCACGATTCCCGGTTTTTCGGCATTGCTGTTGGACGCGCTCAATACGAAGTCGCCGACCGCCCCAAAAACAGCCGGCGAGCTGCGCGACGCCCTGATCGCTTTTGTCTGGACTGAACGGGCCAACCGGCCCTCCACCGGCGCGCTCGGCGTCTCGCTGTCGGCCTCGATCCCCACCGCTGCCGCAGCCAACACCGTCCCGGCGCCGGCCGCGCCGCGCGCCCTCGCTAGCGAGCGTCCGGACCTGGTGGCGCTCGCGCTGGAGCGCCTGGCCGAGTCGCTGCAGAAGGCGCGCCTGCGCCTGACCCGGCTGGGGCCGTGGGCGCGCCAGCACCGCCTGGGGCTGTCGCTGGCAGCGGCTCTGGTGTTGGCCGGGTTCACACTGGGCAACCTGCTGGTACAGCTGCATCCCGTTCGGATCGCCGTTGCGCCCGCCGAAGGGCGTCCGCCAGCCGACCCGCAGGTCGCCACGGAGACGGGCCAGATCCCCGCGTCGCCCGCGGCGTCGAGCGCCTCTGGGACTGGTACTGTGGTATTCCGGATCGAGCCCTGGGGGGAAGTGTTGATCGACAACAAGCCAACCGGCGTGTCGCCTCCACTGATTCAGATGGTACTGGCCGCCGGCCCGCACCGGATCGAAGTGCGGCACGGCAACGACGCGCCGTGGATCGCGCACATCAACGTGGAAGCGACGGTCCCGGTTACGGTGTCGCACCGATTCGAATGACGCTGACTGCCCTGTGGCGCATCGGCCTGGTCGTGGCCGGCGCGGGGGCGCTGCAGGCCTGCCAGTCGACGCCGCCAACCAGCAGCATCGCGCAGCTGTATCAGCGGCCGGCCGAGCGGTCGCTGGTCGACGGGATCCGCCTGTACGACGGCGGCGAGTTCGAGCACTCGGAGGCGGCGCTGCATATGGCGATCGCAGCGAACCTGGCCGATCGGCGCGATGTGGCGGTCGCTTACAAGTACCTCGCGTTCATCGCCTGCGCGTTCAACCGCGGCACCGAATGCGCGCTCGATTTCACCAACGCTTTCAACGCCGATCCGGACTTCCGGCTCAATAACGCCGAGATCGGGCACCCGTTATGGGGACCGGTCTACCGTCGGGTGGCGCAGGCGCTCGGGCATCCGGACAGCGGCGCCGGCGCCGCGCGCGGCGAGGTCAGCCGCTGAGAGCCGGTACAAGAGCAAGACTTTCCTCACCGGAGGAGGAGAACCTGTGAGCTTCACGACCGAATTCAAGGAATTCGCGATGCGGGGCAACGTGATCGACCTGGCGGTCGGGATCGTGATCGGCGCCGCTTTCGGCAAGATCGTCTCTTCGCTGGTGGAGGCAGTGATCATGCCGGTGGTCGGGATCCTGACGGCCGGCAACGACTTCAGCAAGCTGGCGGTCCAGATCGGGCAGAACGCAAAGGGCGAGCCCTTGCTGTTGAAGTACGGTGCCTTCATCCAGTCGATCGTCGACTTCGTCATCATCGCGTTCGTGCTGTTCGTGGCGATCCGCGCGATCAACCGGCTGAAAAAGCCGCCCGTTGCGGCTGCGCCGTCGGCGCCCCCGCGCCAGGAAATCCTGCTGGTGGAAATCCGCGACCTGCTGGCCAAGCGCTGAAAGAGCGGTGTATTGCCAGCCGGCTGAAAAGGCGAGTTAACTGAATCCGATGCGCGGGCGGCGCGCGAGCCGCTCGTCGCTGATGTCCGAAGCCATCACTTCGTGGCGGCCGTCGATCTTGGCCTCGCCGAATGCGGCCAGCATCACCCGCCTCATCTCGCGCGGTTTCAGCCGGGCCAGGGGCTCGAGCGCTTCGGGCTGAAGCTGCTCGGGAAACAGGCGCCCCCAGCTGTGCTCGTTGCGTAACTCGCGGTAGACCGCCTGAGCGATCCGGCGCGAGCCTTCCTCGTCCGGCGGGTCGATCTCGTAGACGTTCATCCGGTTCAGAATCGGCTCGGGGATCGCGCTCGCCTCGTTGGCCGTCGCGACCCACACCACCTCGGAGGCGTCGATCGGTATCTCGGCGAATTCGTCGATGAATTCGCGCGCGGTCTCCGACTCGAGCAGCGTATACAGGCTGCCGAGCGGATCGAACTGGCGATCGCCGCTCGCCTTGTCGATCTCGTCGACCACGATCAGCGGGTTGGCGTAGTCCCCGTTGACCAGCGCCTCGAAAACCTTGCCCGGCTTCGAGTTTCTCCACTGCGCCGAGGCGCCCGACAGGATCCAGCCGGCCGTCAGCGAGCTCATGCCGACGAACCAGCAGCCGGTGCCCAGCAGACGCGCCAGGCGCCGTGCGAAATGAGTCTTGCCGATCCCCGGGTCGCCCAGCAGCAGCATCGGCTCCAGATCCAGCGTGTCGTCGCTGCTCAGGCACAGCGCCAGCTGGCGCCGGATGTCCTGCAGCGGCGCCTCGAAGTTGGGCATCTCGTCGATCAGCCCGTCGATGTCGGGCAGCGCCGAGGGCTTGATCGCAAAGCGCTGGCCTCCGAACTTGATCATCCGGACGTACGTCGAGCGCAACGCCTCGTTGGCGCCGCTTCCCAGGTCCTGCAGCCCATTCAGCGCCTGTTCGACGCGCGGCACCTGGTAGATGTCCTTGAATCCGGCGATCGAGATCGTGGTTTTCACCGGGGCGGGAAGCGAAGCGACTTCACTCATCGGTCAATCCTCGTTCGGGGCCTGATCGCTCCAATCGGGCGCAGCGCGCCATGTCGGTAAATTACAAGCAAATTGCCTGCCAGCATTGTGCAAAAAGTAACAGAAACCGACTGCAACGTCGCCGCGCCGATATCCGGTTCGGCCCCGACCGCGCTGCGGCGCTGCAACAGGGCCGCCACTGCGGCCCCCGTGGCGGCCCTTCTCTTGTATTCAGACCGGATTTGCCCCGGATCGTTGCGCAGCCCCTGGCCTGGATCATCGGCTGCCGCCGGTGGCTCGATCAGGGCGCATCGCGCGCGAGGCGGTTGCGCGAACGAGCGCCGCATGCCCTGCTAGACTCGCGGCCCTTCGCAATCGTCGCTCAGGCAACCCGTTTCGACCATGGCCGGTCATTCCAAGTGGGCCAATATCCAGCACCGGAAAAACCGGCAGGACGCCAAGCGCGGCCTGTTGTGGACCAAGCTGATCCGTGAGATCACGGTCGCCGCGCGCGACGGCGGCGGCGACCCGGGCATGAACCCGCGGCTGCGGCTTGCGCTGGAGAAAGCTTCCGCCGGCAACGTCCCCAAGGACACGGTGAACAAGGCGATCCAGCGCGGCAGCGGACGGCTCGAGGGCGTCAGCTACGAGGAGATCCGCTACGAGGGCTATGGCGCCGGGGGCGCGGCGATCATCGTGGACTGCCTGACCGACAATCGCACCCGGACCGTGGCCGAAGTGCGCCACGCCTTCAGCAAGTTCGGAGGCAACCTGGGAACCGACGGCTCGGTGGCCTACCAGTTCCGGCACTGCGGCCAGTTCGTGTTCGCGCCGGGCACGCCCGAGGATCGCGTCTTCGAGGTGGGCCTGGAGGCCGGGGCCGACGACGTGCAGCGCGCCGATGACGGCTCGGTCGAGGTGGTCTGCGCGCCGGGCGACTTCGAGAAAGTCCGGCAAAGCTTCGTGAGCGCGCGCCTGGTGCCCGAGGTGGCCGACATCACGATGAAGGCGCTGAACGAGGTCGCGCTTCAGGGCGATGAGGCGCAGAAGATGAAGCGGCTGCTCGAGGCGCTGGAGGATCTGGACGACGTGCAGCACGTGTACACCTCGGCCGCGATCGAGGATGAAAGTTAGGTC
>VBCK01000061.1 GCA_005882215.1 Betaproteobacteria bacterium | reverse complement strand
GTTATTCACTGCCTGCCGGACGGCGAGGTCGTCGTCGGCGCGCAGGTGTCGATCGGGCACCTGGCGACGATCCACGGCGCCTGTATCGGCGATCGATGCCTGGTCGGGATGAACGCGGTGGTGATGGACGGAGCCAGCATCGGCCACGACACGCTGGTGGCGGCCGGCTCGATCGTGGCGGCGGGGCGGCGCTTCGAGCCAGGCATGCTGTTGCGCGGCAGCCCGGCGCGGGTGGTGCGCGCGCTGACCGATCGCGAGCTGGCCGCAATCCAGGTCAACGCGCTGCAATACGTGGCGCGGGCCGAGCGCTTCCGCCGAACCCTTCAGCGGCTCTGAGTCCGTCTCGTGGCCTGGGCGCTGTGCCTTTCGATCGGCCTTTGCTCGGGCTTCCTGGGAGGTCTGCTGGGCATAGGCGGCGGCACCGTGATCGTGCCGGCACTGATCCTGGCCGCGCGACCGCTCGGAATCGGCGCCGATGACGCGGCCCGGGTGGCCGTGGCCACGTCGCTGGCGATCGTGATTCCGACCTCGATCTCGAGCGCGCGGGCCCACGCTGCGCGCGGCTCGATCGATTGGCGTGCATTCAGGCGCCTGGCGCCAGGAATCGCCGGCGGCGCGCTGGCCGGTACGCTGGCGGCGTGCGCGCTGGGCGGACCGCTGTCCGGGCGGCTGGCGCTGGCGGTGTTCATCGGATTTGCCCTGTTTTCTGCCCGTGCGCTGCTGGCGCGGTCCGCGACCGCTGGCGAGCCCGAACCGCCCGTCATGCCGCCCGGCGCCGCTGCACTGGTCCGGCGCAGCGTGGCGATCGGCCTGCTGTCCGCGCTGGCCGGCGTCGGCGGGGGCCTGCTGTCGGTGCCACTGCTGGCGCATTGCATTCCGATGAAGCGCGCGATCGGGACCGCCGCGGCGCTGGGCCTTCCCCTTGCGGTGGCCGGCTTGACCGGGTACCTGGTCGCAGGGCGCCCGGCGCAGTGCCCGGCAGGCTGCATCGGCTACGTGTTTCTTCCGGCCGCGCTGGCCATCTCGCTGGCGGCGATCACCACTGCGCCGCTCGGCGCAAGCCTTGCGCATCATCTGCCGGTGCGGCAACTCGAGCGCGCGTTCGCGTCCCTGCTGCTGCTCGTCTCGGCAGACTTGTCGGCCGAGCTGTTCCGGTAATCGTTATCGCCCGGCCACGGCGCTGCCGTGCACCGGCGGAGCCGCCAGCCAGTGCACGCTGAACAGGCGCTGCCGGTCGCACCAGACCGGCCCCGGCGCGAAACCCGCCCGCCGAGCCAGATCGCAAAAGCCCCCGATCGTGTACTTGTAAGAGTCCTCGGTGTGCAGGCTTTCGCCCTCGTCAAACTCGAACGCGGTCCCGCACACGTGCACGGTCTGGCGCCGCTTGCTGACCAGGTGCATTTCGATGCGCTGCGCGTCGGGCCGATAGAACGCATAGTGGTCGAACGAGGCCGGATCAAAATCGGCACCGAGCTCGCGGTTGGCGCGCACCAGCAGGTTGCGGTTGAATGCGGCCGTGACGCCGAGCGTGTCGTTGTAAGCCCGATGCAGCAGGTCTGGATCCTTCACCAGGTCGACGCCGACCAGCAGACCGCCGCCGGCCAGCCGCTCCGCGGCGTCGGCCAGGAAGCAGCGGGCCTGCTCGGGCGAAAGGTTGCCGATCGTCGAGCCCAGAAACAGACCGACGCGTCGGCCGTCGCCGGGGCGCTGCGCCGGCAGCGCCAGCGCCCGCGCGAAATCCGCCTGCAGCGGCTCCACCACCATGCCGGGATACGCGCGCTCCAGATCCTGCTTGGCGCCATCCAGGTGCTCGACCGACAGGTCCACCGGGATGTAGCGCGCAGGGCTCGGCAGCGCGTCCAGCACGATCCTGGCTTTCACCGGGCTGCCGGCGCCGAACTCGACCAGGTCGGCCCGTGGACCGATCAGCCGGCCGATGCTCGGTGCGTGCTCGCGCAGGGCCGCCATCTCGGCGCGGGTCAGGTAGTACTCGTCCAGCTGGCAGATCCGTTCGAACAGCGAAACTCCGTGCCGGTCATAGAAGAACTTCGGCGCAATGGTGCGCGGCCGGCCGCTGAGCGCCTGCAGCATCGCCCCGGCGAACTCCGTGGCAGCAGCGGGCGAGTCCTGCTCGTCCGGGTCGGCTTCGCGCCGATTCAGCGCCGCTCCTCTCATGCGTCCCTCGCGAGTCGAAGTCCCGAGAACTGCCACCGGGCGTCGGGCGGGAAGTAGTTGCGGTAGGTGATCCGAATGTGACCCGGCGGGGTGGCGAAACTGCCGCCGCGAAGGACCAGCTGGCCGACCATGAACTTGCCGTTGTATTCGCTGGCCGGACCGGCATCCGGCCGGAAGCCCGGGTAGGGGTCGTACGAGGAGCGGGTCCACTGCCACACGGTTCCGCACATCGGCTCCGGCCGCCCCGTCGCGACGTCGGCCGCCTCGGGGTGAAGTCCGATCGGGTCGGCGCGGTGCAGCGTGCCGGACCAGGTGGCTGCGGCCGCCTCCCATTCGAACTCGGTCGGCAGCCGTGCCTGCGCCCAAGTTGCGTACGCGCAAGCCTCGTAAAAGCTCAGGTGGCACACCGCCTCGCCCGGGTTCAGCGGCTGCAAGCCGCTCAAGGTGTACACGTTGAATCGGCCGTTGCCATTCGGCTCCCAGTAAAGGGGCGCATTCCAGCCCTGGTTCCGTACGGCCGTCCAGCCGTCGCTGAGCCACAGCTCGCCCCGCTGGTAGCCGCCGTCCAGAATGAAATCGAGATACTCGCCGCAGCTCACGGCTCGCGACGAAAGCCGGAACGGCCTGAGCAAAACCGCGTGGCGCGGGCCCTCGTTGTCGAACGCAAAGCCCGCGCCGGCATGGCCGACCTGTTGGACGCCCCCCGGATGATCGTGCCACCGCAGCGGCGCCGGCGAGTGGGCCGCCGCCGGCTCCGAACGGCGGTAGGCCGGCTTCAAAGGGTTCAGATAGAACGCGTGCTTGATGTCGGTCAGCATCAATTCCTGGTGCTGCTGCTCGTGGTTCAGTCCGAGCTCAAGCAGCGACGCCGCCTGGGCAGCCGGCGCACCGGCGCTGCTCAGGGACTCCACTGCCTCGTCGACGTGGCGCCGGTAGCGCAGGACCTCGCCGTGCGGCGGACGCGTCAACAGGCCCCGCAGCTCGCGCGCGTGGCGCGGCCCGAGCGACTCGTAGTACGAGTTGAACAGGTGCGCGTAGCGGGCATCGAAGCAGCGATAGTGCGGAACGAACGCCTGCAGCACCATCGCCTCGAAGAACCAGCTGGTATGCGCCAGGTGCCATTTGGTCGGACTCGCCGCCGGCATCGACTGGACGCACTGGTCTTCGGCCGACAGCTCGCTGACCAGTTGCAGCGAAGCGGATCGGACCGCGCGAAAGCGCTCCAGCAGGGCCGCCGGCTCCAGCTCCCGAGCCTGCGTGCGAGCCGACGCGGGCGGTCCCGCGCCGGCGCGTCGATCGCAAATCGCGTCCATGTCCATGATTCGGTTCCGGTTGATCAGTTCGCTCGGGTCAAGCCGGCGGAGCTTATACGAGGCCACGCGCACGCGGACGTCCGATCGACGGGACGGTCAGCCGCATGACGGGGCGGCACGGCCGAAGCCCGCGGCCCGCAAACAGCCGATTCAGCGGTGCCTTGCGACCGGGTGAACCGTTGCGCACCGGATCGGGTCTAACCGGCATGTGGCGGATCCTTGATCGATGGCTGCTTGCTCTGCTGATGGCCGGCCTGTCGGCCGGCGCGTTGGCGGGCAGCGCCCATGTCAGCTTTTTGAACCCGGAAAAATTCACCGACATCGGACCCTACGGGGACGAACGCGAAGCGGCGCAGAACCGCTCCGAGATTGCGCGGCATATCGAGCGCCTGGCGGCGCGGAAGCTGCCGGCCGATCAGGTGCTCGAGGTCGCAGTGCTGGATGTGGACCTGGCCGGAAATTTCGAGCCCTGGCACTTCTGGCCACGCGATGTCCGCGTGATGCGCACGGTCACATGGCCCAGTATCAAGCTGCGTTACGTCCTGAAGCAGGGCGAACAGGTGCTGGCCGGCGGCCAGGAAACCGTCAGCGACATGGCGTATCTCGATCACATCAACTCCTACTCGAGCAGTGACCCGCTGCGCTACGACAAGCGGATGCTGGATCGCTGGTTTCAGCAGCGGCTGATCGAGCGTACAGCCGCTTCCCGTTGACAAGCCGCTCACAGTCGGCGCAGCCGGCCGATTAACAAGCCATTAACAGAGCCGTGCGCTATTCGGGCGCGCCTGCGCGTACCACTTTTTCGATACGCCGGTCCGGTATCAACCAGATCAGCGCGACCAGCACGTAGATCGCCAGAGCCAGCCAGGCCGCCACGAATCCCAATGCGATCGCCGTCACATACAGCACCGGCGACAGCTTGCCCTTCAGATCGGCGCCGACCGCCCTGGCCAGCAGGGAATCGGTGCCGTGCGTGCGGATCACGCACCACTGCAGCAGCGTGTACGAGAGGGCCGCCAGCAGCAGCACCAGGCCGTACGCGAACGTCGGCCACGTCGCAAACCGGTTCTCGGCCATCCAGTCGGTGGTGAACGGGATCAGCGAAAGCCAGAACAGCAAGTGCAGGTTCGCCCACAGGATGCCGCCGGTGACCCGCTGCACCGTATGCAGCATATGGTGGTGGTTGTTCCAGTAGATGCCGACGTAAAGGTAGCTCAGCACATAGCTGAAGAATACCGGCGCCAACTCGACAAGGTCGTCAAGCCGGGTCCCTCGCGGGACCTTCAATTCGAGCACCATGATCGTGATGATCACGGCGATCACGCCATCACTGAATGCTTCGAGTCTGCCTTTGCCCATCAGCCGCTTGCTCAGTCGGAGTCTGGTCGAACCCTGCCGAGCACTCAAGACCCCAGTGCCCTGAGGCGAAGATTCGCCGGACGATGCGGATCGGCCCGGCGTATGCTGCTGTGGTGCGCCTGCTCGTGATTTGCTCCGCCTCGGCCCTTTGCAGCCTGCTGCCCGCCGCGCCGGCGCTCGCAGGCGCCGACTTCGACGCGCTGACCGGCGAATTCGTCTTCTCCAGCCTTGCGCTGTCTCCGGTCACGGCAACCGCCCAGGGCTACCACCGCCATCACGGAGTGTCGCTCGATGAGGACCTGGACGATTTCAGCCCCGCCGGGATAGACCGCACGCTGCGGTTCTATCGCGAGTGGGTGCAGCGCGTCGACCGGCTCGAGGTCGTCGAGCTCGATGCCGAGCAACAGGCCGACCTGCAGATTATCAGGAACGCAGTCGCTCTGGCGCTGCTGGACCTGCAGACGATTCAGACCTACCGCCACAACCCGGCCCTTTACGTCGAGTTGATCGGGCATGCGCTGCTTGAGCCGTTCAAGCTGGACTACGCACCCGACAGTATCCGCTTCGGGCACATCATCAAGCGCTTGGAGAAAGTACCCCGGCTGCTCGATCAGGCACGATTCAATCTGAGCGATGCGCCTCTGGTCTGGATCCGGGTCGCCCGCGATGAAAATGCCGGCAATTTCAAGTTGATCGACCAGGTCCTGCGAGCGCGGGTTCCGGCCGAGCAGAGGCCCGCGTACGCCGAGGCGGCCGGCAAGGCGCTGGACGCGCTGCGCGAATTCAACCGGTTCATGGCGCGCTCCCTGTCACAGCACCCGCGCAACTGGCAGCTGGGCCCCCTGCTGTACCGCGAGAAGTGCGGCTATCAGCTGGCGCTCGGCCGTACGCCCGAGGAGCTGCTGGGCGCGGCGACGGCGGACCTGAAGGCCACCCGGGATCAGATGGTCGAGCTGGCCGCGCCGCTGTCGGTGCCGCAGGTCCTGGATCGGATTGCGCGCCGGCATGCGACGCCGGACCGCTACCTGGCGCAGGTCAGGCAGTCACTGCAGCAGGCAACGGATTTCGTGCGTGCGAGCGGCCTGGTCGCGCTTCCGGCCGCAACCCGGGTCGAGGTGGTCGAGACGCCGGAATTGATGCGCGGAACGTATTCGGTCGATGGATTCGACCCGGCACCGGCGCTGGAACCGCAATTGGGGGCTTTCTACTGGGTCGCGCCGATCCCGGCCGGATGGCCGCGCGAGCGGGTCGAATCGAAGCTGCGCGAATACAACTACTTCGGCGTCCAGCAACTGACCATTCACGAAGCGATGCCGGGCCGCTGGGTCCAGTCCGACTACGCCAATCGGATTCGGCCGCTTTCGCGGCGGATGTTGCGCGCGCTGTACGCCAACGGACCCTACGTGCAGGGCTGGGCCGCCTATGCGGAGCAGATGATGGTGGATCAGGGATACCTGGACGGCGACCGCGCACTGCGCTTGACGCTGCTGAAGCAGTTGCTGCGATCGATCGCCAACACGATTCTGGACATTCGCCTTCACACGATGGGAATGACCGACCAGGAGGCGATGGACCTGATGACGCGCGAGGCGTTTCAGGACCCTCAGGAAGCCGCCGCCAAGCTGCTGCGCGCGAAACTATCGTCCTGCGGGCTGGCGACCTACTACGCCGGCTTCAAGGGCTGGCTCGAGGTCCGCGACTCGTTCCGGCACAGGCACCCGGCCGATTACTCGCTGTCGCGCTTCAACGAGCGCGCGCTCGGCGAAGGCGCGGTGGCGCTGCCGGCGCTCGCCCGGCTGCTGCAGTAGCCGATGCCCGGCGGGCGCACGCCCTGGCGAGCCGCGCTCGCGGCCGCCGCCCTGAGCGCGTGCGCAGCGCCTGCGCCGCCCAACGGCGATTTCACCGCGCCCGCACTGGCGGCGCAGATGCAGCGGCGGCCGATCGTGCTGCTGGGCGAGGTCCACGACAACGCCGAGCAGCACGCGGTACGCGCGCAGGCGCTCGCGCTGCTCCTTCAGGCGGGTTCGCACCCGGCGCTCGCGTTCGAGCAATTCGATCGCGAGCGCCAGGCCGACATCGATCGCGTGCTGGGCGCCACGCCGGCGCAGGGCGTCGATCGGGCCGAACAACTGGCCGCGCTGGGCGGGCGAGGCTGGAACTGGAATCTTTACCGTCCTTTCCTGGAACTGGCGCTGCAGTACCGGCTGCCGATCGTCGCGGCCAATCTGTCGCGCGCCGACGCGCTACGGGTTTCGAAGGAAGGTTTCGGAGCCGTGTTCGACGCCGCCCAGCAGGGGGAGTTGCGACTGGACCCCTTGCCGGCCGATCTGCTGCGGACCCAGCAAGAGGCAGTGGACGAAGGCCACTGCCACCAGATGCCGCCGCAGATGCTGCCCGCGCTGGCGCGCGCGCAGATCGCGCGCGACGCGACACTGGCTCAGGCGATCCGCCCTTACCTGGAGCACGGCGTCGTGTTGCTGGCCGGCAACGGTCATGTGCGCCGCGACATCGGCGTGCCGCGCTTTGTGTCCGCGTCGCAGCGGGAACGCGTCATCAGCATCGCGCTGATCGAGCGCGATACTGCCGCCGACGAGGTGCCGCCGGGTGCGTTCGACGCGATATTTACAACGCCGGCGCAGCCGCGGGCCGACCCGTGCCAGTCGCTTCGCCGCAATTGAAGGAGGCCGTTTGCAAAGACGCTCGCGCCTGATTATCTTTTCGCCCGCGAATTCAAGCGTACAGCGATGATCAAGACCGAACACCTGACCAAGCGTTACGGCAGGCTGACCGCCGTCGACGACCTGAGCTTCGAAGTGGTGCCCGGCGAAGTGCTCGGCTTCCTGGGCCCGAACGGCGCGGGCAAGACGACCACGATGCGGATGCTGACCGGCTTCATCACTCCGACCTCCGGCCGTGCGTGGATCTACGGCCACGATGTGGAAAGCGATCCGATCGCCGCCAGGACCTGCATCGGCTACCTGCCGGAAGGCGCTCCGGCTTATGGAGAAATGACCGCCCGCGCGTTCCTGGAGTTCATCGCGGACCTGCGTGGACTGCGCGGTGCCGTGCGGCGCGCCCGGCTGGACACGGTGATTCAACGCCTGGAACTGGCGCCGGTCTTGCAGCAGTCGATCGAGACGCTGTCCAAGGGGTTCCGCCGCCGCGTCGGACTGGCGCAGGCGATCGTGCACGACCCGGCCGTGCTGATCCTGGACGAGCCGACCGACGGACTGGACCCGAACCAGAAGCACGAGGTGCGCACGCTGATCAACGAGATGTCCCGCGGCAAGATCATCGTGATTTCCACTCACATCCTGGAGGAGGTCGATGCGGTCTGCACCCGCGCGATGGTGATCGCGCGCGGGCGCCTGGTTGCCGACGACACGCCCGCGGGGCTGGCGGCCCGTTCGCGCTACCACAATGCGGTGTCGCTTCAGTTGGAGCGGCCCGAACAGTTGGCCGTCGCGCGCGAGGCCGTGGCCGCTCTGCCGCAGGTGGCGGCGGTGGAGGTCGACGAGCGAGGCGGGAAATTGACCGCGTTGCCGGCCGGTGGCGCGGCGATCCTCGGGCCGATCAGCGACCGGATCGCGCAGGCCGGCGTGCACGTGGTCGCGCTGCGCGTCGAGCCCGGCCGCCTGGACGAAGTGTTCCGCACGCTGACGCATCTATGAAGACCGCCGTTCACCCTCGCAGCATCGTGATCGTCTTCCGGCGCGAGCTGGCCGCCTATTTCGCGACGCCGCTTGCCTACGTATTCATCCTGATCTTCCTGGTGCTGGCCTCCTGGTTCACGTTCTACCTGGGGGGATTTTTCGAACGCGGCCAGGCCGACCTGGAGCCGTTCTTCGTATTTCATCCCTGGCTGTACCTGTTCCTGATACCGGCCATTTCGATGCGCCTGTGGTCCGATGAGCGCCGCAGCGGCAGCATCGAGCTTCTGATGACGCAGCCGATCACGCTGTGGCAGGCGGTGATCGGCAAGTTCCTGGCGGCATGGGCCTGCGCGGCGCTGGCCTTGGCGCTGACTTTTCCGATCTGGATCACCGTGAATTACCTCGGTCATCCCGACAACGGAGCGATCCTGACCGGATACCTGGGGAGCCTGCTGATGGCGGGCGCCTTTCTGGCGGTCGGCTCCTGCATGTCCGCGCTGACTCGCAACGCGGTGGTGGCGTTCATCCTGGGCGTAGCGGGCTGCTTCGCCCTGCTGCTGGCGGGGCTGCCGATGGTGCTCGACGCCTTTCGCGGCTGGGCGCCGCCGCCGGTGGTCGATGCGGTCGCCTCGCTGTCGTTTCTGACCCATTTCGAAGCGATCGCCAAGGGTGTAGTCGACCTGCGCGACGTGACGTTTTTCGCTGTGACGATGGCCTGCTTCCTCGCGGCCAGCGTCATCCTGCTCGATCTTCACAAGTCGGATTGAGGTGAGGTAGCGATGTCGCGGCCGACGTGGCGCAGGTTGACGATGGGCGGCGGGGCGCTGATCGCGCTCGGCGTACTGTTCATCGGGTTGACGGTGATCGACAACCAGTGGTTGCGCGGGGCGCGGCTCGACCTGACCGAGCATCGGCTGTACACCGTCACGCCCGGCACGCGTCACATCCTGGCCACGCTGAGCGAGCCGCTGAACCTGTACCTGTTCTATTCGGAGCGCGCTGCCGCCCAATTGCCGGTGGTGCGCATCTACGGGCAGCGGGTACGGGAGTTTTTGCAGGAGGTCTCGGCCCGCAGCAAGGGCAGGATCGTGCTGCACGTGATCGACCCGCAGCCGTTTTCCGAGGACGAGGATCGCGCCGCCGAGTTCGGAATCCGGGCGCTGCCAGTCGATAATTCCGGGACGTCCCTGTATCTGGGCCTGGCCGGTACCAACAGCACCGATGGGCGCGCCGTGATCGACTTCCTGGATCCGTCCAAGGAGCCGTTCCTGGAATACGACGTCGCCAAGCTGCTGGTCGAACTGACTCAGCCGAACAAGCCGGTGGTGGGCTGGCTGTCATCGATCCCGATGTCGGGCGGTCTCGATCCGGTCAGCGGACAGGAGCGGCCGGCCTGGCTCGTGTACACGCAGGCTCAGCAGCTGTTCACGGTGCGCAGCCTGTCCCCCACGATGACTCAGGTCGATCCCGACGTCGACGTGCTGGTGCTGGTGCATCCAAAGGATCTGCCGCCCGCCGCGACGTACGCGATCGATCAGTACGCGCTGCGTGGCGGGCGGCTGCTGGTGTTCATCGATCCGATCGCCGAGCAGGACGCGGCCGGGCGCGGCGCGATGCTGCCCGGCGCCTCGCACGCGTCCTCGCTGCAGCCGCTGTTGTCGGCCTGGGGCGTCTCCTTCGATCCAGGCGAGGTGCTGGGCGACCTCGAGCAGGGCCTGACGGTCCGCGTGCGCCAGGACGAGCCGCCGGAGCGTCACATCGCGATCGTCGGATTCGGAGCGCGATCGCTGTCGCAGGGCGATGTGATCACGTCGGGCCTGACGCAGATCACGATGGATACGGCCGGCATTCTTCGCCCGAACAAGGATTCGGGTGTCCGTTTCGAGCCGTTGATCCGATCCAGCACGCACGCGGCGCCGATTCCGGCTCAGCGCTTCTCGCAGCTGACCGACCCCGCCACGCTGCGCGAAGGTTTCAAAGCAACCGGCGAAACTTACACGGTGGCGGCGCGCGTCACAGGAACGGTGAAAACGGCGTTTCCGAACGGCCCCCCGGCCGGCACCCCAGCAGCGGCCGGACCGGCTCCGCTCGCCTCTTCGTCCAAGCCGCTGAATCTGGTGGTGGTGGCCGACGCCGACATGCTGTCCGATTTCCTGTGGGTGCGCTGGCAAAACTTCCTCGGCCAGCGCACCGCGTCGGCGTGGGCCAACAACGGCGATTTCGTCTGGAACGCGCTCGACAACCTGGCCGGCAGCAGCGACCTGATCAGCGTGCGCGGACGGGCGAGCTTCCTGCGACCGTTCGAGCGCGTCGACGCGTTGCGGGCGGCGGCCGAGGATCGGCTCCTCGCCAAGCAGAAAGAGCTCGAGCAGCAACTGACACAGACCGAGCAGAAGCTGGATGCCCTGCAGGCGAACCGCGGCGACTCGGTGTCGACCTCGCGTCCGACGCAGGCCCAAACGATTCTGACGGCCGACCAGGAGCGCGAGCTGCAGCGGTTCCAACAGGAAAGATTGCGGATCCGCAGGGAGCTGCGCGATGTGAAGCTCGGCCTGGATCGCGACATCCAGGCGCTCGCCACCCGGCTGAAGGTGATCGACATCGTGCTGGCACCGGCCGCATTCGCGCTGGTGGCCCTGCTGATCGCCGTCGCGGCCCGCCGCCGCCGTCGCCCCGCCGCGGCCGCCTCCGCTGCGTCCCTGGGTGCCACGAGCGGATGAACCTGCGACGGCTGATCGCGATGGTGGTGGCCGCGCTGCTGGTCGCCGGCGCTGCGGTGTGGGTTTCGGTCCGCAGCCGCCCCGAGCGCGCGGCTCCCGGCGATCGGCCCGTGCTGGCATCGCTCGCGCAGTCGATCGATGCCATCAGCCAAGTGCGCGTTTCGCGCGGAGACGGCACCGCGACGACGTTACAGCGCCGCGACGGCGGCTGGTTCGTTGCGCAGCGCAACTATCCGGCCGACCCGGGCAAGTTGCGGTCGCTGCTGATCGGCCTGTCGGGTCTTCACACGATCGAGCAGAAGACGAGCGACCCGGCGCGTTACGCAGCGTTGAACGTGGAGGACGCCGCCGGTGTTCAGGCGCGCAGCGTCCGGATCGACGTGGTCGCGGGCGCGCAGGCCTGGTCGCTGCTGGTCGGCAAGGCAGCCGAATCGAACGCCAGTTACGTGCGGGTGCCCGGTGCCGCGGCCGCGCTGCTGGCGAAGCCGCGGATCGACGCCGATCCTCAGCCGGCCCGCTGGATCAAGCCCGAACTACTGGACGTGGCTGCCGACCGCATCGCGCAGGTGACGGTGCACCCCGCCGACGGTCCGTCCTATTGGATCGCGCGCGACGCGCGCGGCGCGGCCGACCTGACGCTGCACGGCGTTCCGGCCGGGCGCAAGCCGGCCGGCCCGGGGGTCGTCGACGCGATCGCCCGATCGCTGGCGCGGCTCAATGTCGAGGACGTGAAGGAGCGGACGGCCGGTGCTCCGGCGCATCCGAGCCGAGCGAGCTTTCGAACTTTCGAAGGGCTGCAGCTCGACCTGGAAGGCCATCGCGACGGGGCCACGGCCTGGATCCGGATCAACGCCAGCGTCGACCGCGATGGGGCCGGGCGCTTCGCCTCGCCTTCGGCGGCAGCCGGTCAGGCCAAGGCGCCCGATCAGGCCAAAGCACCTGAGCAGGCCAAGGCACCGGATCAAGCCAAGGGTCCCGATCAGGCCAAGGCGCCCGATGCCACGTCCGAGGCAGCCGAGATCAACGCCCGGCTGCAGGCCTTCGATTTCCAGATTCCGGTCTACCAGTACGACACGATCTATCGCCAGCTCACCGATTTGCTGGCGCCGCCGGCGCCGAGCGCGACCACGGCACGGTCGAAGGAGCCCAGATGATCCGCAAACTGACGGTGCCCGGCACCTTGTCCCAACTGCTGGCCGCTGCCCTGTGGATCCCGTGCCTGCTGCTGCACGGTTGCGGCCGCTCGAATCCGGAGCCGCCGCCGGATCTGCTGAAGACCCAGCGCGAGGCGCTGGAAAAGACCAAGACCACCGAAAAGGTGCTGCAGGACGCAGCGCAACGCCGCGACGCACAGCTCGAGTCGCAGCAGAAATAAGCCTGCGCGTCAGCGCACGTTGCCGGCGGCCTGGGGCGTCAACGCCTCGGCCGTGTGGATCCAGCCGCCACCGAATGCCCGGTACAGGTCCGCATAGCTCTGAAACAGCTGGGCCCGCAGCGCATCGAGCGAGATTTGCGCATCGAACAGCGACTGCTCGGCCGTTGCCACCTCCAGGAAGATCGCCGCGCCCTCCCGGTAGCGTCGCTGCGCCAGCTCCAGCAGGCGGATCAGCGCTGCGACGTTTTTTTCCTGCTCGGCGCGCTGCTGCTCCAGCGTGGCTCGCGCGGTGAGCGCGTCGTTGACGTCGCGCAGCGCCGAGATCACCGCGCTTTGATAGGAGGCCGCCAGTTCCCGCTGGCGGGCCTGGGCGAATTCGACCTGGCTTTGCACCGCGCCGCCGCTGAACAGCGACTGCGTCAATCCCGCCCCCCCGGTCCACGCGAACGACAGACCTTTGAACAG
>VBCK01000060.1 GCA_005882215.1 Betaproteobacteria bacterium | reverse complement strand
TTTTAGATTCTTCCGAAACCCTGAAAAAAAGTTCCGATCGGGTTCGGGGCAGGGATGCCCTCACTGCCGTCGTATAGACGTTGGTCGAATGTACATGCGCGAGCCGACCACATAGCCTATCCAGACCCGAGGTGACACTCCGATTCATGACTTTCCGTGGCTGATTCACAGGAGGTTTGCATGAAGGCCTTTCATCGATCTTCTGATGCAGTACGAGGTCCCAATTTTTACCGAGCGGCCCTTGCAGTTGCCCTGGCAGCGATGGCCCCTGCGCTGGCGGCCGACAGCCTAACGGGACCGCTGGTCCTGAAAGCGCAAGGCAGTTTCTTCGTCGGCGGTGTAACGGAACACACCGATGCGACGACCGGGACACCGGGTGGCTTCCTGTTTCCCAATCCGGACGACATCCAAGTCAACCAGATGTATGTCCAGTACCAGATTCCGGAAGGCGCAGGGCGGCATGTCCCGGTCGTCCTGCTGCACGGTTGTTGTCTCTCGGGGAAGACGTGGGAGACTACGCCGGATGGCCGGATGGGTTGGGGTGAGTATTTTGTAAGAAAGCACCACGCGGTCTACATTCCCGACCAGTCATCGCGTGCACGATCGGGCTTCGACGCCACGACCATCAACGAAGTCAGGTTGGGCACTCAGCCGCCGAGCGCGCTCCCCAACATATTCACGTTCGGTCGCAACGGTGCGTGGCAGCTGTTCCGATTCGGACCGGCCTACCCGGCGGTGTTTTCGGATGAACAATTTCCGGTCGAAGCCATCGATGAGTTCGGCAAGCAGGTGATCCCGGATCTGAACTCGACGCTGCCCACGCCAAATCCGACTTACGCAAACCTGGCGGCTCTCGCTGTGAAGTTGAACGGCGCGATTCTGGTGGGTCACTCCGAATCGGGCTTCTTCCCGGAGGAGGCGGCCCTGACGAATCCCGCCGGTGTCGCCGGTTTGATTTCAATCGAAGGCGTCTGTACCACGAACTTGAGCGCAGAGCAGATCGCAACGCTCGCAAAGATTCCAACCCTCGTAATCTATGGCGACCACCTTGGAGATGTCCCGAGCGTCTCTGGCTTCTGGCTTGGATTTTTCCAAGGTTGCCAGCAATACGTCGAACAGATCAATGCCGCTGGGGGCGACGCGACGATGTTGCACCTGCCCGATGCCGCCCTGTTCGGCAACAGCCACATGCTGATGCAGGACAAGAACAATCTACAGGTTGCGGACCTTATCTTGAAATGGATCAATCAGCACGTAGAACGGGAGTAAGGCCGTCGAGCGTGAAAGCCAAGTCCAAACGATATCGACGAGAAGCTTCAACGATGAGTCGCGGCTCTGATGTCCCGGATTCGCTGCGATGAGGAGACGAATAATGGAAGCAAGATTGGATACGAGGGCAGAATTCGATACGAGGGTAGAAGCAGTGCGATGGTTGCGTCAACCTGTCATTCTTTGCTTGCTGGCGGCCGTCGCAGCGACGGCAGTTCCCGCGGTGGCTCAGGCAGGAAGAGGTGATGCCGATGGTGGTCCCGTCGTCAACACCGCGGAAGGGCCCGTTCGTGGATTCACGAAGAACGGGGTAGAGATTTTCTTAGGAATCCCGTACGCGGCGCCACCGGTAGGTGACCTTCGCTGGACGCCTCCACAGGCGGTCCGACATTGGACGGAGACCCGGGACGCCAACCGCTACGGGAAGACCTGTCCACAGGTGTATCAACTCGGAGTGTTCGCCGCTCCGACGAGCATTACCGAGGACTGCCTGTATTTGAACGTCTTTACGACGGCAGAAGGTCATAACTCGAAGCCGGTCATCGTTTGGATCCACGGCGGTGGAAATTTTGACGGCGAATCCAACGATTACGATGGCAGCAAGCTCGCGACCGGCGGCTCGATCGGCACGCCTACGGTCGTCGTGACCTTTAACTACCGTTTGAACATGTTCGGCTTCTTCTCGCATCCTGCGATCAATGCCGAGGGTCATCGATGGGGTAACTATGGCATCCTTGATCAACAGGCGGTACTGAGCTGGGTGCAGAGAAACATCGCCGCCTTCGGTGGCGATCCGACGAGAGTTGCACTGGGCGGCCAATCCGCCGGCGCGCAGGATACCGCCGCCAACGTGTTATCGCCCTTGAGCAAAGGGCTGTTCAACCGCGCGATTGTTCAGAGTACACCTGGCTTTACCACCTTCGTGGCACCGGCAGCAGTAGCTGCGACGAACGGCATAAATTTTGCCGCGGCCGCCGGGTGCCCGGGTACGAAGGCCGCTGCTGCGGCCTGCCTGCGCAAATTGTCGGCGGCACGAATCCTTCAGTTAAGTGCGACGGGCGCAGCGAATAGTCCGTACGTCACGGGGCTGATCGTTGATGGAAGTGTCATACCGATCGCACCCGGACAGGCGTGGACAACGGGTCAGTTCAACAAGATGCCCATGATGGGAGGCGCGGTTAAGGACGAAATCACCTTCTTTACGGGCATCAACGAGTGGTTCTCCGGTCCGCCGCAGGCTCCGCTGACAGCGGATCAGTATGCAGCTGCCGTCGGACCGGTCCTTGCGGCGGAATATCCTGTATCAGCGTACGGCGGCGACCCGATGCTCGCCTATGAGCGGGCTGTCACGGATCAGTTCAAGTGCACCGAGCTTCACGTCGTGCAGCTTTGGGCGGTGCAAGCCCCAACCTACGCCTATGACTTCGTCTATCAGAACGCGCCTTACTACTTTGCGAAGATGCCAGGGTTCCGACCTCTCGCAGCCCACACCATCGACATCCAATTCCTGTTCCCAGGTTGGCATGGTGGAGATCTCGGCGTGAATATCGATCAAGGCACCGGGGAACAACGTGAGCTCAACGCAGCTGAAACCGGTCTATCCGACCAATTGGTGGCTGCGTGGACGAATTTCGCGGCAACCGGGAATCCGAACGGTTCAGGAGATTCGCCGTGGCCAGTCTTCACAGCAGGCTCGCAGAAATACTTCGTGCAGGATCTGTCTGTGTCCACGGAGACCGTCGAGCAATTCCGAAGCGCATATAAGTGCGACTTCTGGGACCCACGATTGGGCCTCTGAGATCGAGGAATGCCCCGGCGCTAGCGGTCGATAGGCGCCGGGGCACCGCGCGCGACTGCTGCAGGACCGCGTCTGGCCCGTGCGCACTCATCGAGTGCGCGCGGGCCCGAGTCGGCCCAGGGCCTGTCCCAGATGGCGGGTCACCAGGTCACGGGCCAGCACATCGGCGATCCGGAACGGGGTCACCGCCTGCAATCCGCGCCAGGCCGGAATGCTGTTGACCTCCAGCACCAGCCAACGGCCATCGGCGTCGCGCATCAAATCGACCCCCGCGTAATCGGCGCCCACCGCCTCGGCGGCCTCGATCGCCAGGCCGGCCAGGTCACCCTGGGCGTCGACCGCCTCGACCCGCGCTCCGCGCGCGACGTTGGTGACCCACGAGCGCCCTCGCCGCAGCATCGCCGAGACCGGGCGGCCGCCCGCAACCAGCACCCGCCAGTCGTGCCATTTGCCTTCGCCGCAGTTCAAGAAGCGCTGCAGGTACCACACGCCACGGACCTCGTCCTGCCCCGGCACCGATGCCCCGCTGGCCAGGCGCTGCAGGCCCTTGCCCTGCGAGCCGAACAGCGGTTTGACCACCAGCTCGTGGCGCTGCGCGGTCTCCCGCATCAGGATCCCGCGCGCCACGCTCTCCCGCTCGGTCACCCAGGTCGGCAGGGTCGGAATGCCGTGTCGGCGCAGCAGAAAGGTCGTCATCGACTTGTCGACGCTGCGCTCGATGGCCCGAGCATCGTTGTAAACGGGCACTCCCAGCTCGCGCAGCGCATGCAACACCGACAGGCGCAGCGTGACCTGCTCGAAGGAACCGGCCTCGATGCTTCGAACGAATATCGCGTCGGGCTCCCGCTCGCCGAATCCGGGCACCTGCACCCGCGCTTGCGGGCTTTCCAGGTCGATCCGGCAGTCCGGCAAGCTCGCGAAAGCACTTTGCACGCCCAGCGCAAGAAAAGCGCGCTGCAGCTCGCGGCCATGCCAGCCGGGCTCGTCGGTCAGGATCGCAACGCGCAGCGGCATGTCGCGGGTGCCAGGCGCTGTGCGCCGAACGACAGGGCGAGCAGCTCGTCGTTCAGGCTGCCGCCCCGGAAGGTTCGCCCCGACGCAACATGGGTGACGAGCGCGACCGCTGGAGCGAACAGCATCGGCTCGATCTTGTAGAAGTCGTAGTCGTAATCCTTGAAGATTGCAGCGAACGGGCGGGATAGTACCCCGCCTCGCGCGCGCGTTCTGCCTGAGCGCACGTCCGTGGTGGCCGAATGGTTCTATAAATATCTGATTTATAAGAAGAATAAGACCAGACCCGGTCGGATGCGCTCGACATCGACTCGAAGCTCATCCAACCACGCTCAGGTTCGAGCGATGCAGACGGCGAGTGCTGGACGGGTGCTCGCGGCTCGTGATTGGCAACGCTCTGGCCCCTGTGCTACGTTTCGATAGCAATTCTTCATTCGTCAGCGGGGCACACTATGGCAGCTGCGACTATGGTGGCTACGCCACCTGACTACTCCAAGTGGTGCGATCGGAGATTGTGGACCGTCTACGAGTCCGTCTGCCTCATGCTCGCCATGGAGCCCGAGCCCACGCGGCACGATCCCAGCGCCAGCATCAGCGGCTTCGATCCGGTGGAACTGGCCATCGCGCAGTACGGCGAGCGCGCCGACGAAGCGATGCGAAGCGGCGATCTGAAACCCTTCGGCCCCGAGGATCTCGCGCGCCCGACCCTGCAGCGTCGTGTCGAGCCGCGCGCCTTCCTGCGGTGCGCGAAGGCCTGGAACGTCCCGATTCCGGACGAGCTGGCGCCGGTGCTGACGCGCGAGCCCGCGCGCCCGCCGGTCGTACCTTCCACCATCCTCGAGCACATCGGGCGCGGCTACCGCGGCGCCGACTACATCGAGGAAGCCCGCGAGCAAGTCCTGGGTGCCGCGGTCGCCGCGCTGAAGAGCTATCCCGAGCGCTGCATCAACGCCGTCGCCGTTCGCCGAATAATCGAGAACAACGCCAGCCTGCTCTGGCCTGACACGTGCCGGCCTCCGCTGACCGCGATGGAAATGGAGCGCCTGATCAGTCGCTGGCTCGGCCGGCTCGGTTGATGCCGGGTGCGCAGGTCCCGCCGCGGGACGCTGGCGGCGCGTCGAATACGCCGGGTGCGCACGGGGACGCAGGATACGGAGGGAAATAATGACAACAATCGTCACGGACAACTGCGACGGGTGCCGCTTCACCGACTGCGTCACCGTTTGCCCGGTCGCCTGCTTTCACGGCGACGAGAAGATGCTTTACATCGACAACGACGTGTGCATCCAATGCAGCGCGTGCATTCCGTTGTGCCCGGTGCACGCGATCTACGCCGACGATGACATTCCCGAGGACCAGCGACACTGGATCGAGGTCAACGCCGAGCGCTCTCGAGCGCTGCCGGCGATCGGCGAGAAGCAGGAGTCGCTGCCGGGGGCCGAGGAGCGCAAGGCAGCGCTGGGATTCTGAGCTCGCCATGCATGCGCCGGGCAGCGAGGACAACCCTCTGCAGGTGGCAGTCGTCGGCAGCGGGCCGAGCGGGTTCTATGCGGCCGAGGCCCTGCTCAAGTGCGGTCGGACGGTCGACGTGGACCTCATCGAACGCCTGCCCGCGCCCTTCGGCCTGGTGCGCTACGGCGTGGCGCCGGATCATCCGAAGCTGAAGGAAGCGATCCTCACCTACGAGATGATCGCCCGCCTGCCGCGGTTTGCCCTGCTGGGCAACGTCACCGTCGGGCGCGACGTCAGCGTGGACGAGCTGCGCGCCCACTACCACGCGGTCGTCTTCACATGCGGTGCAGAAGCCGATCGGCGGCTCGGCGTTCCTGGAGAAGATCTGCCGGGCAGCCACACCGCGACCGAGTTCGTCGCCTGGTACAACGGTCACCCGGAATACCGGGACCGGCACTTCGACCTGTCCGCGGAAGTGGTGGCCGTCGTGGGCCAGGGCAACGTCGCGGCCGACGTCTGCCGCATACTCGCGAAATCGGCGGACGAGCTGCGCGGCACCGACATCGCCGAGCACGCGCTCGACGCGCTCGCCGCGAGCCGGGTGCGCGAGATCCACGTCATCGGGCGTCGCGGCCCGGCGCAGGCGAAGTTCACGAACAAGGAGTTGAAGGAGCTGGGAGAGCTCGCAAACTGCGCCGCGCAGGTCGATCCGGGGGCCTTGGAGTTGAACGCGGAGAGCCGCGCGGAGCTGGAAGCGAAAGCGAACTTCGTCAGCGCGAAGAACGTCGAGATTCTGCGCGACTTCGCCTCCAGGGCGCGCGGCGGCAAGCCGCGCCGGCTGGTATTCCATTTTCTCAAGAGTCCGGCGAAGCTGACCGGGGCAGGGCGGCTGCAGGAGCTGGTGATGGTGCGAAATCGCCTCGAGGGCGCGCCGTTCGAGCAGGTCGCGCGCGAGACCGGACAGACCGAGAGCGTGGCTTGCGGACTGCTGTTTCGCAGCATCGGCTACAGCGGGGTGCCGGTTGCCGGCGTTCCCTTCGATGCGAAGCGAGGCGTGATCCCGACGCGCGACGGACGCATTGTCGATGCGGCCGGCGCGCCGATTCCGAGACTGTATGCGGCGGGATGGATCAAGCGCGGGCCCACCGGGATCATCGGCACCAACCGCGCGGACAGCGTGGCGAGCATCAAGTCGCTGCTCGCCGATCTTCCGGCTCTTCCGCAGGACTCCCGGATGGGTTCGAAAGGGGTTGCGCCGCTGCTCGAGGCGCGCGGAGTGCGGCCGGTGAGCTACTCCGACTGGAGCGCGATCGACGCCGAGGAAGTCGCGCGCGGCCGGCCCAAGGGCAAACCGCGCGAAAAGTTCACGCGCGTGGAACAGATGCTGGCCTGCTTCGAGCGCGTCGACCAGCCGGCGCTGTAAGCGCGGGGACCAGCATGAGCGAGACAATGATCTTGATCGGCGGACGCTCCTCGAGCCAGGGCACTTCGCTGTGCGCGGGCAAGCTCGGCACCGAGTACGTGGAGGTCTCCTCGACGCTGGAGATGAACGTCGAGGACATGGCCCGGCTCGGGCTCAAGGACAACGACCGGGTACGCGTGCGCAGCGCGACCGGCGAGATCGTCGTACGCTGCAAGGGGCGCGCGGCGAAGGACCTGCCGTCGGGGCTTTTGTTCATCGCCTACGGCCCGCTGTCGAGCGCCCTGATGGACGGCGACACCGCGGGCAGCGGCATGCCCCTGTCGAAGAATATCGAGGTGCAGATCGAGCCGGCCGCCTGACCGGGGAAGGAGCATCGCCATGAGCGCCAATACACGGGTGGTACGCAACGCGACCTGCACGTTCTGCGGCTGCGTCTGCGACGACATGCATCTGACCGTGGACGACGACACGCACAAGATCGTGAAGGCGGAAAATGCGTGCGTGCTCGGGCGTGCCTGGTTCAAGGAGCACGGCATCGAGCAGCGTCCCCAGGCACTGATCGAGGGGCGCGAGGCGAGCACCGAGGAGGCGATCGAGGCCGCCGCCCGCATCCTCGCCGACGCGCGCTTTCCGATGATCTACGGTCTGTCGGATACGACCTGCGAGGCGCAGCGCCAGGCGGTCGCCATCGCCGACATGATCGGGGGCAACATCGACACGACCACGTCGGTCTGCCATGGACCGAGCGGCATGGCCTTCCAGGCGGTGGGCGAGAGCACCGCGACGCTGGGAGAGATCCGCAACCGGGCCGACCTGGTGATCTTCTGGGGCGGCAATCCGGCCGAATCGCATCCTCGGCTGTTCACTCGCTATTCGGTGACCGCGAAAGGCATGTACATTCCCAACGGGAAGAAGGACCGCACCGTCGTGCTGGTCGACGTGCGGCGCACGCCGAGCGCGGCGGTGGCCGACATCTTCGTGCAGGTGAAGCCGCGCCGCGACTTCGAGGTCCTGTGGGCGCTGCGCGCGCTCGTGAAGGGCCGGCACGTGGATCCGGCGATCGATCAGCTGACCGGGGTGCCGCTCGCTACGCTCGAGGACCTCGCGGCCCGCATGAAGGCCTGCCGCTTCGGTGCGCTGATGTTCGGCATGGGGCTGTCGATGACGCGCGGCCGGCATTTCAATTCCGGCGCCCTGCTCGCGCTCGCTTCCGACCTGAACCAATACACGCACTTCGTCGCCAAGCCGGTGCGCGGGCACGGCAACGTGACGGGCGCCGACAACGTGGTGTCCTGGCAGACCGGGTTCCCGTTCGGGGTCAACATGAGCCGCGGCTATCCGCGCTTCAGCCCCGGGGAATTCACGACGGTGGACGTGCTCTCCCGCGGCGAGGCCGACGCGGCACTGATCGTAGCGGCCGATCCGGGCTCGAACTTCCCGCAGGCCGCCATCGACCATCTGCGCCGCATCCCGGTCATCGTGCTGGACCCGAAGGAAACCCATACCAGCCGGCTCGCGAAAGTGGCGATCACGACATCGACCTACGGGATCAACGTGGGCGGAACCGTGTACCGGATGGACGACGTGCCGATCACCCTGCGCCCCGCGCTGCCGTCGCCGTATCCGAGCGACGAAAGCGTGCTCAAGCGGATCAGGGAGCGGGTGGGCGAGCTGATCGGCGGCAAGCGGATTCCCGCCATGGAGCGGATCGGCATGGCCGCGTAGGGAGTGACGGATGCGGACCATGTTGCGCATCGTGAACGGCCGGGTGTACGACCCGGCGAACGGGGTCGACGGCGAGGTGCGCGACGTGTGCATCGCGGACGGCAGGATCGTCGCCGACGTCGCTCCGGAGGCGGGCCGCATCGATGCGCGCGGCATGGCCGTGATGCCCGGCGGCGTCGACATGCACTGCCACATCGCCGGCAGCAAGGTCAACCTCGCGCGCAAGCTGCAGCCCGAGGACCACCGGGACGACGTACTGGCGCGCACCGCCGTCACGCGCTCGGGGGTCGGGGGCACCGTTCCTTCGACCTTCACCACCGGCTACCGCTACGCGATGCTCGGCTACACCACGGCGATGGAGGCGGCCGTGCCGCCCATATTCGCGCGCCACACGCTGGAGGAGCTGCACGACACGCCCATCATCGACAAGGGCTTCTACGCGCTGATGGGCAACAACGTGCTGCTCTTCAAGCTGCTCGAGAAGGGGCGCCGCGAGGAGTTCCGCAACGCCGTCGCATGGCTGCTGTGCGCGTCCAAGGCATACACCGCGAAGCTGGTGAATCCCGGCGGCGACGAGGCCTGGAAGGGGCGGCGCAACGCCAACGTGACGCAGCTCGACGAGAAGATCGAGTCCTTCGATCTGACGCCGCGCCAGGTGATCGGCGCGCTGATCGAGGCGGTGGACGAGCTGGGCCTGCCTCATCCGGCCCACATCCACTGCAACAACCTCGGGCACTCCGGGAATTTCGAGACCACGCTCGAGACCATGCGCATCGCCGACGGGCATCGCGCGCACATCACGCACATCCAGTTCCACAGCTACGGGCAGGTCGCGGGCAAGTCCAGCAGCGAGCCGACCTCGAAGGCGCGAGAGATCGCGGACTACGTGAACGCGCACCCCAACATCAGCGCCGACGTTGGGCAGGTGATGTTCGGCAAGGCGACCGCCATGACCGCCGACGCGCCGCTCGGCTACATGCTGTCGCGGCTGGCGAAAGGCAAGTGGATCAACGCCGACGCCGAGCACGAGTCGGGCTGCGGCATAGTCCCCTTCACCTACCAGGACCGCGTCTACACGCACGCGCTGCAGTGGGCGATCGGGCTGGAGCTGTTCCTGATGGCGAAGGATCCGTGGCGCATGGTGCTGTCCACCGATCATCCAAACGGCGGCTCCTTCATGAGCTATCCGAAGCTGATCCGACTCTTGATGGACCGCGAGTTCCGCAAGCAGGAGATGGCGAAGATCAATCCACGCGCGCTGCGCGAGACCGTGCTGGCCGACGGGCTGGATCGCGAATACACGATGAGCGAGATCGCGATCATCACCCGCGCGGGCCCGGCCCGACTGCTGGGGCTGGCGCGCAAAGGTCACCTGGGAGTGGGCGCCGACGCCGACATCACCATCTACGAGGAGCAGGACGACAAGGAGACGATGTTCGCCACGCCGCGCTACGTGATCAAGGACGGCCAGCTGATCATCGAGGACCACGAGATCCGCGCCGACCACGAGGGCCGCGTGCTGCACGTCGCGCCGGAGCACGATCCGGCCATCGCCGAGGTCGTTCGGGCCTTCTTCGAGGATTACTATTCGATCCGCTTCGAAAACTACCCGGTCGACGACTCCTACCTCGGCAAGCACGAGCAGGTGCCCACCCGGCAGCAGGCCGCCGCGGTCCCGACCGCTTCCGAATCGACCGCTGCGGGCCACTAGCATGCTGCTCAACGGGGTTGCCGTCGAAGACACGTTCGCCGAGGCGTTCGCGATGTGGGGCACGCGGGTGCTGATCACGGCGGAGAACGAGAAGTGGGGGATGGCCGCGGCGCGCGCGATGACCGGTTTCGCCACCTCGGTGATCGGGTGCAAGTGCGAGGCAGGCATCGAGAGCGCCGTTCCGGCGGCGCAGACCCCGGACAGCAGGCCCGGGGTGGCCGTGCTGCTGTTCGGCACCAGCGTGGAGAGCGTGGGCAAGCGCCTGGTGGAGCGCATCGGCCAGTGCGTGATGACCTGTCCCACGACCGCCTGCTACAACGCGCTCGCGTCGGACACCACGGTTCCCGTCG
The DNA here is from genome assembly GCA_005882215.1 of Betaproteobacteria bacterium. Taxonomy (GTDB): domain Bacteria; phylum Pseudomonadota; class Gammaproteobacteria; order Burkholderiales; family Burkholderiaceae_F; genus VBCK01. The sequence goes on along the minus strand of VBCK01000060.1, from coordinate 9,943 downwards.
GGAGCCTGCTGCGCTACTTCGGCGACGGATTCCAGGCGGCGAAGCTCCTGGACGGGCGCCGCTTCTGGCGGGTGCCTGCGATGGACGGCGAGTTCGTGGTCGAGGAACGCTTCGGCGTGCAACCGGCGATCGGCGGCGGCAACCTGCTGATCCTGGGCGAGGACACCGCGCCGACACTTGCGGCGGCCGAAGCTGCGGTCGAGGCGATGCGCAGCGTTCCCGGCGTGATCCTTCCCTTCCCCGACGGGGTCGTGCGCTGCGGCAGCAAGGTCGGCTCGCGCTACAAGGCGCTGGTCGCGTCGACCAATGACGCGTACTGCCCGACGCTGCGTGCGGTGACCGGCACCACCCAGCTCGGGGACGAGATCGGCTGTGTCCTCGAGATCGTCATCGACGGCCTGGAGCTGGGCCCGATCGAGGAAGCGATGCGCCGCGGCATGAAGGCCGCGGCGCGCCCGGGAGTGCGGCAGATCACCGCGGGAAACTATGGCGGCAGCCTCGGGCAGTACAAGATCGCGCTGCATGCCCTGCTGAACGGGACATGAGCCTCACGCTGACGATGAAGAACACGCCCGAGGTCCCCCTCGAGGCCGACGCGATCTGCCCCGAACGCTTCGAGGGCCTGGGCGCCGCACAGGCAGCCGCGATTGCCGTGCTGTATGGCAACCGTCGGGCGCAACTGGGCGATTTCTTCGGCATCGAGGGCCAGGGCGACGGCGAAATCCGCCTGGTCGGCGACTGCAGGCGCGTGAAGCGGATCGGCGCGGGGATGACGCGCGGGCGCCTCGTGATCGACGGCGACGTCGGCATGCACCTGGGTGCCGGCATGTCGGGCGGCACCATCGTCGTCAAGGGCAACGCCGGCGACTTGCTCGGCGTCGAAATGCTCGGTGGAGCGATCGAGGTGACGGGCAACGCCGGCCACCTGGTCGGCAGCGCCATCCGCGGCGGAGCCGTGGGCGTGCGCGGCGGCGAGATCATCGTGCACGGCAACGTCGGCAACGAAACGGGAAGCGGCATGCGGCGCGGGTTGATCGCGGTGGGCGGCAATGCCGGGGACTTCACCGGCGTCAACCTGCTCGCCGGAACCGTCGTCGTGCTGGGCGAACTCGGCTGGCGCAGCGGCGCGGGCATGAAGCGCGGCTCCATCGTCTCTGCTCGATCCGCCGATCTGTTGCCGACCTTCAGCTACGCCTGCACGTATCGGCCCGTGATGCTGCGTCTCGTGCTCGCGCACCTGCGCCAAAGGGGACTTCCCGTGACCGATGCGCACCTGTCCGGGCGCTATGGGCGATGGAGCGGGGACGCGGTGGAAATGAACCGGGGGGAAATCCTGTTGCTGGAGCAGTAGGGGAAGGTTGGGCGGCGGGCGCCGTTACAATCTTCCCATGATCTGCGGTTCCCTGATGGCGCCGGCCGTCAAGCGAGCGCGCAAGGTCAATTTAAGGCATCGGCTCGCGATCGCTTACGCGCGCTCGGCGGCGTGCTGCTGGACCACCACGGCGGCATTTGCCGCAGCGGCCGGGAGGTTGCCGGCGAACAGCCAGAGCACGCTGCTCAGCACCAGCGTGGAGGCCAGCGCAGCGGCACCGGCGGCGAAGAGCTGGTTCGGGCGGATCGAGTACTGGTTGGCGTTCATCGTCTGTCTCCCGGAGTTGTCCGGTGCGGCGCACCGAATCGATGGCCGTACTTTGCGACTGACGATGCCTTGCAGTCCTTGAGCGGACTGAAACCGGTCTTAAACGTTCTGAAACACGTTCGGACCGTGCTTAAGGGGCAGGCCGGCGGCCGATCGGCGCAATGAGAATGGCAAGGGGATCCGGGGCGGAACGCTTGCCCCGGCGCGGCAGTGCGATCAAACTGCGTTTACGACATCCTGTTCGAGCCGGTCACGTTCGGCCCGAAGACGATGCGCAACCGTTTTTGGCAGACCTCGCACTGCACTGGCTACGGCTCGGACCGGCCGGGGACGCAGGCGCGCTTTCGTGGCATGAAGGCGGAGGGAGGCTGGGCGGTCGTGTGCACCGAGTTCTGCTCGATCCATCCCGAGTCCGACGAGTACCCGTGGCACTCGGCCCGCCTGTGGGACGACGGCGATGTTGTCAATTTGCGCTACCTGTGCGATGAAGTGCACCGACACCGGTCGCTGGCGGGCGTGCAGCTCTGGTACAACGGCATGCATTCGCCGTGCCTCGAATCCCGTGAGGTGGCGCGCGGGCCAAGCGGGCTGCCGTCGAACGTGTTCCCCGAGCGCTGCCTTTACGACGCGGCGGCCGACGAGGACGACATCCGGGCGATCATCCACATGTACGTGCTCGCGGCGAAGCGCGCCGAGCAGGCCGGCTTCGACCTGGTGGAAGTCAGCGGCGCCGACAGCACGCTGCCGATGCAGTTCCTCGAGCGGCGCTACAACCGGCGCAGCGACCGCTACGGCGGCTCGCTCGCCAACCGGGCGCGCTTCTACGTCGAGGTCATGGCGGCCCTGAAGCAGGCCGTCGGCGACCGGCTGGCCGTCACGACCCGCTTCGAGACCGACACGATCAACGGCGAGTGCCGCATCCAGCACTTCGACGAAGGCCTGCATTTCGTCGAGCTGATGCACAGCGAGGGTGTCTGCGATCTCTGGGCGGTCAAGATTGGCGACTACGAGGAGTGGGGCGAGGACGCGGGGAGCTCCCGCTTCCGCAAGACCAACTGGATGCGGCCGTTCGTCTCGCACGTGAAATCCATCGTCGGCGCGAGCGTGCCGGTCGTCAGCAATGGCCGGTTCACGAGCCCCGACGACATGGTCACAGCCCTGCGCTCGGGCCAGTGCGACGTGATCGGCGCGGCCCGCCCCAGCATCGCCGATCCGTTCCTGCCGACGAAGATTGCCGAGGGGCGGGTCGAGGACATCCGCGAGTGCATCGGCTGCAATATCTGCGTGTCGCGCATGCAGCAGCAGGCGCTGCTCTCGTGCACGCAGAATCCGACTTCGGGCGAAGAGTACCGGCGCGGCTGGCATCCGGAGCAGTTCGAGCCGGCCGCCGACCCGTGCTCGGTGCTGGTCGTCGGCGCGGGACCGGCCGGGATGGAATGCGCGATGGTCCTGGGCAAGCGCGGCTACACGGTGCACTTGCGCGACTGCGCGCCCGAGCTCGGCGGCCACTGGCGCGACGTCGCGCGCTATCCGCGCTGCGCGGAGTACGGCCGTCTGATCAGCTATCGCCAGATCCAGCTCGAGAAGCTGCGCAACGTCGAAATGCACCTCGGTATCCCGGCCATGACGGCCGATGACGTCCTGCAGTACGGCGCCGACAAGGTCGTCATCGCCACCGGCGCGCATTGGGCTACCGACGGCCTCGGTGCCGAGGTGCACCGGCCGGTCGCCGGGGCTGACGCCGAGTGCGCGGAGGTGCTGACGCCGGAGCAGATCATGAGTGGCAAGCGGGTCGTCGGCGAGAAGGTGGTCGTCCTCGATGGCGACGGCTATTTCACGGGCGTCGCGATGGCGGAACTGCTGGCCGACCAGGGCAAAGCGGTCACGCTCGTGACCAACATGAACATGGTCGCCGAGTTCTCCAAATACACGATGGAGATGCCGAACAACAAACGCATGCTGCACGAGAAGGGGATCCGCTTCCTGACGAATCACTGGGCGCACAGCTTCGTCCCGGGTCGGCTCCGGCTCTTCTACCTGTACCGCGACAGCGCCGGGCTGTACGAGGTCGAGCCAGGCCGCTGGGGACGGCGCACCAGCGACGAGCTGGTCGACCTCGAGTGCGATGCGCTCGTGCTCGTGACCGCGCGCGTGCCCAATGGCGCGCTCTACGCGGACCTCAAGGCGCGGCGCGCGGAATGGCAGCGCCACGAAGTGCAGGCCGTCTATCGAATTGGCGACTGTCACGCTCCACGGCAGGCGCTGAACGCGATCTTCGACGGACACCGGCTGGCCCGGGAGTTCGAGTCGGCGCACCCCCAGCATCCGCTGCCGTTCATCCGCGAACGCCAGCTCTGGGGCCACTCGACCATTCCGCAGCGCGGCGACCTGCGGCCGGCCGTCGAGCCGGTCTGAAGCCGGCGCGCACACGAAGAGAGGACTCGCTCATGAACTTCAGTGGCAAAGTGGTGCTCGTGACGGGATCGACCACCGGCATCGGCGAGGCCTGTGCCAAGGTGTTCGCGCAGTCCGGTGCTGCCGTCATGGTCTGCGGCCGCAACGAGCAGCGCGGACTCCAGGTCGTCGCGGCGATCCGCGCCGCCGGCGGGCACGCCGAGTTCGCAGCCTCGGACCTGCGGACAACGGGCGCGAGTGACCGGCTGGTGGCGGACACGGTGGCCCGCCTCGGGGCGCTGCATGTGCTCGTCAACAACGCCGGCATTCTCTATACGGCCGATGCCGTCGAGACCAGCGACGAGCAGTGGCTGGACACGATGGCGGTGAACGTCAACGCGCTCTTTTACATGAGCCGCGCCGCGGTGCGGCACATGCGGCAGCACGGCGGCGGCGCGATCGTCAATGTCGCCTCGGAGTGGGGTCTTAACGGCGAGACGAATCACGTCGCCTATTGCGCGAGCAAAGGCGCCGTCGTCCAGATCACGCGCTGCATGGCGCTGGATCACGCCCGCGACCGTATCCGCGTCAACTCGGTCTGCCCGGGCGAGATCCACACGCGGATGGTCGACGAGATCCTGGCCAAGAAGGGCGGTGATCCCGAGCAGAGTCTGCGCGAGCTTGCCGCCGGTATCCCGATGCGGCGCCTCGCTTCACCGGCCGAGGTCGCGACCTGCGTGCAGTTCCTGGCCTCGGAGCATGCGAGCTACGTGACGGGCGCCAACCTGGTGGTCGACGGCGGCAACGACGCCACCGCTGGGCCATACCCGGGTTGAGCATTTGGCAGATGCGAGCGATGTTCAAACGAGCGCCGCGCGCTCCGGTCGCGCGGCGGCTCAGTCGCCGATTGGCTCGCCGATCGCGGGCTGCAGCCGGTGGGCGTCGCCGGCAGGTGCGTGGCCGCGGTCGTAGGGCCGGGCGGTCACCATGAACAGGGCACCCACCACGAGCACGGCCGCGCTCGTCAGAATCATCGCGTAGTTGCTGTACCAAGGGTCCTGCGGGCTGCGCGGCCAGGCCATATTGATGATCGCGCCGACGCCATAGAGGAAGGCGACGAGGTTCACCGGCCAGGCCCACGCGCCGAGCCTGAACACGCCCGCCGGCTGCCAGCCGCGCCTGCGCGCGACGAGCGCGGCGAACACGATCATCTGGAAGGCGATGTAGATGCCGATCGCCGCGAAGCTGATGATCGTCGCGACGGCATCCTGCAGCCATGGCGCGCAGAGCGCGATCAGCGCCGGTATCGTGCCGGCGAGGATCAGTGCATTGGCCGGAACGTGCCGGCCGCGCGAGAGGTGCCTGAGGTACTTGCTGCCGACGATCATCTCATCGCGCGCGTAGGCGAACAGCAGTCGGCTCGCGGCCGCCTGCAGGCTAAGCTGGGCGGAGACGAACGACACCATCACGACGGCGATGACGACTCGAAAGCCCAGCTCGCCCATCGCCGTCTTGAGGACGGTGACGACCGGGTCCTTGTCGCGCCCGGTCAGCACGGCGCTGATGTCCGGGACCGAGAGCACCAACCCCAGGCACACCCAGAGCGCGGCCGCGCCGCCGACGTAGATCGTCAGGCGCATCGCCTTTGGAATCTGGCGACCGGCGTCCGGCGTTTCCTCGGCGACGTCCCCACAGGCCTCGAAGCCGTAGTAGCAGAACATCGCCGCTAGCGAGGAAGTCAGAAACGCCGGCCAGTAGCTGCCACCGGATGAAATGGCGCGGGTGTCGACCAGCGCGCTCCACGGCTGGTGGCGGGCGAAGATCAGCAGGTAGCTGCCGACGACGATGGCGCCGATCAGCTCGCAGATGAACCCGAACATCGCGGCCCGCGCGAGCAGGCGCGTGCCGCTCAGATTCAACCCGGTCGTCAGGACGATCAGCGCAATGGCGATCGTAGTCGTCACCGTCGGCGTGCCCTCGACACCGAGCAGTTCGGCGAGAAACGGCGCGGCTCCGGTCGCGATCGCCGCCAGTGTGACGAACAGGGCCCAGCCGTAGACCCAGCCGGCCATCCAGGCCCAACGCTTGCCGTACAGCCGGCGCGCCCACGGATACAGCCCCCCGGAAATCGGAAACTGCGAGACGATCTCGCCGAACACGAGGCACACCATCAGCTGGCCGAGGCCGACCCACACGTACGTCCACCACATCGGCGGACCGCCGGCCGCGAAGGCCGTCGCGAAGATCGTGTAGACGCCGACGACCGGCGACAGATAGGTGAAGCCAAGCGCAAAATTTTCCCACAGCGACATCGTGCGGTCGAAGTGCGATACGTACCCGAGCGAGCGCAGCTGCCCTGTGTCCCGGTCGGCCGCCTGCTGGTCGTTGCCGGTCATCGGACCCTCACGGCGGTGAAAGTGCGTGCAGGTCAGGCACGGGCGCTCGGCTCGATCCGGTGCGGTGAGACAGACGTGAGGTCAGGCACGCGATCATTGTGCCTGCGGAATCCCGTGGGACAAGAGCCAACCGCTCGCGGAAGTGCTACGTTCGCCCTGGATAGGCCAAACAAGGATGCCTCCATGACGCTTGAGAAACTGCAGCCTGCCGGTTCGGTCGCAAGTGACGGCATGAGCGCCAAAGCCGAGCTCACCGGGCAGACCGTCGTCGTGATCGGCGCCAGCTCGGGCATCGGGCTCGAGACGGCCCGGCGAGCACGCGCTGAGGGAGCCAACGTGATCCTCACCGGCCGCAATCCCGAGCGCCTGCAGCGCGCCGCGAGCGAGCTCGGCGCGCTGAGCACCGCGGCCTTCGACGCCACGGATCCTGCTCCCCTCGAGCGGTTCTTCCGGGACCTGCCGACCACGATCGACCACGTGATGGTTACAGCTGGCCGGCCGTACTACGGGCGCATCGTTGACATGGACTTCGCGCAGGCGCGCCGGGCCCTCGACGATCACCTCTTGCTGGTACTCCAGGTCGCCCGCAACGCCGCCGACAAGGTGAGACCGGGAGGCACGCTGCTGTTCATGGGCGGCACCGGCGGCCGGCGCCCAGGCGTCGGCCTCGGGATCGCGTCGACAATCACCGCCGCACTCCCCGCCCTGACAGCCAACCTGGCACTCGAGCTCGCGCCCGTCCGGGTCAACCTCATCGCCGCCGGCTTCGTCGACACGCCGTTGTCGGCATCGCTCCTCGGCGATCAGCTCGAGAACCGCCGCAATCAGCTTCGCGCCACGCTTCCCATCCGGCGCGTCGTCGGACCGGCCGACGTCGCCGCGCTCGCCGTACACATCATGACCAACACGGCCCTCACGGGCGCGACCTACGATATTGACGGCGGGCAGCAGTTCGTCGCCGCCTAGCGGGATTCTATTTTGGAGGAACCGAGCAGTTCCGAGTTTCGATACTCGGCGGGGACTTGATTAGCACCCCATAAAAGCAGGCCGACGCCGGCGCCGACATCGCCTTGCAGAAGCAGCCACAGGTGAATTCCGGCCGATCGCTTGCGGCCCATGTGCCGGATTTCGCGTTTAAGACCTGTTTAAGAAATGGAAGCGACGATGGCGACCGTATTGAATGCGCGAAGCCGTTGCGCCGGCCGGCCATCGTGCCCTATGAGGCGATCGTGCTCGATCTGGGCCTGCCGGACCGCAGCGGACTCGACCTGCTGCGCACGGCGCGTGCACGTGGACTTCGAACGCCGGTGTTGATAGTCACGGCGCGCGACCGGATCGCAGATCGCGTCGCCGGACTCGACGCCGGCGCCGACGACTACATGGTCAAGCCGATCGACCTCGACGAACTCGGCGCGCGGCTGCGTGCACTCGATCGACGCAGGGGCGGGCGCCTCGAAAACCGCATCGTCCTCGGCGATCTCGCAATCGACCCGGTGGCACGCAGTGCGATACTGGCCGGCAAGCCCGTCGACCTGACCGCCCGTGAGTTCGCGCTGCTGATTGCGCTAGCGCGGCGCCCGGGCGCGACGGTATCGCGAGAACAGCTTGAGGAGGCGCTCTACGGCTGGGACGATGCGACCGACAGCAACACGATCGAGGTCTACATCCACCATCTGCGGCGCAAGTTGGGCGCCTCGGCGATCGAAACCCTGCGGGGGCTCGGGTATCGCCTCGCCGAGCAGGTCGTGCGATGAGCGCAGGCCGATGGTCGCTGCGGCGACGCCTGCTCGTTGCCATCGGCGGGGCGGCGCTGCTGGGCTGGTGCGTGAGCAGCTTCTGGCTGTATAGCGAAGCCATCGCCGAAACGGACCGTGGATTCGATGTCGCGCTCGACCATGCCGCGCACGCCGTGCTTGCATTCGTCGCGAACGAGAACCGTGAACTGCGCGATGCCGAGTCCAGCAAAGGAATCGACCTGGCGGAGATCGATCACCTGCATGGCGAGCCGATCGTCTACCAGGTGCGCGGACCCGGAGGCGGCATCGCCTACCGATCGCCCGGCGCCCCCGCCGAACCTCTCGCGCGTCGGGACGATCGTGGATTCGCATTCGTCCGCGCGGACGGCCGCGGATTCCGGGTCGATACGCTCGCCACGGAGGACGGTGCTGCGACGATCCATGTCGCGCAACCGCTCGAAGAGCGCGACGCCGTCGCGAACGCCGTCGCGCTGAAGCTGCTGGCGCCGGGCGCCGCACTGCTGGCGGTGTTGGCGTTGACGATCGGCTGGACGGTACGCGCCGCGGCCGAGCCGCTCATCCGCTATTCGCGCGATCTGGATCGGCTCGCCCCGGCGCAATCGAAACCAGTCGACTCCACCAGGCTGCCCGACGAGCTGCAGCCGGTTGCGCGCGCGATCGACCGGCTGCTCGTGCGGGTCCGCGACGCCTTGCTGCACGAACGGACGTTGACGGCGGATGCGGCGCACGAGCTCCGCACGCCGCTGGCGGCAATGCGTCTGCAGGCGCAGGTGGCCCGCCGATCCACCGACGGGGGCGAGCGCGACGCCGCGCTCGATGAGCTCCTCGCCGGAACCGACCGGGCAGCGCGTTTGGTCGATGCGGTGCTGACGTTGGCGCGGTACGATGCTCAACAGGATCCGAAGCTCGACGGGGCCGCGGTTGATGTAACGTCGCTCGCGCATCACGTCGCGCTTGAATTCAAGACGCGAGCCGCGCAGCGTGGTCTGACATTGGAGCTGGCGGCGGGAGCGGATACCCGGATGACCGGCGACCAGGATGCGCTCGGCGTCGCGCTGCGCAATCTGATCGACAATGCGCTTCGCTTTGCCAGGTCGCGGGTCCGGATCGAAACGAGTGAGCTCGGGGTCGACGTCCACTTGGCGGTGCTGGACGATGGACCGGGCATGCCTCCAAAGGTCGCCGGTCGGGCCTTCGACCGCTTCTTTCGCGGCGAGGAGCAGGACTCCCAACGAGGGCTCGGCGCGGGGCTGGGGCTCGCCCTCGTGCGCCGCGTCGCCGAACTGCATCGAGGCGAGGTGCTCCTGGTCGACGGCATCGATGGCGGATGCGGCGTCAAACTGCTACTTCCGGCCACGCCCCGAGCTCAGAAGAGCAAGGTCACTGCAAGATAAGCCACATACAACACGCCGTTCAGCAGCAGCGCCCAGATTGCGAGTCCGCCCGCCTGCGTGTTGACCCGGAGCCATCCGGCGGCCAGAAGCGTCACGAACACGCCCGTGAGCACCTCGATTCGCGGCTGCCAGGGTGTCAACAGGATGCCGATTGCCGGCAGCAACGTACCCTGGAACACCATCGCCCCGGTGATGTTCCCCAAGGCCAGCGTGTCCCTGCCGCGGCGGACCCAGATGATGCTGTTGACCTTCTCGGGCAACTCCGTTGCGATCGGGATCACGATCAGCGACAGCAGCAGCGCGGAGACGCCCAGCTGGGAAGCCGCGCCCTCGACGCCGAGTATGAAGCCTTTCGCTCCTGCG
>VBCK01000123.1 GCA_005882215.1 Betaproteobacteria bacterium | reverse complement strand
TGGCGATGGCCGGAGCCATGCCGACGAGCGCGATCTCGCCCAGGCCCTTGACGCCGAGCGGGTTGACGTGCGGGTCCTGCTCGTCGACGAAGTGCGCTTCGAGGCGGGCGACGTCGAGGTTCACCGGCACGAGATAGTCGGCCAGGTGAGCATTGACCGGACGGCCGTCTCGCGGATCCAGAACGGTGCGCTCCATCAGCGCCATGCCGATGCCGCCGACCATCCCGCCTGTGCACTGGCTCGTCGCGAGGCGCGGATTGACGATACGGCCGGCTCCATAGGCGCCGATTGCGCGCCGCACCCTTATCGTGCCGAGGTCGGGGTCGACTTCGACCTCGGCAAACACGGCGCCGAACGCGTGCATCGAATAGCGCCGTGCCACCTCGGCATCCCGCTGCGAGGAAGCGCGTGCCTCGATCGGTTGGCCGGCGCTCGCCACGATGTCCCGATAGCGCTCGCCTGGGGAGGCATCGCCGCGGCGACGCAGGCGGCCCTCGTTCCACTGCACGCCGTCCAGGGGCGCGCCGAAGACGGCCGAGCGCCGGTCCGCTAGGGCGCGGCGCGCGGCCTGCTCCTGCGCCGCGATGCAGGCAGCGCGGATCGCGGACCCGACCGACGCCATCGTCTGAGACCCGCCATGCGGCGGAGCCGGCGGGAAGTCCGAGCGGCCGAGTGCGAGGTGAATCTGCTCGACCGGCAGGCCGAGCATGTCGGCCGCGACCTGTGTCATCGACGTATACGTGCCGGGGCCCATGTCGCTGGCCGCGACCTCGACTTCGACGATGCCGTTGGCGAGCAGGCGGACCCGCGCACTCGACGGGCTGTGGATGGCGGGATAGCTCGCGGAGGCAACACCCATGCCGGTCAAGAGTCGACGGTCGCGCATCGAGCGCGGGCGCGGATCGCGCCGCGACCAGCCGAAGCGCTCGGCGCCGAGGTCGTAGCACTTCATCAGTGATCGGCTCGAGAAGGGCTTGTTCTCGCCCTCGTCGATTTGCGGCTCGTTGCGTCGGCGCAGCTCGATCGGGTCGATGCCGAGCGCGTAGGACAGTTCATCCATCGCGCATTCGAGAGCGAACACGCCGCTTGCCTCGCCGGGCGCGCGCATGTAGATCGGGGTGCCGGTATCCAGCGGCAGCAGCCGGTAGCGGGTGCGCACGTTGGGACAGGAGTACATGAAGCTCGAGACCGAGGTCAGGGCCTCTATGAATTGCTCGTAACGGCTGGTCTCGCCGGTGCCTTCGTGGATCAGGCCTGTGAGCTTGCCGTCCGCGGTGGCGCCCAGTGCGACGCGTTGCACGCTACGCGGGCGGTGGCCGGTCGTGAAGAACATCTGCTTGCGGGTGAGAACCAGCTTCACGGGGCGCGCCGCCTGCCGTGCCGCGATGGCCGCGAGCGTCACGTGCGGCCAGGTCCGCAGGCTCGTGCCGAAGGCTCCACCGATGAATGGGCAGATCACCTGCACGTTCTCGGCCGCAATGCCGAAGACGGCGGCGATCTCGGCCTGCTCGTTGGCGACGAACTGGCTCTTGCTCCACAAGGTCAGCCGCTCGCCGTTCCAGGCCGCGACGGTTGCGTGCGGTTCCATCGGATTGTGATTTTCACGGGCCAAGTCGCACGTCGCATCGACCTTCACGGCTGCGCGCGCCAGGGCGCCATCGGCGTCGCCGCGCGACTTGTCCGCCTGAATGCGCAAGCCTGGCCGTGTGGCAGCCTGCGGGATCACGACCTGCGCCTTCGGGTCCGACGGATCGACGACCGGCCGCCCGGCTGCGTACGTGACCCGCAACTCTGCCGCCGCGCGTTCGGCCTGGTCCAGCGTGTCGGCGACGACGAGCGCGACGGGTTGGCCGTAGAAACGCACCTGGTCGTCCTGCAGCACGTGCAGGCGCTCGCCAACGGACGGGTCGATCGCGCCCCGGTGCTCGCGATAGGCGAGGCGGGGCGCGTTCAGATGATCGATCACCGCGATCACGCCCGGCATGCGCGAGACGGCTGTCGAGTCGATTTCCGTGATCCGACCGATGCCGACCGTCGCGCCGACGATCACCGCATAGGCCTGGCCCTTCTGGTTGAACTCGGCCGCGTAGCGGACGGCGCCCGTCACCTTGGCGCGACCGTCGACGCGGACCAGCGGTCTTCCGATCGCGTTCGCGCTCATGGGGTCTGGGCGGCCATTTCGAGCGCGCGGACGATGGTCCGCGGCAGCAATTCGACCTTGTAGCGATTGCCCGCGAGCGGGCGGGCGCCCTGCAGCGCGAACTGCGCCGCTGCCACGAAGGCCTGCCGATCGGGAGCCTTGCCCACCAGCGCGTCCTCGCAGACGCGCAGGCGCCAGGGACGCGTGCCGACGCCGCCGGCCGCAAGGCGCGCCTGCCGGACCACGCCGGCCTCGATGTGGAGAGCCGCCGCCGTCGAGACGAGCGCGAACTCGTAAGAAGAGCGGTCGCGCACCTTCAGATAGCGCGCGCGACGCGCATGGGGACCGCCCGGCACGCGCACCTCGACAATCAGTTCGGCCGGACCCAGCGTATGTTCGAGATGGGGTGTGTCGCCCGGCAGCCGGTACAGGTCTTCGACCGCGAACGTGCGCTCGCCCTGCGGTCCGCGTACCCTCATCGTGGCGCCCAGCGCGACCAGCGAGACGGCGAGATCGGAAGGGTGCGTGGCGACGCATTGGTCGCTTGTTCCCAGGATCGCGTGCCCGCCGTTGATGCCTTCGATCGCCGAGCAGCCCGAGCCCGGGTCCCGCTTGTTGCAGGCCGCGTCGAGCATCCGGAAATAGGGGCAGCGCACCCGCTGCATCAGGTTGCCGCCGATCGAGGCCATGTTGCGCAGCTGCGGCGATGCGCCCTCGATCAGCGTCTCGGCGATCAAGGGCTGCAGGCGCTGCGTGTCGGGATGGGCCGCAACCTCCGCCATGCGGGCGAGCGCGCCGATCAGCAGGTCGGAGCCTTCGACCCGGACGCCACCCATCGACAGAGCGTTGATGTCGATAAGTCGCTCGGGACGTTCCACTTCCTCGCGCATCAGATCGATCAGCGTAGTTCCGCCGGCGATATATCGCCCACCCGCGGCGGCGGCACCGATCGCATCCTGCTCCGTGAACGCCTTCTCGAAGCGGAAGGGGATCATCGTCGGCTCTTTGCCGCCAGGTCCGCGCGACCGGGTGCCACACTACTTTCTATTCAGATAGTTCTTTTCCAAGAATTCGGACCTGAACTTTTGTGGCGGAGTGGGAATGTCTGGCCGCCCCTCTGGCGTAAAGTCCATCAGATTCCAGTACGGCCACACCGTGTCGAGATGATTCCCCGACAGTTCAGTTCCCCAGAAATGAAAAATATTTCCATCCTGCCTCTTAAATACATGCATCACTGGCCATTGCATATCCGCAGAGTCTCCCTGGCACTTGTAATCGGCTTGATAGGCAGACTCCGATCCGGAAACCAGCGCAATCTGCGACCATCCACGTTGTTTGGCCCACGCATTGATTCGTTCGGCCGGGGCTTTGGCAATTGCGACAAACGAGGCGTCTCGAGTGACCTGATACCAGGATCGATCAAACCCATCGACCAGCGACGTACAGGAAGGACAGGGATTGTCCCAGCTTGGACCGTACATGAATGAGTAAAGGAGCAGCGTGTTCTTGTCTGCAAACAGGTCGGAGAATCTCACACTCTTTCCTACTTTCCCATCGTTGGCCCATTGGAAGACGTAGTCCTCTTTTAACTGCCCGCCGGCAGGGAGGTTGCGGCGTCTTTCTGCCACAGATCTTATTTTGTCGACAAGCTCTTGTTCGTCCTTGAGCAATGATTCGCGCGCATCGCGATACTCTCTGCTTTCGTTTGGATACCGTGGTTCACTCATGTTCGTCTCCTCTTTGAAACCAGTATTCGAGTGTTCGCGGCGGCAGTACCGATCGCATCCTGCTCCGTGCGAGCCTTCTCGAAGCGGGAGGGGATCATCGTCCGCTCTTTGCCGCCGCGTCGGCGATCGCTGCGACGATGCCCGGGTAGGCTCCGCAGCGGCAGATGTTGCCGCTCATCCAGAAGCGGATCTCCTGGGCCGAGCAGGCGTGCCCCTCCGCGATGCAGCCCACGCCGGACATGATCTGGCCAGGGGTGCAGTAGCCGCACTGAAAGCCGTCGTGCTCGATGAAGGCCGCCTGCAGCGGATGCAGTTCCTCACCCTTCGCCAGACCTTCGATCGTGGTGACCCGGGCGCCTTCGTGCATCACGGCGAGCGTCAGGCAGGAAAGGACGCGCTGGCCATCGAGCAGGATGGTGCAGGCTCCGCAGGCTCCCTGGTTGCAGCCCTTCTTGGTACCCGTCAGATCGAGTGTTTCGCGCAGGACGTCGAGCAGCGATTGCCGGGGATCGACTTCCAGCTGTCGAGCCTCGCCGTTGATGGTCAGTCGCACGCGCACCGGTTCTCGGCCTCCGGCCTGTCTTATGCGCTTGGAATTGGCTCCCCGACCAGGGCTCGAACCTGGGACCTGCGGATTACAGCGCTTGCGCGCTGGACTATCTCATCACCCTCAGCCTAGCCTGTTAGGGTGTCGGGCGCTGACGAGGTTTATTGCTTGGACTGCTCACCCTCTAGTCTCTGCACCTTCCTGCCTACGCTTACCGCTTGTCCTTCGGCAGGCTTGGCTCAGGATTCTCCCTTTTGGGGCATTCCCTGAGTTCACCCGATTTTCCTCTGCGAGTCTCCTCGTAGTGCTGCCATTCGACAGTCCGTCGCTCTACCGACTGAGCTATCGGGGAAGAACGCACATATTACTGTAGTTCGTACTCCTGGCAATTTCGGTTGAGGCCGCCTGACGCGTCCATTCTTCGGGATCGCCGGCGCTTTCGTCAGGACTTCAGCACAGCCGCGATCGCGTCGCAGACGGCGTCCAGATTGCCCGAATTCAGCGCCGCCACGCAGATGCGGCCGGTGCCGACCGCGTAGATCGCGTGCTGTTCGCGCAGCCGGTCGACCTGGGCCGACGTCAGCCCCGAGTAGGAGAACATTCCGCGCTGGCGCCGCACGAACGAGAAGTCCGTCCCGACCGCGCGCCGGGCCAGCCCTTCGACCAGCCGCTCGCGCATCAGCCGGATGCGGTCGCGCATCCCGGCCAGCTCGCGCTCCCACTGTGCGCGCAACTCGACGCTGCCCAGCACCGCGGCAACCAGGGCCGCGCCGTGAGTCGGAGGGCTCGAGTAGTTGGTACGGATCACGCGCTTGAGCTGGCTGAGCAAAGGCTCGGCTGCCTTGCGCGTGCCGGCAAGCAGCGACAGCGCGCCGACCCGCTCGCCGTACAGCGAAAACGATTTCGAGAACGAGCTTGCCACCAGCGCATCGATCCCGGCCGCTGCGACCAGACGCACGGGCGCGCTGTCGGCCTCCAGGCTTTCGCCGAAACCCTGGTAGGCGATGTCCAGAAACGGCACCAGGTTGCGCTGCCGTACGCATTCGACGATCTGGCGCCATTGCGCCGGGTCGGGATCGACGCCGGTCGGGTTGTGGCAGCAGGCGTGCAGGACCACGACGGTGCCCGGTTCGGCCCGTTCCAGCGCGGCCAGCATGCGCGGGAAATCCAGCCCGTGAGTGGACGGATCGTAGTACGGGTAGCTGTGGACCCGGAAGCCGGCTGCCTCGAACAGGGCGAGGTGATTTTCCCAGCTCGGCTCGCTGATCATCACGGTCGCGTCCGGCCTCAACCGCTTGATCAGGTCTGCACCGATACGGAGCGCACCGGTGCCGCCCAGCGCTTCGGCCGTGACGCATCGGCCGGAGGCGATTGTCTCGGAGTCGGCCCCGAACAGCAGGCGCTGCACCTGCAACGCGTACGCCGAGGGACCCTCGATCGGCATGTAGCCCCGGGCCGAGGCCGCCCGCAAAAGATCGCGCTCGGCGGCGCTCACGCAGTCAAGCAAGGGGATGCGGCCCTGCTCGCTGTAATAGACGCCGACGCCGAGGTTCACTTTGCCGGGGCGGGAGTCCGAATTGAACGTCTCGGTCAGTCCCAGGATCGGATCGCGCGGGGCCAGTTCGACGGAGCTGAAGATGGAGGGCATTTGAGCGGATGCTGCGATGCAATATTATCGAGGGAAACAACGGATGACCGATTCAAAGTCTACACGGGGGATTGCGTCGGGCTTTTTCCGGACGGCGACTACCGGCATTCACCGCAGTGCCGCGAGGGCCCGGGGGGGTGCCCTCAACGCGGGGCGGGAGAGCCGGATTGCCTGTAAGTTGTTGATTGTTCGATGTAACAATCGATTTCCGGGACTAGGACTTTCGAAGACCCGGTGATAACATTAAGCGCTTGAGTGCGCATATTGCGCCGCAGTAATGCCGATCTCGACCCTTCCGGCCAACCAAGCCTCTCCATTCCAGCTTCATCAGCCGTTCCAAGCGGCCGGTGATCAGCCGGACGCGATCGTTCGCCTGTTCGAAGGGCTGAACGACGGGCTCGCCTTTCAAACCTTGCTCGGAGTGACCGGTTCGGGCAAGACGTTCACGATGGCGAACGTGATTGCCCAAATCGGTGCACCGACGCTGATCCTCGCACCGAACAAGACACTCGCGGCGCAGCTGTATTCGGAGATGCGCGAGTTCTTCCCGAACAACGCAGTCGAGTACTTCGTATCGTACTACGACTACTACCAGCCGGAAGCGTATGTGCCGTCGCGCGACCTGTACATCGAGAAGGACAGCAGCGTCAACGAGCACATCGAACAGATGCGGCTGTCGGCCACCAAGTCGCTGCTGGAGCGCCGCGATGCGGTGATCGTCGGCACCGTGTCGGCGATCTACGGCATCGGCGACCCGAACGACTACCACTCGATGATCCTGGTGCTGCGGCACCACGACCGGATCGGCCAGCGCGACATCATCGTGCGGCTGGCGGCGATGCAGTACCGTCGCAGCGAGAGCGACTTCGTGCGCGGCACCTTTCGCGTACGCGGGGACACGATCGACGTGTTTCCGGCCGAGCACGCGGAAGTGGCGGTGCGCATCGAGCTGCTCGACGACGAGATCGAGACCATCCTGCTGTTCGACCCGCTCACGGGTCGCGCGCGCCAGAAGGTGCCGCGCTTCACCATCTATCCGTCCTCGCATTACGTGACGCCGCGCCAGACGGTGCTGCGGGCGATTGAAACGATCAAGGTGGAGCTGAAGGAGCGCCTGGAAGTCCTGATCGGCCACGGCAAGCTGGTCGAGGCGCAGCGCCTGGAGCAGCGCACCCGGTTCGATCTGGAGATGCTGGTCGAGCTGGGCTTCTGCAAGGGCATCGAGAACTACACGCGGCACTTGTCGGGCGCGCAGCCGGGCGAGCCGCCCCCGACGCTGATCGACTATCTGCCGCCCGATGCGCTGATGATCATCGACGAATCGCACGTCACCGTGCCGCAGCTGGGCGCGATGTATCGGGGCGACCGTTCGCGCAAGGAAACGCTGGTCGAGTACGGCTTCCGGCTGCCGTCGGCGCTGGACAACCGGCCGCTGCGGTTCGACGAGTTCGAACGCAAGATGCGCCGTTGCATCTTCGTTTCGGCCACTCCATCCGAATTCGAGCTGGGGCGCTCCTCGCAGGTGGTCGAGCAGCTGGTGCGTCCCACCGGGCTGGTCGACCCGCGGCTGGAAGTGCGCCCCGCCAGGACGCAGGTCGACGACCTGCTGTCGCAGATCACGGACCGGGTGGGGCAGGGCGAGCGCGTGCTGGTGACGACCTTGACCAAGCGGATGGCCGAGGATCTGACCGGGTTTCTGTCGGATCACGGGGTGCGCGTGCGCTACCTGCATTCGGACATCGAGACGGTCGAGCGGGTCGAGATCGTGCGCGATCTGCGTGCGGGCGTGTTCGACGTGCTGGTCGGCATCAACCTGCTGCGCGAGGGCCTGGATTTGCCCGAAGTCGGGCTGGTTGCGATCCTGGACGCGGACAAGGAGGGCTTCCTGCGCTCCGAGCGTTCGCTGATCCAGACGATCGGACGGGCCGCGCGCCACCTGAACGGCACCGCGATCCTGTACGCCGATGCGGTAACCGGCTCGATGCGGCGGGCAATCGATGAGACCGACCGGAGGCGCGCGCGCCAGGCCGAATTCAATCGGGTGCACGGAATCGTGCCGCAGGGCGTTCAAAAGCAGGTCAGGGAAATGATCGACGGCGTGTACGACGCCTCCGCCTCCCGAGCCGAGCAGGTGGTAGCGAACGAACGGCGCGACGTGGAGTCGATGTCCGAAGTGCAGCTCGGGCGCGAAATCAAGCGGCTGGAGCGACAGATGCTCGAGCTGGCGAAGAACCTGGAATTCGAGAAGGCGGCGCGCGTCAGGGATCAGCTCGGGACCCTGCGGGAGCGGGCGTTTATCGGGGAGGGGGCCGCGCGGCCCGTCGCGCCTGCCGAAAAAGTGGCTTAGAGGGTCGGACGCCGATTGGGATAGCGCAATTTGTGTCGCCGAAACCCGGGATCTTGAACTTCTTGTCCAGTCGTTAGTCTTTCAGAAGGTGGATCGAGCGTGGATGCGGAGATTGGAGAAAGAGTTGGCGGCAGGCCACGAGCCAGCCGCGATAGCGGGTCGCGGAGCGCGGACCCGGACGAGAAAGGCGCGTCTCAGATGACAAAGGTACTTTTTGTTTGTATGGGGAACATCTGCCGGTCGCCGACCGCGCAGGGCGTGTTCCGCAAGCTGGTGGCCGAAGCCGGGCTGGAAGGGGTCGTCGTGATCGAGTCGGCCGGAACGCACGCCTACCACGTAGGCGAGCCGCCCGACGCGCGCGCGCAGCAGGCGGCCAAGCGGCGCGGTTACGAGATCGGCGATTTGCGCGCGCGGCAGATCACGCAGGAGGATTTTCGCAATTTCGACCTGATTCTCGCGATGGACTGGGAGAATCTGGCTTTGCTGCAGCAGCAGTGTCCACGTGCCCACAAGCACAAGCTGCATCTGCTGATGCGGTTCGCCGGCGAGCACGACGCTGCCACCGTTCCCGATCCGTACTACGGCGGGCCGGAAGGCTTCAACACCGTGCTCGACTACGTCGAAGATGCCTGCCAGGGCCTGATCGAAGTCGTGCGCAAGCGCGCGACGATGTACGCGGCCGCTTGATTCGGCCCAATCGCGACCTGAACTCGGGGCACGCCGCTGGCTGCGCTTGCGGCGTGCTTGAGTGACCTTGCGATTCGAGTGGGTTTGAGTACAGTATTTACCGGTAGGGCTTTACTGGTTTAAAGTTGACCAGGGCGGTAGGGAACCATTATTATAACCAAGCGTCTTAGTCAGGTATCACTCTGATCTGCGCTCAAGGGACAACGAGGGACCGAGAGCCCGGTCGGAGCACCTGGCGAAATTTTTTCCTTCACGCGAAGTTCTAACTTTCACGAGGCGACTCCGATGCGGCTTACGACAAAAGGACGTTTCGCGGTAACGGCGATGATCGATCTGGGACTGCGACAGCACCGTGGACCGGTGACCCTGGCAGGCATAAGCCAGCGTCAGAGGATCTCCCTGTCTTACCTGGAGCAGCTGTTTGCGAAGCTGCGCCGGCATCAGCTGGTCGAAAGCACACGAGGCCCGGGCGGCGGCTACCGGCTCGCCAAGCCGATGGAATCGGTGAGCGTGGCGGACATCATCTTTGCGGTCGACGAGCCGCTGGACGCGACCCAGTGCGCCGGCAAGGAAAACTGCGACAACGATCAGCGCTGCATGACGCACGAGCTGTGGGCCAGCCTGAATCGGCAGATGATCGACTTTCTGGATTCGGTCTCGCTGCGCGATCTGGTCGAGCAGCAGAAGGACCGGGCCACCCAGACACCGGCGGTGACGGTCAACATGGATGGTCCGGCGCGGCGTGCTCCGCGCGGCGAAGCCGATCTGAAGGAAAGTTCGGCGGTCGGCTGAGGCAACAGGAACCGCCGAATGCGCACTCCGATCTATCTCGATTACTCGGCCACGACGCCCGTCGATCCGCGCGTAGTTGACGCGATGCTGCCGTACCTGCGGGAGCAGTTCGGCAACCCCGCCTCCCGCAGCCACTCCTTCGGGTGGGAGGCGGAACGCGCGGTGGAACGGGCACGCGAGCACGTGGCCGAACTGGCGGGTGCCGATCCGCGCGAGATCATCTGGACCTCGGGGGCGACCGAAGCGATCAACCTGGCGCTGAAGGGCGTCGCCCAGTTCTATCGGGACAAGGGCCGTCACCTGGTGACCGTTCGGACCGAGCACAAGGCCACGCTGGATACGACGCGCGAGCTGGAGCGGCTTGGATTCGAGGTGACGTACCTCGACGTGCAGCCGGACGGCTTGCTGGATCTGGCGCAATTCGAGGCGGCGCTCCGGCCCGACACGATCGTGGCGTCGGTGATGCTGGTGAACAACGAGATCGGCGTCATTCAGGACATCGAGGCGATCGGAGAAATGTGTCGTGGCCGCGGCATCCTGCTTCACGTCGATGCGGCGCAGGCGAGCGGCAAGGTGCCGATCGACCTCGAGAAGCTGAAAGTCGACCTGATGTCGTTCTCGGCGCACAAGACGTACGGGCCCAAGGGCATCGGCGCGCTTTATGTTCGGCGCAAACCGCGGGTTCGGCTGGAGGCGCAGATCCACGGAGGCGGCCACGAGCGGGGCCTGCGCTCGGGAACCTTGCCGACCCACCAGATCGTCGGGATGGGCGAGGCATTCCGGATCGCGAAGGAAGAGATGAGCTCGGACAACGAGCGGATCCGGTCGCTGCGCGACCGGCTGCTCGCGGGGCTGTTGGACATGCAGGAGGTCTACGTCAACGGGGACATGCACCGCCGCGTGCCGCACAACCTGAATGTGAGCTTCAATTTCGTCGAGGGCGAGTCCCTGATCATGGCCATCAAGGAAGTGGCGGTGTCGTCCGGATCGGCGTGCACGTCCGCCAGCCTGGAGCCGTCCTATGTGCTGCGGGCCTTGGGCCGCAGCGACGAGCTGGCGCACAGCTCTATCCGGTTTACGGTAGGCCGCTTTACCACCCGCGACGAGATCGACTACGCGATCGATTTACTGCAGCGCAAGGTGGCTCGTCTGCGCGAAATGTCCCCGTTGTGGGAGATGCATAACGACGGGATTGACCTGAATACTGTACAGTGGTCGGCACACTGAGCCGAAGCGAGCAAGAGGTAAGACGATGTCGTATAGCCAGAAAGTCGTGGACCATTACGAGAATCCCCGCAATGTCGGTTCATTCGATCGCAACGACGCTTCGGTCGGCACCGGGATGGTCGGGGCGCCGGCCTGCGGCGACGTGATGAAGCTTCAGATCCGGGTCAACGAGGACGGCGTCATCGAGGACGCCCGCTTCAAGACCTACGGGTGCGGCTCGGCCATCGCGTCCAGCTCGCTGGTGACCGAGTGGGTCAAGGGCAAGACGCTCGATCAGGCGATGCAGATCCGCAATACGCATATCGCCGAAGAGCTGGCGCTGCCGCCCGTGAAGATCCACTGTTCGATCCTGGCCGAGGATGCGATCAAGGCCGCGATCGCCGATTTTCGAAGCAAGAGCGACGACGCCTCCGGCGTGGCAGCGGCGCACGGCGAACCGGCCAAGGCCGCCGCCTGAACAGGGCGGCACGAGCTCACGATGGCAGTGACGATGACCGAACGGGCCGCGCAGCGCGTGTCCGAGTTCCTGGCCCGGCGCGGCGGTGGTGTCGCGTTGCGCCTCGGGGTGCGCACCACCGGCTGCTCCGGCCTGGCGTACAAGCTGGAGTATGCCGACCAGATCGACCCCGATGACCAGACGTTCGAGGTACATGGGGTGAAGATCGTCGTCGACGCCAAGAGCCTGGCGTTTATCGACGGCACCGAGCTCGATTTCGTTCGCGACGGTTTGAACGAGGGTTTTCGATTCAACAATCCCAACGAGCGTGATCGTTGCGGCTGCGGCGAGTCGTTCCGCGTTTGACGCGGTCGCGCCGGCCCGCCTTCGCGCTGCGCGCTTCGGCGGGCTTGCCCTCTGGAGCGGCGAATCCCTGACCAGCTGGTTGTTGCCGCCGTGGCCAACCCGATGCCGGATCATTTCTCGCTGTTCGGCCTGGAGCCGCGCTTTGGGCTGGACAACGATCTGCTGATCCGCGCCTACCGGACCGTGCAGTCGCATGTTCACCCGGACCGCTATGCCGCCGCAGGCAGCGCCGAGCAGCGTGCCGCCTTGCAGTGGGCCACTTTAGCCAACGAGGCCTACCAGGTGCTGAGCTCGCCGCTGCGACGCGCGGCCTACCTGTGCGAGCAGCACGGCGTGCCGCTCACGGGCGAATCCGCACGCTCGGTACCGTCCGATTTCCTCGCGCTGCAGCTCGAGTGGCGGCAGACGCTGGAGCAGATCCGGGGCGAGCACGATTGGCAACGACTGGAGGAGTTGCGCGGGGAGGCCGTGGCCCTGTATCAGCAGGAGCTGCGCCGCCTGGAATCGAAGATCGATGAGGAACGTGACTTTGCCGCAGCGGCCGAAGGCGTGCACCGGCTGATGTTCGTGGAAAAATTCATCAAGGAGCTCGAGACGGCCGGCGACGACGTGCGTGCTTCGCCGGCGACCTGATTCGATGGCACTGCTGCAGATTGCCGAACCAGGCATGTCGAGCGGGCCGCACCAGCATCGGCTGGCGATCGGCATCGACCTGGGGACAACCAACTCGCTGGTGGCGACGGTCCGCGAGGGTCGGCCGGAGGCGATCGCCGACGGCGAGGGCCGGGTGCTGCTGCCCTCGGTGGTCCGCTTCCTGGCCGACGGCACCTGCGAGGTCGGCCACCCGGCGGTGGAGCACCTGGCTTCGGATCCGCGCAACACGATCGTCTCGGTCAAGCGCTTCATGGGGCGCGGACTGCGCGATGTGGCGCACGTGGAGAACCTGACGTACGACTTCGTCGACGCCGAGCAGGGCATGGTCCAGCTGCGCACGGCGGCCGGCGTCAAAAGCCCGGTCGAAATTTCGGCCGAGATCCTGAAGTCCTTGCAACAGCGCGCGGAAGCCGCCCTCGGGGGCGCCCTGGTCGGGGTGGTCGTCACGGTGCCGGCCTATTTCGACGACGCCCAGCGCCAGGCCACGCGCGATGCGGCGCGGTTGGCCGGGCTGCACGTGTTCAGGCTGCTGAACGAACCGACCGCCGCCGCGCTGGCCTACGGCCTGGACCACGCGGCAGAGGGCATCTACGCAGTCTATGACCTGGGCGGCGGCACCTTCGACATTTCGATCCTGCGCCTGAGCCGAGGCGTGTTCGAGGTGCTGGCCACCGGGGGCGACAGCGCACTCGGCGGCGACGATTTCGATCACCGGGTGTATTGCTGGATCCTGGAGCGGGCCAACCTGTCGCAGCTCGGGCCGCAGGATATGCGCCAGCTGACGGCCAAGGCTCGAACGGCCAAGGAGGCCCTGTCGGCGCGGCCGCAGGCCGCGATCCAGGCGCGCCTGGCCGGCGGCGCCTGGGTCAATTTGATGCTGGGAGCGGAAACCTTCTTCGGGCTGACCCGCCACCTGGTGCAGAAGACGATCGACTCGGCGCGCCGTACGCTGAAGGATGCCGGGCTTTCGCCTTCGCAGATCAAAGGCGTGGTGCTGGTGGGCGGCGCGACCCGGATGTTGCACGTGCGCACGGCGGTGGCGGAGTTGTTCGAACAAGCCCCGCTGACGGATCTGGACCCCGACCAGGTCGTTGCACTGGGGGCCGCCGTGCAGGCGAACCTGCTGGCCGGAAACCGTCCGCCCGGTGACGATTGGCTGCTGCTGGACGTCATCCCGCTCTCGCTCGGGTTGGAAACGATGGGCGGGCTGGTCGAGCGCGTGATTGCACGCAATTCGACGATACCGGTGGCGCGGGCCCAGGAATTCACGACCTTCAAGGACGGGCAAACCGCGATGGCGATCCACGTCGTACAGGGCGAGCGTGAGCTGGTGTCGGACTGCCGCTCGCTGGCCCGCTTCGAGCTGCGTGGCATCCCGCCGATGGTCGCGGGCGCTGCACGGGTGCGCGTGAGCTTCCAGGTCGACGCCGACGGCCTGCTTTCGGTCTCCGCGCGCGAGATGACCTCGGGCGTCGAAGCCGCGGTCAGCGTGAAGCCCTCGTACGGCCTGGCCGACGAGGAGGTCGCGCGGATGCTGGCCGACTCGATCGACCACGCCCGAGACGATCAGCGGCTGCGCACGCTGCGTGAGCTTCAGGTCGACGGGCAGCGCCTGGTCGAAACCACCCGGGCTGCGCTGGCCGCCGATGCAGACCTGCTGGACCCTGCCGAGCGCGTCACCGTCGATGCGGCGCTCGCGGCGCTCGCCGCGGTGCTCGATGGCGACGATGTGGATTCGCTCAGGAATGCGACGGCCGCGCTGACGCGCGCGACCGAAGAGTTTGCGGCCCGCCGGATGAACCGTTCGATTCGCAACGCGCTCGCGGGGAGCCGGATCGACGACGTGCTGGCTCGCTGATGCCCTCGATTCGTGTGCTCCCTCATCCGGAAATCTGCCCAAGCGGCGCCACGGTCGAGGGCCAGGTCGGGCAGAGCATCTGCCGTGCGCTGCTGGATCACGGAGTGGAGGTCGAGCATGCCTGCGAGCTTTCCTGCGCCTGCACCACTTGCCACGTGATCGTACGCGAAGGATTCGAGTCGCTGCCGCCTTCGACCGACGAGGAGGACGATCTGCTCGACCGGGCCTGGGGATTGACCGCCAAGTCGCGCCTGTCGTGCCAGGCCAAAATGAGCGATCGCGATGTCGTGGTGGAGATCCCCCGCTACTCGATCAATCAGGTGAAGGAGAAGCGCTGATACAGGGGGTTTCGATGAAATGGGTCGATACGAGCCAGATCGCACAGGCGCTGGCGGAGCGGTTTCCCGAAGTGGATCCGAAGACGGTGCGTTTCACCGATCTGCACCGCTGGGTGTGCGAGTTGCCCGGGTTCGACGACGATCCGAAGCGCTCGGGCGAGAAGATCCTGGAGGCGATCCAGATGGCCTGGATCGATGAGGCCGACTGACCCTGCTTCGCGCTGCGCGCGAGCGGGCAGGCCCGATTGGTGTAGCAGCCTGCAGCGGCGTCAAAAAGCGGACGCGGTCAGCGCGACGTCCGCGTTTTTCCACGCTCGCCTGAACTGCGCTTGCACCCGGGCGGCGTCGGGCTCCCTTTTCTGCGCCTTCAACGCTTGCGCCAGGCCGTACAACGCCCACCCGTTGCCGGGGTGCCTCCGTAGATCGTCCCGGTACACCGCTTCCGCTTCTTTCGCGCGGCCAGCGGTCAGCAATTCCGCGCCGAGCAGGTGCCGCACCGGGATGAACCAGTCCGCCGGCTCGTCATAGGCGAGCCGGTCCTCCTTGGCCACGGCCTGCTCGAAGGCAGCGATGGCTTCGCCCGTCTTGTGCTCCGCGCGGGCGATGCGCGCTTTGGCCATCAGCGTTGCGACGACCAGCACATCCTTGGCCGTATTCAAGCCTGCCGGTGCATCCGCGGGCGTCGCCACGGCAAGCTTCTCCAGTTGAGCCAGCACTGCCTTCGCATCCTCGGGCCGGCCCTTTTCTGCGAGCGCACTGGCCTTCGCATACAGATAACCAGCGGTCAGCCCGGTCAGCTTCGAATTGGGCACCGGCGCCGCCAGGATCTGGTCCCACAAACCGAAACGGTCCAGGGCGGCATATTGCTCCGTCACATACCAGTCCGCCCCCGGCATGGCCAGCAGCAATTCGTCCGGCATCGCATCCCGAAGGTGTTTCACCGAATCGAGCGTGTCCGCCCTGCGGCCTTCCATCGCGGTCGAATAAGCGAGGAACTGGTAGTTGTGCGCCACGTACATCCCGTAGTAATCAAGGGGCCGTGTCTTGCCAAGGTAGACCCGGTCCGCCTCGGCGCCCGCCCGGTTGGCGGCGGCAGCGTCGGCATAGCGCCCCACGCGCTGCAGGATGTGCGCCGGCATGTGCACCAGGTGCCCCGCGGCCGGCATCATGGTTCGCACACGCTCGGCCGAAGCCAGCGCAAGCTCCGGATGCGGGGAGGCTTCCATCGTGTGGATGTAGTAATGGTTCGCCCCGGGATGCAGCGGCTCGCGCTGGAGCACCGACTCCAGCGTCGCCTGGATCTGCGGCGTGCCGGGCGCCGGCTGGCCGTCCAGCGTCCACAGCTTCCAGGCATGGGTATTCATCATCGCTTCGGCGAACAGCACTTGCACGTCAAGATCGTCCGGATACTTGCCTGCCACTTCGCGCATCGCATCGGCGTACGCGGTGAGCACCGGGCCTTCGTTCGCCGGATCCGGTGGCTGCGGGGCCTGGTAGCGCTTTGACAGTGCGGCGATCAGCGCCTGTTCCACCGGCGCGGCCTGCGGTGC
Source organism: Betaproteobacteria bacterium (assembly GCA_005882215.1). Taxonomy (GTDB): domain Bacteria; phylum Pseudomonadota; class Gammaproteobacteria; order Burkholderiales; family Burkholderiaceae_F; genus VBCK01. The sequence goes on along the minus strand of VBCK01000123.1, from coordinate 127,153 downwards.
GGCTTTTTGAGCCTGCTGCAACGCCTCCCACGCCACTTTTGCGCGCACCTGCGCCATGAACGGCACGTTGTAGTTGGGGCCGACCGTCAGCGCCAGGCCCCACCAGCACAGCGCACACGAGCGGTCGAGCTCGGCGGCCTTCGCGAACGAACGCGTGGACTCGTCATGATTGAAAGCCCAGAGCAGCCGCATCCCCTGGTCGAAGTAGGCTTGCGCCTGCTCCGATGAGGTGGTCGTCTTCCGGTGGAAGCTGCCCAACTGTTCGAACAGCTGCGCGCCCTGAGCCCACTGCGCCGCGGTTGCAGGCGCCATGCTGGCCATGGGCGCCTCCTGTGGGGTGCTGGCAGGCGCGGCCGAAGCGGACACAACCTCGTTTTGTCGACCTGACTTGCCGCAGGCGCAAAGAACCACCGCCGCCAGGAGAACGCAACCGAGACTCCGCATCACGCGCCGCCCGCTGTCAATGAGCCCGCTCGCGCACAGTCTAGCCCTAGGAGCGGTTCGAGCCACGGGCGCAGCGCCGATGCACGTTCTGCGCCGGCGATTCCCGACATCGTCGTTACCCTCGGGCACACATGAATTACTATCCGCAGATGGACTCACGGTCTTCCGGGGCAGCTGGCGCGGAGTACGGATTTTCGTCCCGGATGCGCGGCGTCCAGAGCTCTCTGATCCGCGACCTTCTCAAATTCGCGCAGCGGCCCGGAATCATTTCCCTGGCCGGAGGACTTCCCTCGCCGGTCACCTTCGATGTCGAGGGGCTCAGGAGCGCGGCCGAAGAGGTGCTCGCGCGCGAACCGGCCCGGGCACTGCAATACGGTCTGACCGACGGCCAGCCGGCGCTCAAGCACCAGCTCGCGCGCCTGACCACGTCGCGCGGTGCCGCGCCGGCGGAGGAAGACATCGTCGTGACGACGGGTTCGCAGCAGGGCATCGATCTGATGGCGCGGCTGTTCATCGACCCCGGCGATGTCGTCGTGGTGGAGCGCCCGGCCTACCTGGCGGCGTTGCAGACTTTTGCGCTCGCGCAAGCGTCCGTGCGCTGTATCGGCAGCGATGCAAACGGCGCTCGGGTCGAGGAGATCGATGCGGTGCTCGACGCCGCGGCGGCAGCCGGCGAAACAGTAAAGCTGATCTATGTCGTCGCCAATTTTGCGAATCCCAGCGGCGCTACGCTGACCCGCGAGCGCCGATTGCGGCTTCTGCGAACCGCTGTCGCACGCAAGGTCTTCGTGCTCGAAGACGATCCGTACGGCGAGCTTCGCTCGTTCGGCACCAGCGTCGTGCCCGTGATTGCGCTCTGCCCGGAGGTGCCGGGTAGCGCGCACTGGTGCGGGTACCTTTCCACGCTCTCGAAGATCGTGGCGCCGGGCCTTCGGCTCGGCTGGGTGGTGCTGCCGCCGGCGGTCCGCGAACAGGCCGTCATCTGCAAGCAAGGCATGGACCTGCACTCGTCCACCCTCACGCAGGAAGTTGCCGCCAAGTATCTTGCCAGCGGCCGCCTCGAAGCTCGACTGCCCTCGATCCAGGCCGCTTACCGCGAACGCAATGAAGCGCTCGCAGCCGCGCTGACCCGCCATCTGGGTCAGCGGATCGTTTTCAACCGACCCGAGGGCGGGATGTTCCTCTGGGCGCGGCTGAACGAGGGGTTCGACGCGTCCGACGTGTTGCGTCACGCCATGGAAGAGGGAATGATCTTCGTTCCGGGCAGCGCCTTCTACTCGGATGCCCCGGATCGATCGACTCTGCGCTTGTCGTTCGCAACGGCCGCACCGGCCGAGCTCGACGTCGCGGTGCAGCGCCTGTCGCGTGCACTGGATCGAAGCGCGCACCGCACCATCGATTCCAATCCCGAAGCCGACGGCAAAGCGCTCAAGAGGCGACGCTCCTAGGCTTCGCAGGCAGACGTCGGCGGTTCTGTCCCGCCTGTCTCACTATTGCAAATGTCCCACGCCTCGGTAGACAGCACGGGGCGGGGCGCCTAGACTCGCCCGCCAAGCGGCCCTTCGAGCCGATTGCAAGACTCGATAACGATCACGATCTGGGAGGAGCGAATGACTCCGATACGTCGGTCCGTCGCAGAACCGTCTCTCGCCGTACTACTCGCCCTGCCGTTCGCCCCGCTCGTCCACGCTCAGCAGGTGCCGCCGTCTCCCACCGGGACGGAAGCACCAGAGCAGGTTGTCGTCACGGCCCAGAAACGCGCCTCGGCCCTGCAGGACGTGCCCTTTTCCGTGGCCGCGCCGAGCGAGGCCCAGATCCGCAACTCCGGCGCCGACAACATCGTCGACCTGGCGCGCAATGTGGCGGGGCTGAGCATCGCCGACCTCGGCCCCGGTCAGAGCCAGATCGCGATCCGCGGTATCAGTTCCGGGCAGGTGATCCGCGACCAACCGGGCGTGAAGGAGCAGGTGGGCGTCTACCTGGACGAGTCGCCGATCTCGGTCGCCCTGTTCACGCCCGACCTCGTGCTGTACGACCTCGCTCGCTTCGAGGTGCTGCGCGGCCCGCAGGGCACGCTGTTCGGCGCGGGCTCCGAGTCCGGCACGCTGCGCTACATCACGAACGCGCCCAGGCTCGGCGTCTTCGAGGGCAATGTCGAGGCAACCGGCGACGCCTCGACCACCGGTGACGGCGGCGGCTCGTTGCGCGGGATGGTGAACCTGCCGCTGGGCACTGTTGCGGCACTGCGTTCCGTCCTCTACAAGGACCACGCGCCGGGGTTCATCGATGCGGTGCAGCCCAACGGCGGGCTCAACAAGAACGTCAATTCGGCCGACCGCGAGGGCGGCCGGATTGCACTGCTGTGGAAGCTCACGGACGACCTGACGCTAGAGCCGCGCTACGTCTTTCAGAGACTTGAGACGGGCGGCTATCCGCGCGTCGATCTGTACAACATCCTCGCCAACCCCTACACGACCACCCAGCCGGCGGTAACCCTGGGCGACCGCCAGCAGTTCACGCAGCAGCAGGAGGGCATCGAGGACCTGTTCCACCTGGCCGATCTGAAGATCGATTACGACCTGGGCAGCATGGCCCTGACCTCCATCACGTCTTATACCGATCGCGCCGTGACGGTGCTTCGCGACGCCACGCAACTGTCGGGCAGTGTCACGTTCGACCTGCCGTCCACCTGCCCGGCTGGCACGACTTGCCCTCCATTCCCCCACTTCCCACCAGCGACGCCCGCGGAGGTGCGCCTGAATTCGCCGTTGTATGACAGGACCAACCTGAGCGTGGTCAGCGAGGAGGTGCGCCTGGCCTCGACCGGCAAGGCCACGATAGATTGGCTGGGGGGCCTGTTCTGGCAGCACATCGACCGCCACTACGGCCAAGACCTGCCCACCCCCGGATACGACGCCTTTTCGACGAGCCACGCGTTTCCGCCCTCGGTACAGCTGGCAGCCCCGCCCGACACGCCGTTTTACTCGAACCTCAGTTATAAGTTCCGGCAGTACGCCGCCTTCGGCGAGGGCACCTGGCACATGACGGACCAGCTGGGAGTCACCCTGGGGTTACGCTACTACGGCTTCGAGGAGAGCCGCACGCAATCCTTCGGCGGCCTCTTCGGATGCTGCTCGACCAGCTCGGGCTCGGTCAACTCGAACGGCTTTTCGCCGCGCGCCATCGTGACTTACAAGCTGACCAACGACATCCTGTTCGATGCGCAGGTCTCGCGTGGCTTCCGGCTCGGCGGCATCAACGATCCGCTCAACATACCCTTATGCACGGCCACCGATATCCAGGTCTTCGGCGGCCATCCGACCTGGCGGGACGAAAAGGCATGGAATTACGAAGTGGGAGCCAAGACACAGTTCCTCGATCGCAAGGTGACCTTCAACGCCTCGGCCTTCTGGACGGAGATCTATAACCTGCAGGCGACCACCACCGCTGGCCAGTGTTCCTCGCGGATCGTCTTCAACGTACCCACCGCCCACAGCACCGGCCTCGAGGCGGAGCTGTTTGCGCGGCCGACCGCGAACTGGGACTTCGGACTGTCGGCGACCTGGGTGAATGCGGTGCTCACCTCTACGGTCACGACCAAGGATACTGCTGGCAATACGATAGTCGTTGGCGGGTTGCAGGATGGCAACCGGCTGCCGACCGCGCCGAAGTTGCAAGCGGTCGCCAGCATCGGCTACACGCAACCGCTTCAGAGCGGGCGGGATCTGTTCGGCGTTTTCACGGTGCAGTACGTCGGCTCGTCCTTTTCCCAGTTCGAACAGGAACAGCCGGGCTTCGGCCAGATCTGTACGCCCGGGGTGTGCTCCGGGGCCGCGGCGCGGCTGATCCAGTTCGGTGGTCCCTTGACCACGAACCGGATCACGTTCAACCCTCAGCTGCCCAGCTACACGCTGGGCAACATGCGCCTTGGCCTGAGGTCCGACCGCTGGGAGGTGGCCGGCTTCATCAACAACATCTGGGATAAAACGGCGCGGCTCGCGCTCGATTACGAGCGCGGCCGCAGCGCGCGCGTGGCTTATCTCACCAACGCGGCGCGCCTTTTCGGGGTGACCGCGCGCTACAGTTTCTAGCGCGCAGGCGAGCGTCCGAGGCGCTTCAGCGCGCCTCGAGCGCTCGCCGGATCGCTGCCTCGACGGCATCGATTTGCGGCTCGCCCGTCCTCGGGTGCAGGAAGGCGAGCCGAATCGCGGTGCGACCGTGCAGCGTCGTGCTGGAAACGCGCAGCTCTCCTGATCCGTTGATGACTGCGAGGATCCGCTGCGTCGTCGCGTCGCCTTGCGCCGCGCAGAACGCGACGATGGAAAGCTCCGGCTCGTGCAGCACCTCGATCCCGGGTATCGCGCGAAGGCGGGCGGCCGCCTGCTGCGCGAGGTCGAGGGACCGGTCGAGCGCCTGCCGGAAGCCTGCGACGCCGTGCAGATGCAGCGGCAGCCAGAGGAGGAGCCCGCGAAACGGCCGTGTCAGCTCGGGCCCGAGCTCGAAATAGTTGGGCAGATCGGGCACGCGCGTCACGTCACGCATGTAAGCCCCTTGCCCCGAGTGCGCACGCGCCAGCGCGCCGGGATGCCGCACCAGCACGGCAGCTACGCCATACGGCAGGAAAAGTCCCTTGTGGGCATTCACGGCGACCGAATCGGCCGCCCCGATTCCCTGCAGCCGTGCCGCACCCCGCCCGGTCAGCGCGAACATGCCGCCGTAGGCGGCGTCGACGTGAAACCAGGCGCCGCAGCGCGATGCGATCGCGGCCAGTTCACTCAGATCGTCGACCGAACCCGTGTCGGTACTGCCGGCGACGCCGACGATCAACCACGGATGGCGGCCAAGCGCCCGGTCGCGCTCGACTTCCTCGAGCAGCGACTGCGTGTCGATCCGGCCGGGTGCGGTGGCGCGAATCGAGCGAATGCATGCGGCCGGGATCCCGCACAGGTGCATGGCCTTGGGCAGCGAGTGGTGCGCCCGCTCCGACAGGTAGGCGACGCTGCGATCGGGCGCGAAATCGCCCCGATCGCGCGCACACACGATCGCGGTCTGGTTGGCGAGCGAGCCTCCCGACAGCAGCAGGCCTTCGGTGGCGGGCGGCATGCCGAAAACGCGGCCCAGCCATCGCAGCACGCTTTCTTCGAGCGCGACCAGGCCGGGCTGCTCGAACGCCGAGCCGGTGAACGAGTGAAGGCCGGCGGCGAGCATTGCGGCGATCACGCCGCTGTACAGCCCACCGTTGGGAATGAAGCCGAGGTCGCCTGCGTGCTCCTTGCTCCAGCCGCACTCGGCCGCCGCCTGCAGCCGGTCCAGCAGCTCGGGCAGCTCGGTGCCGCCCTCAGGCGGAGCGACTTGCATCGCCTCGATGCATTGCGGCGGCGTCGGCACAAAGATCGGCGCGTGGTCGCGGCGTCCCAGCAGGCGCTCGATCACCTCGAAGGCCTCCTGGGCGAGCTGTTTACGTTGCGCCGCATCCAGGTCAAGCGGCAATAGCCGCGAAACAGGCCGCTTGTGCATCGGATTCTTTTTCGGACGACCGTTCAAGTCGTTGAGTCCGGTCCGGAAGGTCGGTTGGAACGCCGCAGCGCATCCAGCATCGCCCACGATGCCTGCAGCGTGAACTCGCCGCGCTCGATCGCGTCCAGCGCCGATTGGACCGGCAGTGTTTCGAACGCGGCAACCTCGCCGTCCTGGTTGGCCGGCACGAAATCGCCCGGCAGGCGCACGTCGAACACCTGCACCGTCTCGATCATCAGCCCCTCGGCGACCATCCGCTGCACCCGCAGTCTGGAGCCTCGTACCAGCGGCAGTTGCGCCAGTCGCAGGCCGGCCTCCTCGTAGGCTTCGCGCTCCAGCGCCTGATGATCCTGCTCCCCGGCGGCAATCATCCCGCCGGCCAGGTTGTCCCACCGGTTCGGATCGCTGAGCTTGTGCGCCGCGCGCCGGGCGGCCACCATCGATCCATCCGGCCGGAACGCGTTCAGCTGCACCGATCGGGTCTCGATACCGAGCGCGCGGCACGCCGCTCGCTCGATCGTCGCGATGATGCGCCCGTCCTCGGCGTGCACGTCCAGCTGTTCGGATCGCCACTCGCGCACGATCCCGGCCTCGCGCAGGCGCCGGGCCGCCCAGTCCATCGCCCGCGAGCGGGCCGGTCGGTCGCCCGGATCCGGCGCCAGCGCCAGCTGCGCGCCGTCCAGCTGGAACGGCGAAGAGGGCCGTACCAGGCAGCGGGCCGTGTCCGGATCGACCCATCCGCACCTGCTGCCGTCCACCGTCAGCGCCAGCCAATGGGCGGGCACAGCCTGGTTCGCGTGCACCTCGCACGCCCGCCACAGGCGGTCGAGCCGATCGGCGAGCTCGCCCGCGGGAGCGTGCGACGCGGAGGCGGGCGCGGACGTCAGACCGGCTCCTCCGGGCGCAGGTGCGGAAACAGGATCACGTCTCGGATGCTGGGTGCATCGGCCAGCAGCATCACGAACCGGTCGACGCCGATCCCGCAGCCGGCCGCCGGCGGCATCCCGTATTCGAGGGCTCGAATGTAGTCGGCGTCGTAGTACATCGCTTCCTCGTCGCCGGCCTGCTTGGCCTGCGCCTGGCGCTGGAAGCGCTCGGCCTGGTCCTCCGGATCGTTCAACTCGGAAAATCCGTTGGCCGTCTCGCGCCCGGCGATGAACAGCTCGAAGCGTTCGGCGATGTCGGGCTGCCGATCGGACGCGCGCGCCAGCGGCGAGACCTCGACCGGGTAGTCGATGATGAAAGTCGGCTGTAACAGCCTGGCCTCGGCCACGTGCTCGAACAAGGTGAGCTGCAGGCTGCCCACCCCGGCGCCCGGGGCCGGCTCGGCGCCCCTCCTCGCAAGCTCCGAGCGCAGCCAGCGCGGGTCGGACAGATTCGCCGCCGAAGTGTCGGGGCTATGACGGAGGATCGCCTCGGCGATCGTCAGACGCTCGAAGCTCGGCGCCAGATCGATCGTCTGCCCCTGGTAGGAAAGCGCTGCCGATCCGGTGGCCGCCACCGCGGTCTGGCGCAGCAGCTGCTCGGTGAAGTCCATCATCCACCGTACGTCCTGGTAGGCCGCATAGAACTCGAGCATCGTGAATTCCGGGTTATGGCGCGGACTGATGCCCTCGTTGCGGAAATTGCGATTGATCTCGAACACGCGTTCGAACCCGCCCACCACCAGCCGCTTCAGATACAGCTCGGGGGCGATCCGAAGATACATGTCGACATCGAGCGCCTGGTGGTGCGTGACGAACGGGCGTGCGGCGGCTCCACCCGGAATCAGCTGCAGCATCGGCGTCTCGACCTCGAGGAAGCCCTGCTCGGTCATCAGGCGCCGCATCTCGGCCACCGCGCGCGACCGGATCTGGAAGACCCTGCGCGTGGACTCGTTCACGATCAGGTCCACGTAACGCTGCCGGTAGCGCATCTCGTGGTCGGCCAGCCCGTGGAACTTGTCGGGAAGCGGACGCAGCGCCTTGGCCAGCAGGCGCAGCTCCTTGCAACGGACCGACAGCTCGCCGCGGTTGGTCCGGAACAGCACGCCGCGCGCGCCCACGATGTCGCCGATGTCCCAGTGGCGGAAGGCCTCGTGCGTGTCGGCGCCGGTGTCGTCGTCGGTCAGGAAGAGCTGGATCCGTCCGGATCCGTCCTGCAGCGTGGCAAAGCTCACCTTGCCTTGCAGGCGCCTGAGCATCAGGCGGCCCGCCACCGCGACCGGAACCGGCTCGCGCTCGAGCTGCTCGCGGGTGGCCTGGGCATGGCGCGCGTGCAGCTCGGCGGCGCTGTCGGTGCGGACGAAATCGTTCGGGTAGGCCGGGCCGCCCTGGCGCAGGCGCGCGAGCTTGGCACGGCGCTCGGCCACGATCGGATGGACCGGCTCGATGTCGCGCGGGTTCGATTCGGACATGGAACCGGTCACACGCCCTGTTTCAGGCTCGCGTTGATGAACTCGTCCAGATCTCCGTCCAGCACCGATTGCGTGTTGCCGATCTCGACGTTGGTGCGCAGGTCCTTGATCCGCGACTGATCCAGAACGTACGAGCGGATCTGGTGGCCCCAGCCGACATCCGTCTTGGACTCCTCCAGCCTGGATTGCTCGGCCAGCCGCTTTCGCATTTCCAGCTCGAACAGGCGCGATTTGAGCATCGCCATGCATTCGGCGCGGTTGCGGTGCTGCGAGCGGTCGTTCTGGCTCTGCACCACGATCCCGCTTGGAAGATGCGTGATCCGCACCGCCGATTCGGTCTTGTTCACATGCTGGCCGCCGGCGCCGGAGGCGCGGTACACGTCGATCCTCAGATCCGCCGGGTTGATCTCGATCTGCACCGTGTCGTCGACTTCCGGGTAGACGAATACGCTGGCGAACGAAGTGTGGCGGCGCGCATTCGAGTCGAACGGCGATTTGCGCACCAGCCGGTGCACCCCGGTTTCGGTGCGCATCATCCCGTACGCATACGGGCCGGTCATCTTGATCGTCGCGCTCTTGATGCCCGCGACTTCGCCGGCGGACTCCTCGAGCAACTCCGCCTTGAAGTTCTTGCGCTCCGCGTAGCGCAGGTACATCCGCTCGAGCATCGCGGCCCAGTCCTGCGCTTCGGTGCCGCCGGCTCCGGCCTGAATGTCCAGGAAGCAGTTGTTCGGATCCAACGGGTTGTTGAACATCCGCTGGAACTCGAGCTCGTCGATCTGCCGCGCCAGCGCGCTCACATCCGCATCGATCGTCGCCAGCGCGGCAACGTCCTGATCGGCCCGCGAAAGCTCGAACAGTTCCGCCGCATCGCCCAGATCGTGGTCCAGCCGGCGCATCCGATCGACCACATCCTCCAGCGACTTCTTCTCCCGCCCGAGATCCTGAGCCCGCTTCTGATCGGTCCAGATATCCGGCTGCTCGAGCGCGACGGCCACCTCGGTCAGGCGCCTTTGCTTGGCGTCGACGTCAAAGATACCTCCGCAGGTCGGACAGCCGGCTGCGAAGGTCGGCCAGGGTCGCGGCGGTCTGGTTCAGTTGTTCGGCATCCATCGGGTCGTCCATCCAAAGCCTCTCATTATCGCCGAAGACGCGCACGGCATAGGGAGGATTCAGTCCGCGGCGGCGGCAATCTGCAGGCGGATGCGGCGCAGCCCGCGGTAGGTGTCGAATTTCAAGCGGTAGGCAAGGCGCGCCCGCGGCGCCAGCGTTTCGATGTGTCCGAACCAGATGGCCGGCAGCCGGCTTTGACCCAGGCCGAGGGTCAGCTGCAGATGCCGCTCCTGCACCAGGCGCTGCTCCAGCACGTCGAAGTCATTGGCGAACACGGGTTCGGCAAAACCCTGGCCCCACACGATCCGCTCGATCGCGTCGACCAGGTCGGGGCCGATCTCGGCCGCGGCCAGCGCGCCGTCCGTGACCAGCGAGCGCGCGAACAGCGACGGGTCGGCGCCGGCGCGCATCGCCGATTCGAACGCTTCGGTGAACGCGGCAAGGTGCCGCTCGCGCAGCGTCAGGCCGGCGGCCATCGCATGGCCGCCGAAGCGCTCGATCAACTCGGGCGCGGCCTTGGTGACGCAATCCAGCGTGTCGCGCAGATGCACGCCTTCGATCGAGCGCCCGGAGCCGCGCAGCACGTCGCCGCCGGCCGAAGCGAAAGCGATCGTCGGTCGGTGATAGCGCTCCTTCACGCGGGAGGCGACCAGCCCGACCACACCCTGGTGCCACTGCGGGTTGAACAATACGATCGAACGCCGCTGCTCGAATCCGGCCGGATCGATCCCGCTGATCGCATCGAGCTGCATCTGGGCTTCGATCTGGCGACGTTCCTGGTTCAACCGATCCAGTTGCCGCGCGAGCTCAAGGGCGCGGTCGGGGTCGTCGCAGGCCAGGCACTCGATCCCGACTGTCATGTCGGTCAGACGGCCGGCCGCGTTGATGCGGGGCGCAATCGAAAATCCGAGATCCTCGGTGCGCGCCTCGGCGGCGTTGCGGCCGGAGACCGCGAACAGCGCCGCGATACCCGGCTGGATGCGACCGCTGCGGATGTTGCGCAGACCTGCGGCGACCAGCGTGCGGTTGTTGCGGTCCAGCCGCACCAGGTCGGCCACCGTTCCCAGCGCCACCAGATCGAGCAGCCCATTCAGGCGCGGCTGGGTGGCCTGATCGAAACGGCCGCGGTTGCGCAGCTCGCCGCGCAGCGCGGTCAGCACATACAGCATCACGCCCACGCCCGCCAGATTCTTCGATGGGAAAGCGCAGCCAGGCTGATTGGGGTTGACGATCGCGCGGGCCGCCGGCAGCCGCTCGCCCGGCAGATGATGATCGGTGATGACCACCCCGATCCCCAGCGCATTGGCACGTTCCACGCCCTCGACGCTGGCCACGCCGTTGTCGACCGTAATGATCCAGTCCGGATGCCGCTGGGCGGCCAGCTCGACCAGTTCAGGGGTCAGCCCGTAGCCGAATTCGAAGCGGTTGGGTACCAGATAGTCCACATCGGCGCCCATCGCGCGCAGTGCGCGCAGTCCCACCGCGCAGGCGGTGGCGCCGTCGCAGTCGTAATCGGCCACGATCAGCAGTCGCTGCCGCCGCTCGATCGCGTCGGCCAGCAGCGAGGCCGCACGATGGCACTGAGCCAGCAGCGCCGGCGCGTGGATGTCGCCGAGCGCAAACTCCAGCTCGCTGGCCGAGGCGACTCCGCGCGCGGCCAGCGCGCGTGCCAGCGGCGCGGGCACGCCGGCATTCGCCAGCCGGGCCGCCACTGCCGGATCGTGCGGGCGTTCGACAAGCTGGATCGCGTTCACTGCACCGTCTCCAGCAGATCGTCGTGCAACGCGCGCCGCCGCCACGGCAGCACCGCGGCGCTGCGGTCCAGCGCGAAGGTCGCCGCCGCCCGCCGGCCGCAGGCAACGAGCTCGACGCGGCCGTCGCGCCCCGAGCGCGCGGCCTGCAGCAGCGACTCGACTTCCGAGTCGAGCCGGGCCCAGGCGGCGGCCCAGCCGCGCCAGTCCCTGCGCCAGTACGGCTCGAACAGGTGAGGCCAGACCGTCAACGTGTCCGAGGGCAACCCGGCATCGGAAGCGGCGCGTGCCGCCTGCTGCCAACCCAGCACGAGCGGCTCGTCGCTGTGGACCCGGGCGAACCGGGAGGGGGCCAGCGCGCGCCACGCGCCGCCGCCGTGCAGCCACAATCCATTGGCAGCCTGCTGCCCGCGCGCTTCGCGTTCCCGGCTGACACGGCTCGCGTGCCACCGCATCTGAACCTCGTTCAGCAGGCGCCGCCACTGCGTCGCGTGCCTGCCCTGCGGCAGACGCGCTTCCACCGATGCGCCCACGGCTGCCTGCAACGCGGTGGTCTGCAGTTCCCACGGAGGATCCATGAACAGGTACCAGCCGTTGGCGGCGCGGCGCAACTCGGCACCGTGGCTTCGGGCGCTGTCGGCGGCTTCATCGAAGAGCTCGCGGGCTTCCGTGTCGGTCAGCGGCGGGCTGTCGATCGGAGCCAGCACGGTTCGCTCAGGTTCGAGGCTCAAGTGGACCGGATCGCAGAACCAGATGTCGCCGGCCGGGGCGTCGGATCCATCCTGCCCGCCGGCTGCCCGCCAGGAATAGGGAGCACATGCGGGAGCGCGCCCGGGCGGATCGCCCGATACACGAAAGGCGCGGGCCAGCCACTCGAGATGGGCGGCACCGTCGGACCAGCTTGCATCGAGAGCCTGCCAGGTTCGGCGCGCACGGGTCAGCCGGCGCGCCAGGCGCTCCGGCACGCAATCCGCCCCGGCCTGGTCCCAGTCCGGCTCGAAGATCAGTGCTCCCGCAACGAGCAGGACATGCGTCATGGAGGTCCAATTGTACGAATGCGCGGGTTGGCTAGAATCGGCGGTGCCTTTCCACAAATGCCGCGCCCATCCGGGTCGATCTTGAGCATTCCCTTCGAAATTCGGATCGGCCTGCGCTACACACGTGCCGGCCGGCGCGCGCGCCGCCGCAACGCGTTCATTTCCTTCATTTCGGCCATCTCGATCGGAGGGATCGCGCTGGGCGTGACCGCGCTGATCGTGGTGCTGAGCGTGATGAACGGCTTCCAGCGCGACGTACGCGACCGGATGCTGTCGGTGATTCCGCATATCCAGATCGAAGCCTTCGACGGGGTGCTGAACGACTGGACGCAGGTGGCCAGCCGCGCGGCAGCCGATCGCGAGGTGGTGGCCACCGCGCCGCTGGTGCAGGCGCAGGCGATACTGGTTCGCGGTGACACCGTGCGCGGCGCGCTGATGTCCGGGATCGATCCGGCGCAGGAACCGCGGGTGTCTGAAATCGCGCATCACCTTCAAGGCGCACCGATCGACGCCCTGGCGCCCGGCGAATTCGGAATCGTGCTGGGACGGGACCTGGCTCACGCGCTGAGCGCCGACGTGGGCGACAAGGTGACCGTGGTGGTGCCCGAGGGCAACCTGACTCCGGCCGGCATGATCCCGCGGTTGAAGCAGTTTCGGGTGGTGGCGACGTTCAGCTCGGGCCATTATGAATTCGACAGCGCGCTGGCCCTGGTCAATCTGTCGGACGCCGAGCGGCTGTTTCGCCTGCCGGGGCCGACGGCGGTGCGCCTGCGCTTGCGCGACATGCAGCAGGCCCCGTCGGTGGCGCAGCGGCTCGCGCTCGAGCTCGGCCCTCAAGTGCTGGTGCGCGACTGGTCCAGCGTGAACCGCACCTGGTTCGCCGCCACCCAGATCGAAAAGCGGATGATGTTCCTGATCCTGGCGCTGATCGTCGCCGTGGCGGCCTTCAATCTGGTTTCCACGCTGGTGATGACGGTGACCGAGAAGCACGCCGATATTGCGATCCTGCGCACGCTGGGGGCGAGCCCGGGGAGCGTGATGGCGATCTTCATGATCCAGGGCGCGCTGGTCGGCCTGCTCGGGGTCGGCCTCGGCGTCACCGGCGGCCTGCTGCTGGCGACGCACCTGGAAACGATCGTGCCGGTGGTCGAACGGGCTTTCGGGATCCATTTCCTGGATCCGTCGATCTATTTCATCAGCGAGCTGCCGTCGGATCCTCGTGCCTCCGACATCGTCCCGATCTGCGTGATTTCGCTGCTGCTGTCGTTCGTGGCCACGCTGTATCCGAGCTGGCGGGCCTCGCGCATCCGCCCGGCCGAGGCGCTCCGGTATGACTGAAACGATGCGCGCGGTCGGCGTGTTCAAGGCCTATCGGGAGGACAACTTGTCGGTCGAGGTGCTCAAAGGAGTCGACCTCGAGGTTCGAGCGGGCGAGGTGGTGGCCGTGGTGGGCGCTTCGGGTTCGGGCAAGAGCACGCTGCTGCACTGCCTGGGTGGATTGGACTCGATCGACGCGGGCTCGATCGTCATCGGCGGCAGGGCCCTTTCTACGCTGACCGAAGCCGAACGCGGGCAGCTGCGCAATCAGCAGCTCGGGTTCGTGTACCAGTTCCACCATTTGCTGCCGGAGTTCACGGCGCTGGACAACGTATCGATGCCGCTGCTGATCCGGCGCATGCCGCTCGCGCAGGCCCGGCTGCGCGCCGCCGAGGTGCTTTCGTCGGTCGGGTTGGAGCAGCGGCTGGCCCATCACCCGAGCGAGCTTTCGGGCGGAGAGCGCCAGCGCACCGCAATCGCGCGCGCGCTGGTGGGCACGCCGCTGTGCGTGCTGGCCGACGAACCGACCGGCAACCTGGACCGGGAAACCGCACGCACCGTGTTCGACGTCCTGCTCGACGCGGCGCGCCGTTGCGGCGCGGCCGTGGTGATCGTCACCCACGATCCGGAGCTGTCGACCCGTTGCGACCGCGTGATGCGTTTGAGCAACGGCCGCCTGGAGCAGGAGCGGCCGGCCGGCTGAGTGCGGTGACTCCCGTCGGCGGGTTCGCCCGTCCGCGGTACCACATCTAAACTGTCGTGGCAGTCCCGTAGTTGCCTTGGCTGGGGGAGCGCGAGGGGCCAGCCCAGCCCCCTCGCAGCCGATCCTCCCGGGCGCGGTCGGAGCTGATCTGCATGGATATATTGGAAGCGCCTATTGGAAGCGCCTAAATGTGGATCGACAGCCACTGCCATCTGGACGCCGAGGAGTTCGACACCGACCGCGAGCAGGTCGTCGAACGGGCGCAGGCCGCCGGCGTGCAGATGATGTTGATTCCGGCGGTCGAGGTGAGCGAGTTCGAGCGCTTGAGGGGCGTCGCGCACCGGTTCGGCTTCGGCTACACGCTGGGGATTCATCCGTTGTACGTGGCGCAGGCGGGGGAAACGGATCTGGGTCGGCTGTCCGAAGCGGTCCGAACGGCGCGGGTCGATCCGAATTTCGTCGGGATCGGCGAGATCGGTCTGGACTTCCACGAGGGCGCGCCCGACGCCGGGCGCCAGGAGCACTTCTACCAGGCGCAGCTGCGGCTGGCGCACTCCTGGTCGCTGCCGGTCGTCGTGCACGTGCGCCGCTCGGCCGACCGGCTGTTGAAATACTTGCGCCGGATCGAGGTGCCCGGCGGCATTGCGCATGCATTCAACGGCTCCGAGCAGCAGGCGCGCGAATTCGTCGCGTGCGGGTTCCGCCTCGGCTTCGGCGGTTCTGCGACGTTCAGCGGCTCGCTGCGGATTCGGCGCCATGCGGTCGAGGCGCCCGAATCGGCGGTCGTGTTGGAGACCGACGCGCCGGACATCGCACCGCAGTGGATGCACCAGCAGGCCGGCCGGCGGCGCAACGAGCCGGCGCAGCTGCCACGCATCGCGGCCGTGATTGCTCAGCTTCGTTCGATCTCGCCGGAGCAGCTGGCGCAGATCAACCGGCGCAACGTGCTGGATGCCTTTCCGCGACTGGCGGCCCTGAGTCGAGCAGCGTAGGCAACGTTCAGCGGCCTCGCAGCGTACCGACCCGGCCGCCCATCGATGGTGCACGCGCTGGTCGCATTCGTCGCGGCCGTTGCATGGCTTCAGAGGGCGACCGAGCTGCCTTCACCGCAGACGATCGGCGCCGTTGCGGCCGCCGCGCTGGCGCTGAGCGGCGCCGCGGCGCTGATTCGCCGGTTCTGTGCTCGGGCGGTGCGAGTCGCGATCTCACGGGTCGCCGCCTGCCTTGCGGCCGCGCTGCTGGGATACGCCTACGCCGCGTGGAGCGCGCAGCTGCGACTTGCCGATGAGCTCAGCTTCGCCGACGAGGGCCGCGATATCCAGGTCACCGGAATCATCGCCGCCCTGCCGAGCCGGATCGAACGCGGCGTGCGGTTCGCCTTCGAGGTCGAACAGGTCGAGGCGGCCAAGCCCGCCGAAGCAGGGAGCGCGAAGGCCGGGCCGCCACACGTCCCGCGGCTGATCGCGCTGTCCTGGTACCAGAGTCCGGACGGCGTGCGTCCGGCGCAGCGCTGGCGGATGACAGTCAAGCTGCGTCGGCCGCACGGCACCTTCAATCCGGCGGGCTTCGATTCCGAGCTCTGGATGCTGGAGCAGGGCGTACGGGCGACCGGTTATGTTCGGGATGGAGCCGGGCAGCCGACGCCACAGCGCCTGCAGGAGGCGGTGTGGCGCTTCAACCCGATGATCGACCGGGCGCGGGACGGCCTGCGCCAGCGTTTGCAGCTGCTGCTGCAGGGGCGCCGCTACGGCGCGGTGATCATCGCGCTGGTGATGGGAGATCAGGGGCTGATCACCCAGTCGGACTGGACCCTGTTCAATCGGACCGGCATCTCGCATCTGGTCAGCATCTCCGGCCTTCATATCACGATGATCGCGGGCCTGGTGGCACTGGCGGCCGGCGCGCTCTGGCGCATCTCGCCCCGCCTGCTGGCCGTGGCCCCGGTGCAGACCGCACGCGCGATCGCCGGGGCCTGCGGCGCACTCGGATATTGCCTGCTGGCCGGGTGGGGCGTTCCGGCGCAGCGCACGTTCGTGATGCTGGCCACCGTGGCGGCGGCGCTGCTGCTGCGGCTGCAACTGAGCGCTGCCGCAGTGCTGTCCAGTGCGGCCGCCGTCGTGTGCCTGTGGGACCCGTGGGCGGTCACCGCGACGGGCTTCTGGCTGTCGTTCGGCGCGGTGGCTTCGATTTTCATGGTGTGCTACGGCAGGGTGCAGCCCGCCGACGCTCCTGGCGCTATGGCGGGCATGCCCGCCGAAGCGCATCGCGCGGAGGCGGGCGCGGACACGATCAGGCGCCCATGGCGGGAGCGGCTGCGGGCCCGGCTTGCCCGCCTGGCCGACCCGTTGCACGAAGCGGCCCGCGTGCAGGCCGCGGTGACGATCGGGCTGGTTCCGCTGACGCTTGTCCTTTTCCAGCAGGTATCGCTGATCTCGCCGGTCGCCAATGCGATCGCGATCCCGCTGGTCAGCTACCTGGTCACGCCGCTGGCACTGATCGGTGCGCTGCTCTGCTGCCTGGGCGAAGCGATGCTGCCGGTGGCGCAGGCATTGCTGCAGGCGTCGGATGCGCTGTTCGCGCTGCTGGCGGTGGCCCTGAACTGGCTGGTCCAGCTGCCGTACGCCTGGGTCGGCTTCGCCGCGCCACCGATATGGGCGGTCGCGGTGGCTGGCATCGGCATCGCCTGGCTGCTGGCACCAGCCGGCTGGCCGCTGCGCTGGGTCGGAGCGGCGTGGCTGGTGCCGGCATTCGTGATGCCGCCGGAACGGCCGCAGCCCGGCGCGCTGTGGCTCACTGCACTGGATGTGGGGCAGGGGATGGCGTTGGTGCTCGAGACGGCCGACGCCACTGTCGTCTTTGACACCGGCGCCAGGGTTTCGCAGGACGCCGATGCCGGCGGGCGCGTGATCGTGCCCTACCTGCGGGCCCGGGGCATCGACCGCGTGAGCCTGCTGGTGATATCGCACCTGGACTCGGATCACTCGGGAGGCGCCCGATCGCTGGCCGACGCGATCAGCGTCGAGCGGGTGCTGACTTCGATCGAGCCCGGAAATCCAGTGCTGCCGGCGATGCGCAATGTGCAGCGCTGCCAGGCCGGCGAGCGCACCCGCGTGGGCGAGCTGCAACTGACCGTGATGAATCCGCCGGCCGTTCTGTACGAGCGGCCCCGGGCCACGACCAACTCGAAAAGCTGCGTGGTGCTGGTCCAGCTGGGGCCCACTCGCGTCTTGCTGACCGGTGACGTTCCGGCGCGCGAGGAAGCGGGGATGGTTGCGGCCTTCGGTTCGGCCCTGCAGGCTCAGCTGCTGGTGGCGCCGCACCACGGCAGCAAAACGTCCTCCAGCGAGGCGCTCGTGACAGCGGTGCATCCGAACTGGGTGTCGGTTCAGGCCGGCTACCGGAGCCGCTTCGGTCATCCGCATCCTGAGGTGGTGGCGCGCTATGCGCAGCACGGGGCGCGCGTGATCCGCAGCGACTGGAGCGGGGCGGCCCGCTGGCGTTTCGGGACGGACGGATCGGTGGTGCTGGAGCAATGGCGGCTCGATCATGCACGCTACTGGCTCAATCAGCCGGCCAAGTGGGTAAACTCAAGCCCCGCTTCAACCGGTGAGTCCGTGGAGCCTGCGCAATGAGCACGCCACGTCCGGGTGCAGTCCGCTGCCTGAGCCGCATCGGATTTCACACGATGCGATACGCGGAATGGGGAGCGGCCGACAACCCGCGCGTGCTGCTCTGCCTGCACGGGCTGACCCGCGTCGGCAAGGATTTTGCCCGGCTGGCCGAGAACCTGAGCGACGCCTACCGGGTCGTCTGCCCGGACGTGGTCGGGCGTGGAAGCAGCGACTGGCTGGCCGATCCGATGTTGTACGGGCTGCCCCAGTACTCGTTCGACGCGGTGAGCCTGATCGCGCGCCTGAACGTGGAGCGCGTCGACCTGCTCGGAACCTCGATGGGGGGGCTGATCGGCCTGTCGCTGGCGGGCCAGCCGAACGCGCCGATCGGGCGCTTGATCCTGAACGACGTCGGGCCCCGCATGGAGCTGGACGCGCTGCTGCGGATCGCGCAGTACGTGGGGCAGCCGAAGCGGTTTGCCGACCTGGATCAGGCCATCGAGTACGTGCGGTCGATCTCCTCCGGATTCGGTCTTCGGAACCCTCAGCAGTGGCGCGAGCTCACCGAGTCGGTGGTCCGCTTCGATGGCTCGGGCTGGACCTTTCGCTACGACCCGGGTATCGCGCAGCCGGTCAGGGACACTTCGGCGCAGACGAACGCGCTGGCCGAGGCGAAGCTGTGGCAACTGTACGACGCGGTCCGGGGACCGGTTCTGGTGCTGCGTGGCGCCGAATCGGACCTGCTGTCGAGCGCCTCGGCGATCGAGATGACGCGGCGCGGACCGCGCGCCGAACTGGTCGAGATCCCCGGGGTAGGACACGCGCCGATGTTTTTCGATCCGGACCAGATCCAGATCGTGCGGCGTTTCCTGCTCGCGAACTGAGAAGCGCCTGCTGGAGGCCTCGAATGCCCGATCGAAACACCGGTGAGCTCGCCCATTCGCTGCAACCGCGCCACGTGACGCTGATTTCCCTGGGCGGCATCATCGGAGCAGGCCTGTTCGTCGGCAGCAGCGCGGCGATCAACATGGCCGGCCCTGCGGTGCTGATCAGCTACGCGCTTTCCGGCATTCTGGTGTTCCTGATCATGCGGATGCTCGGCGAAATGGCCGTGGCCCGGCCGGGCATCGGGACCTTTGCGGAGTATGCGGCGCTGGGCCTCGGGTCGTGGGCCGGGTTCCTGACCGGTTGGCTCTACTGGTACTTCTGGGTGATCACGGTCGGCGTGGAGACGATCGCCGGGGCCCAACTGCTGCAGTACTGGGTGGCCGCACCCGTATGGCTGATCGGGCTCGTGCTGATCGCGATGATGACGGCGACCAATCTGCTGTCGGTTCGCACCTACGGCGAATTCGAATTCTGGTTCGCCTTGCTGAAGGTCGGCGCGATCGCGGTATTCATCGTGCTGGGACTGGGTTTCATTCTAGCGTTCGGTCCCGGGCCGAGCGCTGCGCTGCACCAGCTGACGGCGCACGGCGGCTTCTTCCCGAAAGGAATCAGCGCTCCGCTGGTTGCGATTCCGGTGGTGATCTTCTCGATGATGGGAAGCGAGGTCGCCACGATCGCCGCCGCCGAGACCGCCGATCCGGCGCGCAACGTGACACGCGCGGCGCGCACCGTGTCGCTGCGGATCCTGGTCTTCTACGTCGCATCGATCGCGATCATCGTCAGCCTGGCCCCGTGGGACAGCCTGGTGCCGGGCGATTCGCCCTTTACCAAGACGCTGGAGATCATGAAAATTCCAGGCGCCGCTGCCGCGATGTCGGTGATCGCCGTGACCGCGGTGCTGTCCTGCCTGAACTCCGCCATCTACATCACGTCCCGGATGCTGTACGAGCTGGCCCGCCGCGGCGACGCGCCGGCCGTGTTCGCGGCGACCTCGGGCCGCAGGGTGCCCCGGCTCGGCATCCTGTTCGGAACCGTCGCTGGGTCCGCGGCTGCGCTGGCGTGGCTGATCTCGCCCAAAGGGATCTTCCTGTTCCTGATCAACACGTCGGGCGCGATCATCCTGTTCATCTACATGATCATCGCGTTCGGCGAGATCCGCTTCCGCCAGCAACTTGAACGCCGGGGCGAGCGCCTGCTGCTTCGGATGTGGCTGTTTCCGTGGCTCAGTTACGCGGTGATTGCCGGCATCGGCGCGGTGCTGGTGCTGATGGCCGTGACTCCGTCCCAGACGGTCCAGCTCGCACTGAGCGGATTGAGCGTGGTGGTTGCGCTGGCCGCGCTGGCGGTTCGCCGGACCGTGGCACGCAAGCGCGCCGGTGCAGCCTCAGCCGCTCCGGCGGGCCTGGCTCAGTAGCTGAGCGGATCGAGCAGGTAGAAGCGGCTCAGCAGCTCGTACCAGTCGGGAAACGCATCGCGCAGCCGGTGCGGATCGACGAAAAACGCCTCGCTGGAAACCGCGAAGAACTCGGCTTCGTCCTGCGCCGCGTAGGCATCCAGCGGAAGGCGCGCATAGTAAGGGTCGGCCGCGCTGGATTCGGGATCGACGTCGCCCGGCAGTTGCAGCTCGATCAGGTCGACCGCCGCGCCAAAGCGCTGATACGCATCCTCCAGCGTGCTGCGCCACCGATGGTGCTCCAGCCCGGCGTGCAGGCGCCGGTCCAGCGGGGGCAATCCGTCGGCTCCGCCGTTCAGCGCATCGAGCTTGTGTGCGAATTCGTGGATCACGACGTTGAACGGCGGATCGCCGCCGTGCGTCTCGCCGCCGTCCGCGTCCCCGGACGCCGGAGCCTCGGCGAAGGCGTCCCAGGAAACGACGACGGGCCCGGCGTCCCAGGCTTCGCCTGCCGCGGTCTCCTCGTATTCGTGCACCAGTCCGGCCTCGTCCTGGACGCGCCGCCGCGCCACGTACTCGGACGGGTAAACGACGATTCCGCTCCAGCCCCGATACCAGTCGATCCCGAGCTTCAGGATCGGAAGGCAAGCTTGCGCGGCAATCGCGACTTGGACAGTGCCCGTCAGCTCAAGACCGCCGGCGCCGGTCATCACCTTGGTCGCCAGCAGCCGCCCGGACAGTTCGCGCAAAGACGGGTCGGCCGCGGCGCTGAAGCGCCGCAGAAACGCAAGGTCTGACAGCACGTGTTCCCACAGAGGCGATGGGATTTCGACCGTGCCGGAGCCGAGCGAGTCGAGCAGGCGGCCGAGCATGCGGCATTGTGCCCGAGCGGCGCGCAGCGCGGAGTGCACAAGGGGCGGTGCATAATCGAGCACAGCGTGGAGCTTGTGAAGTGACAGAACTCGAAGAGCCGCTGCATCGTTTGCCGGGCGCGGGCTCGACGCTGGATGCGGCCGGGGCGCGGGCGCTTATTTTCCCGCTTTACGAGGGCCGCCAGCTGCGCACCGGCGAGTCATTCGCCGATCACGCCGACGGCATCGCGCAAATCATGCGCTCGGTCCACGAGGACCCCGAGCTGATGGCGGCCGCCTACCTGTTCGGCGCACACGACGTGCTGCGTGACGCCGCAGAGTGGATCCGCAACAGAGCCGGCGCCGCGGTCGCTGTTCTGGTCGGCGATCTGCGGCAATTGATTCTGCTGTCCGAAAGCGTGCGCGCGCGCCAGGCCGATGCGGCCGACGCGCAGCGGCACAAGCCGCAGGCCGAAGCGCTTCGACGCATGCTGCTGGCAATGGTCAACGATCCGCGCGTGGTCGTACTGCGCCTGGCCTCGCGCCTGCAGACGATGCGCTTTGTGGCCCACAATCCCGCCGCGGCGCAGAGCGCGGGCTCCGAGGCGATCGCTCGCGAAACCCTGTCGCTGTTTGCGCCGCTCGCCAATCGCCTGGGGATCTGGCAGCTGAAATGGGAGCTGGAAGATCTGGCCTTCCGGGTGCTGGAGCCGCAAGCCTTTCACCACATTACGCGCCAGCTCGAGCAGAGCCGCGCGCAGCGCGAGGGCACCGTCGAGCAGGCCGCTCAGCGCCTGCGCCAGCTGCTCGGCAGCGCCGGCATCACGGGGGAAGTCAGCGGACGGCCCAAGCACGTCGCCAGCATCCACCAGAAGATGATCGCCAAGGGGCTGTCGATCGAGCAGGTGCATGACCTGCTGGCGGTGCGCGTCATCGTCGACCAGGTCGCCACCTGCTACGAGGTGCTTTCGGTCGTTCACTCGAGCTGGACACCGATCGAGAGCGAGTACGACGACTACATCGCCAGGCCAAAGCCCAACGGTTACCAGTCCTTGCACACGGTGGTCAGGGATCCGGACGGCGGGCCGATCGAGATCCAGATCCGCACGCGTCAGATGCACCGGGACGCGGAGTTGGGCGTTGCTGCACACTGGCGCTACAAGGAGGGCCGGCGCGACGACCGCGCGCAATACGACCAGCGCATCGCCTGGTTGCGTCGCCTGTTCGACTGGAGCTTGGACGCCGAAGCCGCGGCGAAGGCGTCGCCCAGCCTGGGGCAGGCGGCCTCGGACGCCGGAGCCTTGGCGAAGGCGTCCGCCAGCGAGCGCGTGTATGCGATGACGCCGCAGGGCCGAGTGGTGGAACTGCCGGTGGGCGCGACTCCTGTCGATTTCGCCTATCACGTGCATACCGAGCTGGGACATCGGTGCCGGGGAGCTCGCGTCGACGGGTCGCTGGTCGCGTTGAACACACGGCTGCGCACCGGGCAGACGGTTGAAGTGATTACGGCGCGTAGCGGCGGGCCGAGCCGCGACTGGCTCAACCCGGAGCTCGGCTATCTCGCCAGCGCGCGCTCCCGCACCAAGGTTCGGCAGTGGTTCAACGCGATCGAACACGAGCAATCGGTGGCTGCGGGCAGGGAGGCCGTCACACGCGAGCTGCAGCGGCTGGGGCGCACCGCGGTGAGCCTGGAGGATCTGGCCGGGCGGCTGAGCTTTGCCTCGGTCGACGAACTCTGCCTCGCGCTCGCGCGCGAGGAGTTAAGTCTGCGCAGCATCGAGCAAGCCGTGTCCGGAGTTCCCCGCGAGGCCCACGAAGCGGACCTTGCGCCGGCGCTGCGGCCGCCCAAGCCGACCCACGGACGCGTGCTGGTCGTCGGCGTCGACTCTCTGATGACAAGCCTCGCGCAGTGCTGCCGTCCGATTCCGCCGGACGAAATCATCGGCTTCGTCACGCGCGGGCGGGGCGTGTCGGTGCACCGGGCGGCCTGCTCGAACGCGCGGGCGCTGGCCAGGCGCAGCCCCGAGCGCGTGATCGATGTCACCTGGGGGGCCGGCGGCGACGGCTATCCAACGGAGGTATTCGTGCTGGCGCAGGATCGACCCGGATTACTGCGCGACATCTCGGAGGTGTTTGCGCGCGAGAAGCTGAACGTGCTGGGTGTGAACACGCTGTCCGAGCGGGGCGAGGCGAAGATGCAGTTCACCGTCCAGGTTCCCGACGCGGCCGTCACGCGCCGCACGCTGGCACAGATCGGGGAAGTCAAGGGCGTGTTGGTCGCCCGCCGTCGCTGAACCCTCAAAACGGGCTGAGATAGATATCGCGCAGCGGGTCCAGGCGGTAGGGACGGCGGCGCGGCTTGCCCAAGCTGCTGATAAGCGCCAGGGCCAGTCGCAGCGTTTGCGGAAGTCGCATGGCTTCAGTACCGGCTGGCCGCCAGCTGCGCCGCCAGCAGATCGAAGTGGCGCGCGTAGCGCTGGTTGAGTCCGTCCAGCGACAGCCAGATCAGGAAATCCGCGCTATTGAAATCAGGATCCCAGGCCGGCTCGCCGCACACTTTCGCGCCGAGCCTGAGATAGCCTTTGATCAGCGGCGGAATATCGAAGCCGGTGGCGCGTGGAATGCGCTCGTGCGGGAACGGCAGCCGTGGAAACACCCGGTACTCGGGGCTGGCAAGGAAGCCTTGCAACTCGTCGCGCAGCCGGGCGGCCTGCATTCCACCGTCGGCCAGCGGCGCACTGGCGCAGCCGATCAGGTGCCGATAGCCCGCTGCCTTCATGTACTGGGCCAGCCCGGCCCACAGCAGCAAAATGGCACTGCCGGTGCGGTAGTCCGCGTGTACGCATGAGCGGCCGACCTCGATCAGCGACGGCCGAAGGTGCGTCAGACGCGACAGATCGAATTCATTTTCCGAATACAGCTTGCCCAGCTTGCGGGCCTTGTGCGGGGGCAGGATCCGGTACGTGCCAACCACGCGCGTGGTGTCGTCGTCGCGTACGATCAGGTGATCGCAGAACGGATCGAACTCGTCCTGATCGAGTGCGTCGTCGGTTGCGCCCAGCTTGGCGCCCATTTCCAGCGCGAAAACCTCGTAGCGCAGGCGTTGGGCGTCCTCGATATCGGCCGGACCGCGCGCCAGCCCGACCGACAGGCGCGGCTCGCGAGGCTGCTTCTCAACACTCGGCTCAAGCAGCGTGGCCGGCTGCAAATTACGAGGTGACATCGACGTTTCCCCTCAAAAACCCGCGGACTTTAGTCGAACCCGTTGTCTTATTCGTGAAGTATTCATGGCATTGTTGTGACAACCTGGCGAGCGATTGTAATGCCTCGTGTATCATCGGCGACCCTTAGGCGCGTAGCTCAGCTGGTTAGAGCACCACCTTGACATGGTGGGGGTCGTTGGTTCGAGTCCAATCGCGCCTACCACGTTCATCCGATGCCCCAGATATCCCTACCGGACGGTTCACAGCGCCCATTCGATCGCCCGGTCACGGTAGCCGAAATTGCCGCCTCGATCGGACCCGGGCTAGGCAAGGCGGCGCTGGCGGGCCGGGTCGATGGCCGCCTGGTCGACACCTCGTTCCTGGTCGAGCGCGATGCCAGCGTCACGATCGTCACCGAGCGCGACCGCGATGGCCTCGAGGTGATACGGCACTCGACCGCGCACCTGCTGGCCTACGCGGTCAAGGAGCTGTTTCCCGATGCGCAAGTGACGATCGGCCCGGTGATCGAGAACGGGTTTTACTACGACATCTCATATAAGCGGGCGTTCACGCCGGAGGACCTGCAGGCGATCGAACGCAAGATGAGCGAGCTGGCCGCGCTGGACGAGCCGGTCCAGCGCGAGGTCTGGCAACGCGACGATGCGGTCCGCTTCTTCGAATCGATCGGCGAACGCTACAAGGCGCAGATCATCGCCTCGATTCCGCCCGGGGAGGAGGTCTCGCTGTACCGGGAGGGCCGCTTCATCGACCTGTGCCGGGGTCCGCACGTGCCTTCGACCGGGCGGCTGAAGGTGTTCAAGCTCACCAAGGTGGCGGGAGCTTACTGGCGGGGCGACAGCCGCAACGAGATGCTGCAGCGGATCTATGGAACCGCGTGGGCGCGCAAGGAGGATCTGGACGCCTACCTGCACCAGCTGGAAGAGGCCGAGAAACGGGATCACCGCCGGCTCGGGCGTGAGCTGGACCTTTTTCACATGCAGGAGGAAGCGCCCGGTCTGGTGTTCTGGCATCCCAAGGGCTGGACCGTCTGGCAGCAGGTCGAGCAGTACATGCGCAGGGTGTACCGCGACAACGGATACCTGGAAGTCAAGGGTCCACAGCTGCTCGATCGCAGCATCTGGGAAAAGACCGGGCACTGGGACAACTTCCGCGAGAGCATGTTCACGACCGAGTCGGAAAACCGCCATTACGCGCTCAAGCCGATGAACTGCCCCGGTCACGTGCAGATCTACAAATCGGACCTGCGTTCGTATCGCGATCTGCCGCTGCGCTATGGCGAGTTCGGCCAATGCCATCGCAACGAGCCTTCCGGCGCGCTGCACGGAATCATGCGGGTTCGCGGCTTCACGCAGGATGACGGGCACATCTTCTGCACCGAGGAGCAGATCCTGCCCGAATGCGTTGCCTACACGGCGCTGTTGCAACGCGTGTACCGCGACTTCGGCTTTGACGACATCGTGTACAAAATCGCCACTCGGCCGCCGCGCCGGATCGGCGCCGACGAGCTATGGGACCGGGCCGAACGCGCGCTGACGCAGTCCTTGCGGCAGTCCGGATGCCAGTTCGAGACGGTCCCGGGGGAGGGCGCCTTCTACGGGCCGAAGATCGAGTACCACCTGAAGGACTCGATCGGACGCTCCTGGCAGTGCGGCACGATGCAGGTCGACTTCTCGATGCCCGGACGGCTGGGCGCCGAGTACGTGGCGGAAGACAACACGCGGCGGGTCCCGGTCATGTTGCACCGCGCGATCGTCGGGTCGCTCGAGCGCTTCATCGGGATCCTGATCGAACACTACGCGGGCGCGTTCCCACTGTGGCTCGCGCCGGTGCAGGCGGTGGTGGCCAGCATCTCTGAGCACCATCGCGGCTATGCGCAGCAGCTGGCCGAAGAGCTGAAAAAACAAGGATTTAGGGCCGCATCGGATTTGCGGGACGACAAGATCGGATATAAGATCAGAAGTCTTGCCCTGCAAAAGCTTCCGTACATCTGCGTGGTCGGAGACAAGGAAGTGCAGGCGGGAACGGTGGCCGTGCGAGCTCGCGGAGGAGTCGATCTGGGCGTGATGTCCCTGGCGGCCCTTTCCGAGCGGCTGCGGCTGGAGGTCGAGCAGCGAAGCAACAGCCAGGTCGCGAACGAGCACGGCACGGGCAGATGAGCGCCCGGCGCTGAGCGCGCGAGTCCGGGCTGGGGTGCGCGGCTCGATATTTTTTCAAGGAGGTTGCAACCATCGCTCAAGAACGTGCGCATCGACTCAATGGCGAGATCACGGTACCGGAAGTTCGTTTGATCGGAATCGAAGGGGAACCGCTTGGAGTGGTCCGTACTCCCGACGCACTCCGGATGGCCGAAGAGGCCGATGTGGATCTGGTCGAGATCGCACCAACCGCTGTTCCGCCGGTATGCCGGCTGATGGATTACGGGAAGTTTCGCTACGAAGAGCAGAAAAAAGCACACGAAGCGAAGCTCAAGCAGAAGCAGATCCAGATCAAGGAAATCAAGTTCCGGCCAGCGACCGATGAGAATGACTACCTGACCAAGGTCAGAAAGCTCACCGAGTTCCTGGAGGAGGGCGATAAGGCCAAAGTGACGATGCGCTTCCGCGGCCGGGAGATGGCGCACCAGGAGCTGGGACTGAAGGTGCTGGAACGGGTCAAGGCGGACCTGGAGACGATCAGCCAGGTCGAGGCGATGCCCCGCCTCGAGGGACGCCAGATGGTGATGGTGCTGTCGCCCCGGCGCAAGAAGTAGGAAGTTGCAGCCGGTGCGCGGGTAAAACGCAGGACCCGGGCCACCCGGCCCGGACAGGTGAGCATCCGGATCCCTTGGACCGGATGCGGCACCCAAGAAGTGTCGCAGGCAGTTGAAGTCCCGGCCGATGCGCCGGGCGCCCGGCGACATCGAATACAGGAGTACGTGATGCCGAAGTTGAAGACCAAGCGAAGCGCTGCGAAGCGGTTCGCGATCCGCGCGAGCGGATCGATCAAGCGCGCCCAGGCGTTCAAACGACACCTTCTGACCAAGAAGAGCACGAAGAACAAGCGGCACCTGCGCGGGCCGGTCGCGATTCACCCGTCCGACGCGGCCTCGGTGCGGCGCATGCTTCCGTACGCGTAGGGAGATCCGGCATGCCTCGCGTGAAAAGAGGGGTCACCAGCCGCGCCCGTCACAAGAAGGTGCTGGCGCAGGCCAAGGGGTACACGCAGCGCCGCAACAGCGTGTTCCGTGTCGCCAAAGAGGCGGTGATGAAGGCGGGCCAGTACGCCTATCGCGACCGCCGCACGCGCAAGCGCGTATTCCGCTCGCTGTGGATTGCGCGCATCAACGCAGCCGTGCGCGAGCACGATCTGTCCTACAGCGCCTTCATCAACGGCTTGCGCCGGGCCGCGATCGATCTGGACCGCAAGGTGCTGGCGGATATGGCGGTGCTGGACAAGCCGGCCTTCGCCGCGATCGTCGACCGCGTCAAGTCCTTGCGCGGCGCGTAGGCGGCCGGGCGGCCTGACCGGGCGGTACTGCTCGCGCCGGGGCTCGTTGGGCGCCGGCGCAAAACCGCGGCCCGGGTGGTGGATGCTCCCATGCAATCGATCGACGATCTGATCGCCGAGGCGCGAACCGCGTTCGCCGCGGCCACGCGTCCGGCCGACCTGGAAAACGAGAAGGCCCGCTTTCTCGGAAAGGCCGGCTCGATCACCGAGCGTCTCAAGGCGCTGGCGCGGCTCGGTCCCGAGGAGCGCCGCGAGGAAGGCGCGCGACTCAATGAAGCCAAGCAGGCGATCGAGCAGCTGCTGCTCGAGCGCCGCGCGCAGCTGGCCGAAGCGGCCCTGTCGGCCCAGCTCGCAACCGACGCGATCGACGTGACCCTGCCGGGCCGCGCGCGCAGCGTCGGAGGGATCCACCCGGTGATCCGGACCTGGATCCGGATCGAGCAGATTTTCTCGACAGCGACGCGACGCATTCGCCGATGTTCCACCAGGTCGAGGGGCTTTGGCTCGACCGCGATATCAGCTTTGCGGATCTGAAGGGCGTGTACACCGATTTTCTGCACCGCTTCTTCGAGACCGACGAGCTGCAGGTGCGGTTTCGCCCGTCCTACTTTCCGTTCACCGAACCGTCGGCCGAGATCGACATGATGTTCACCAGCGGGTCGCGCACGGGCCGCTGGCTCGAGATTTCCGGAGCCGGACAGGTGCATCCGGCCGTGGTCCGGAACTTCGGATTCGATCCGGAACGCACGATCGGATTCGCGTTCGGCTCCGGGCTGGAGCGGCTGACGATGCTGCGCTACGGGGTCGACGATCTTCGGCAGTTCTTCGCCGGCGACCTTCGGTTCCTGAGGCAGTTCAATTGACGCCAACGAGCTGACGGCGGTGACGTGAGGATTCCCGAAGGGTGGCTGCGCCAGTTCTGCGATCCGCCGATCGATACGCAGTCGCTGGCCGACCGGCTGACGATGGGCGGCGTGGAGGTGGAGGCGATCGAGCCGGTCGCGCCTGCGTTCTCGGGCGTCGTGGTGGGGCGCGTGCTGGAGGTCGCGCCCCATCCGGGCGCCGATCGCCTGACCGTGTGCCGGGTCGACGTCGGTGCGCCGGAGCCGCTGCAAATCGTGTGCGGCGCACCGAATGTGGCGCCGAATCTGCTCGTGCCTTGCGCCCTGCCCGGTGCGGTGCTGCCCGGCGGTGCACCCATCGGCACCAACGTAATTCGCGGCGTGCCCTCGGCCGGCATGCTGTGCTCGGCGCGGGAGCTTGGCTTGTCCGACGATCACGCGGGACTGCTCGTCCTTGCGTCCGACGCACCGGTAGGACGATCGGTGCGGCAGGCGCTGGACCTGGACGAGCAATGCCTGCAGGTCAAGCTCACGCCGAACCGGGGCGATTGCCTCAGCGTGCTGGGCGTCGCGCGCGAAGTCGCGGCGCTGACCGGCAGCGCACTGCGCCCGCCGCTTTTTCCGACCGTGACCCCGACCACCGACGAAAAGCTCGCGGTCCGGATCGAGGCACCCGAGCTGTGCGGGCGCTTTTCGGGGCGTGTGGTGCGGGGACTGAACGCCCGCGCCGAAACGCCCGCGTGGATGCGCATGCGCCTGGAGCGCAGCGGCCTGCGATCGGTGTCCGCTCTGGTGGATATTTCCAACTACGTGATGCTCGAGCTGGGCCGGCCGACCCACGTATTCGACCTGGGCGCGCTGCGCGGCGGACTGGTCGTGCGATGGGGGCGCCGCGGCGAGCGCCTGCAGCTTCTGCACGGCCGCCCGGTCGAGTTGGACCCGCAGATCGGCGTAATCGCCGACCAGCAGGGCGTCCAGTCGCTCGCGGGCATCATGGGCGGCGAGCCGACTGCCGTAACGCTGGATACCACCGACATCTACCTGGAAGCGGCCTTCTGGTGGCCGGAGGCCATCCAGGGTCGAACCCGACGGCTGAACCTGGCGACCGACGCGGCGCACCGCTTCGAGCGAGGCGTGGACTTCGCCAGCACCGTCGAACACATCGAAGCCATCACCCGGATGATTATCGATATCTGCGGTACCAGCCGCACCCGCGTCGGCCCGGTCGACGATCAGGTGGCTCGCCTGCCACAGCGCGCTGCGATCCGGATGCGTAGCGCGCGCTGTCGCAAAGTGCTCGGGATGGCAGTCACTGACGAACAGATGGCCGAGGCTTTTTCCAGGCTGAATTTCGCCTTCTCTCGCGTCGAGGAAGCGTGGGTGGTCGAGCCGCCCAGCTATCGGTTCGACCTTCAGATCGAGGAAGACCTGATCGAGGAGGTAGCGCGCGTGGTCGGCTACGAGCAGATTCCAGCGCATCCACCGATGGCGGCCGCGCGGATGGTGTCGGAGCCCGAAGCGCGGCGGGGAGCGCACGAGCTACGGCACCGGATGGTCGAGGCAGGCTACCAGGAGCTGATCAACTATTCGTTCGTCGACGCCGCCTGGGAGGCGGACTTCGGGTGGCCCGGCCGGGCGATCTCGGTCATCAATCCGATTGCCGCCCAGCACGCGGTGATGCGCACGACGCTGCTTGCGGGCCTGGTATCGATTCTGAAACACAACCTGAATAACCAGGCCACGCGCGCCCGCCTGTTCGAGGTCGGCCGCGTGTTCCGCTTGGAACCGGGACTGCCGGAAGGGCCGCTGCAGGTGGCCGGTGTGGCGCAGCCGACGCTTCTTGGCGCACTGGCCTACGGCAATGTCGACGACGAGCAGTGGGGAGTGCCGGAACGCGCGGTCGATTTTTTCGATATCAAGGGCGATCTGGAGCGCCTGATCAGCCCATTGCAGGCGCGCTTCGTTGCCGCCACGCACCCGGCGCTGCATCCGGGACGGTGCGCCCGGGTCGAGATCGGCGAACAGACGGCCGGCTGGATCGGCCAGTTGCACCCGCGGCTGGGCCAGAAATACGGGCTGCCTGGCCACGCGATGCTGTTCGAAGTCCAGGTCGATGCACTGCAGGAGTTGCCCCTGCCGCGCGCGATGCCGATTGCCGACGTGCCCGCGGTGATGCGGGATATCGCGATCTGGGTACCCGAGCAATTGCCCGCGGCGCGCGTGTTCGAAGAAATCGCACGCTTGTCGGCTCGGGACCACCGTCTGGCGGTCCTGCGCGAGGTTAAGCTGTTCGACGTGTTCCGTCCGTCCCCCGGCCACGTGACGGATGCCTCGAAAGCGTCCGCTAACGTGTTGTTAAATAAGGAGAAAAGTCTTGCCTTCCGCGTGGTTCTGCAAGATACTCGTCGCTCGCTTTCAGACTCCGACGCAGATGCGGCCTGCGGCGCAATCGTTGAGCACCTGACGATCGCACTCGGCGCCCGCGTCCGTCAGTGAGTGGTGCGATGGCCGTCGAACCGATGACTTCGTTCAAATTTCCAGACCTACCCCCGGCGGCGCGGCCGCGCGGGGAGTCCGAGCGTGGCGCTCGCACGCTGACCAAGGCCGAGCTGGCCGACGCTCTGTTCGAGCGACTTGGGCTGAACAAGCGGGAGGCCAAGGACATGGTCGACGGCTTTTTCGACGAAATCAGCCAGGCGCTGCAAAGGGGAGAGTCGGTCAAGCTGTCCGGCTTCGGCAATTTCCAGCTCAGGAACAAGCCGACCAGGCCTGGGCGCAATCCGAAGACCGGCGAGGAAATCGCGATCACGGCGCGCCGGGTCGTGACCTTTCACGCAAGCCAGAAGCTGAAGGCCGCGGTGTCGCGCGCAACCGAACGCTGATCTTTGGATGGTTGCGGCTCGAATCGGACATGCAGACCGCCGAGGCACCGTACGACGCAGATGGCGCGCTACCGCCGATCCCGGCCAAGCGTTACTTCACGATCGGCGAAGTGAGCGGGCTGTGCGCCGTCAAGCCGCACGTGCTGCGCTATTGGGAGCAGGAATTCACCCAGCTCAAGCCGATCAAGCGGCGCGGCAACCGGCGCTATTACCAGCATCACGAGGTACTCCTGATCCGGCGCATCCGCTCGTTGCTGTACGAACAGGGATTCACGATCAACGGGGCGCGCAATCGGCTCGACACGGCCGGCCCGATGCCGCGAGAGCGCCCGGCGCCGGTGGAGAAAAAGCTGAGCGACGGCGCGATCCGCATCCGCCTGCAGGAAATACGCGCGCTGCTGAAACGCGACGCATGATGCGCACGGTACAATGAGACTTACGTCGGGGCGTAGCGCAGCCTGGTAGCGCACTTGCATGGGGTGCAAGGGGTCGCGAGTTCGAATCCCGCCGCCCCGACCATTGAGTAACAATTCGCGATCCGTTACGCCGCGCGGCAGCGGCGCGGCCCGTGACCGACGTTCGGCGTGGACCGATGCACATTCTGGTCAGCAATGACGACGGTTATCTCGCACCGGGGTTGCGGGCTCTGGCCGATGCGATGCGCCCCTTCGGCGAGGTCACCGTGGTGGCGCCCGAGCAGAACTGCAGCGGCGCCAGCAACTCGCTGACGCTGACGCGGCCCCTGTCGGTGCGCAACGCCGAGAATGGCTACCTCTTCGTGAACGGCACACCGACCGACTGCGTGCACATTGCGCTGACGGGTCTTCTGGATCAGCGTCCGGACCTGGTCGTGTCGGGCATCAACGATGGCCAGAACATGGGCGACGACACGATCTACTCGGGTACGGTGGCGGCCGCGATGGAAGGCTATCTGTTCGGCCTTCCCGCAATCGCCTTCTCGATGGTGCAAAAAGGGCACGCCCACCTGGAAAGCGCGGCGCGCGTGTGCGCCGGCATCGTCGAGCGTTTCCGCACCGGGTCGCTGCCGGCGCCGTTTCTTCTGAACGTCAACATTCCGGACCGGCCGTACTCGCAACTGCGCGGCTTGGCGTGCACCCGCCTGGGCAAGCGCCACCCGTCCGAGCCGGTGGTGCGGACGGTGAGCCCGCGCGGCGACACGATCTACTGGGTGGGAGCCGCAGGCGAAGCGGCCGATGCCAGTCCGGGAACCGATTTTCACGCGACCGCCGCCGGCCATGTCTCGGTGACGCCGCTGCAGATCGACCTGACTCACACCGGACTGCTGGAGTCCGTTTCGCAATGGCTGGGCCAGGGGCGGCTTTGAGCGCAACGCCCAGCACGGGACTCACATCGGAGCGCGTTCGCGCGCGCATGGTCGACAGGGTGCAGGAGCTGGGGGTGCGCGATCCGCGCGTGCTGGCGGCGATGCGCTGCGTGGAACGGCATCGCTTCGTCGACCAGGCACTCGCCAGCCGGGCCTACGAGGACACCGCGTTGCCGATCGGATTCGGCCAGACGATCTCGCAGCCCTATATCGTGGGGCGCTGCGCAGAGCTCGCGCTGAGCGGGACGGCCGACCCGAAGAGCGTGGCCGCGCTTGAAGTGGGCACCGGAGGCGGGTACGCGGCCGCCGTCCTGAGCGAATTGTTCGGCACCGTGTTCTCGATCGAACGCGTGCGCGCGCTGCACGAGCTGGCGCGCGCCAATCTTCGCCCGCTCAGGATCGCGAACCTGCGCCTCGCGTTCGGCGACGGCATGCTGGGGTTGCCGACCGAAGCGCCCTTCGGCGCAATCGTCTCCACCGCGGCCGGAGACGACATTCCAGCAGCGTGGATCGAGCAGCTGGCCCCGGGTGGCGTGATCGTCGCGCCGCTGGGCCGCGGTACGCAGGTGCTCACGGTGCTTTCCAGGAGCCCCGAGGGCCGGCTGGTGCGCCGCGAGCACGAAGCGGTACGCTTCGTTCCCTTGCTGCAGGGAACCGTGACCGCCGAGAACCGATGAGCTCCCGAAAACCGATGCTTCGCCTGATCACCGCGTCCGGGTGCGCCGCGGTTGCATTGACGGCTTGTATTGTCTCGCCGACCCAACAGGCGCCGATCGAGGAGCGCTCTCAGAAGGGGCGCCCGTCGGAAGCGGCACAGGCCGCGCCCGCGCCGCCGCAGCCGACAGCGCCGCTGGCGCGCGAGGCACACGATGGCCAGTACGTGGTGCAGACCGGAGACACGCTGTACAGCATTGCGCTCGCGTTCGGACAGGATTTTCGCGATCTGGCGCGCTGGAACGGGCTGGATGATCCGACCCACCTGCGCACAGGGCAGAGCTTGCGGGTCACACCGCCGCCGGCCGACGAGTCCGCAGCTGTCGAGGCCACGCCGATTCCGGTCTCACCGTCGGGTTCGCTGGAAACGCGTCCGCTGAGCCCCGGTAGCACGATCGCGCCTGAAACGCACGCCGCGCCGGCGGCCCCGGAGCGTGCGGCACAAGCGCCCGGCAGCACCACGGCGGCCGTGGCACCGACACCGGCGACTTCCGACAAGGCCGCCGCCGTGGAGCCCGAGAGCGTGTGGGCGTGGCCGAGTGCGGGCAAGGTGCTGGAGCGATTCGACGAGACCCGCAATAAGGGGATCGATATCTCCGGCACCGTCGGCGATCCGGTATGGGCAGCCAACGACGGCCAGGTCGTGTACAGCGGCAGCGGCTTGCCTGGCTATGGCAAATTGGACATCATCACACACACGGACGACTACGTGTCGGACTACCCTCATAACAACGAGATCCTTGTAACGCAGGGACAGGCCGTCAAGCGGGGACAGCGTATCGCTGATCTGGGGATGACGGATGCGACCGCCCCCAGACTGCACTTCGAGATCCGGCGTCGCGGCACGCCGGTGGACCCGCTGACGTACCTGCCGTCCCGTTGAACGGCGCGCGGAGCGCATCGCCGGCGCGCCAAGGACGCTGGCGATGCGAGGCGCGCGCAGACTGGTCAGCCACGAGCCGACGGCGCTCGCGGGCGAGCGCGAGCCGGAACAGGACGCTCTCGAGAGCAACCCGATCGAGCCGGCCGGCCTGCAGCCGCCGGAGCCGCTGCCCGGCCCGCTGCAGCCCTCGGCAGGCCCGGGCGAGGAGGTCGGCGGCGATGCGATGCGCCGTTATCTCGGGGCCATCGCCTCGCGACCGCTGCTGACCGCCGACCAGGAATACGCGTACGCCACGTTGGCACGCCAGGGCGACTTCGACGCGCGCCAGAGAATGATCGAACACAATCTGCGCCTGGTGGTCGCCATCGCCCGCAACTTCGTGAACCGGGGCCTCACGTTTCTCGATCTGATCGAGGAAGGCAATCTGGGATTGATCCACGCGCTGGACCGGTTCGAACCCGAGCGCGGATTTCGCTTCTCAACCTATGCGACCTGGTGGATACGCCAGGCGATCGACCGCGCACTGGCCACGCAGGCGCGCGCGGTGCGCCTGCCGACCCACGTGATGCGGGAGTTGAACCAGGTACAACACGCGCGCCGACGGCTCGAGTCGGGGTGGCGCGCGGCCGGCCTGCCTCGCAGCGCGAGCGCGGACGACATCGCGCGCCTGCTCGGCAAGACGGCCCACGAAGTTTCCGATCTTATGATGCTGTCCGAAGCGCCGGCCTCGCTCGACAGTCCGGTCGGAGAGGAAGGCGAAACCGCGCTGATCCAACTGCTGGCCGACCATGCTGCCGCTGCCCCCGAGTGGCACGTGGCCCAGCACGAGCTGCAATTGCTGGTCGAGCACTGGCTGGAAGATCTTTCGGCGAAGCAGCGCCTCGTGATCGAACGTCGCTACGGCCTGAACGGGCAGGATCCGGCCACGCTCGATGATCTGGCCCGCGAGCTGCGGTTGACGCGCGAACGGGTCCGTCAGATCCAGCAGGAGGCGCTGGCGCGCCTGCAGCGCGCGCTGAAGTCGCGCGGGGTGGGACGCGACGTGCTGTACTGATTCCCGCGCGATTGGGTCCGTACAATCGCGACGTGATGCCGATCCTCACCTTCGATCTGGAAACCATTCCCGACGTCGATGCGCTCAGGCAGCTGCGGCCGCATTGGGCCGGCCTCGACGATCGGGCGGTGGCGGCGCAAGCGATGGCCGAGCGGCGCGAGCGCACCGGCAACGACTTCCTGCCGCTGCATCTGCACCGGGTGCTGGTGATCGGCTGCGCGTTCCGGGACGAGTCCGGATTCCGGGTGCGCAGCCTGGGCGCGCCGGCCGACGACGAGCCGAAGCTGATCGGGGACTTCTTCCGCCTGATCGATCGCTACACGCCTCAGCTGGTCAGCTGGAACGGGAGTGCGTTCGATCTGCCCGTGCTTCAGTACCGCGCCCTGATTCACGGCGTGCCGGGGCGCCGCTACTGGGACCAGGGCGACGAGGACCGGGACTTGCGCTACAGCAACTACGTGAACCGATACCACCTGCGCCACGTCGACCTGATGGATGTGCTGTCGCGCTACCAGGGGCGCGCGGCGGCGCCATTGGACGAAGTGGCCCGCCTGTCCGGCTTTGCCGGAAAACTCGGGATGGAAGGATCGCAGGTGTGGGACACGTATTGCAGCGGGCAGATCGAACGGATCCGCGCCTACTGCGAGACCGACGTCGTCAACACGTACCTGCTGTATTGCCGCTTTCGAAAGATCCGCGGACAGCTGGACGATTCCGAATACGCGACCGAACTTGAACTGGTCCGCGATGCGCTGGCGGCATCCGGCGAGCCGATCTGGCAGGAGTTCCTGAACGCGTGGCCGGCGACGCCGAGCCGGTGAAGCCGCTCCGGGTCGACCGGGTCGAGTCGCTCGACCAGCAGGGCCGCGGTATCGTGCGCGTCGACGGCAAGGCCGTGTTCGTCGAGGGCGCGCTGCCGGGCGAGCGCGTCGGCTGGGAGGTGGTTCGCAGCGGCCAAAAGTTCGACCTGGGCCGCCTGGTGCGCATCGAGCGCGCCAGCAGTCAGCGCGTGGCGCCGCGTTGCCCCCACTTCGGCTTATGGCGCGGCGCATGTGGCGGCTGTTCGATGCAGCATCTGGACGCGCGGGCCCAGGTCGCCGTGAAGCAGCGCGTGCTGGAAGACGCGCTGTGGCACCTGGGACGTCTGAAGCCCGAGCAGATCATGCGCCCGATCGCCGGGATCGAGTGGGACTACCGGCACCGGGCGCGGCTGTCGGTGCGCTACGTCGCGCGCAAGTCCGAAGCGCTGGTCGGGTTCCACGAACGCGCCAGCAGCTTCGTGGCCGACATCCGCGAGTGCCATGTGCTGGCCGGGCCGGTCGGATCCCTGCTGGTGCCGCTGCGCTCGCTGGTCAGCGCGATGGATGCCCGCCAGCGCCTGCCGCAGATCGAGGTGGCGGTCGTTCAGGCCGGCGCGTGCGTGCACACCGTGCTCGTGTTCCGGGTGCTCGATCCGCTGTCGGCGTCCGATCGGAAGGCACTGGAGCGATTCGGCGCGACGCACCGGGTGTCAATCTGGCTCCAGCCCGGAGGACCCGGCACCGCGACGCCGCTGGATGCGGCCGAGCCCGTAGAGCTCGAGCTGCAACTGCGCGAGTTCGGTGTACGCCTTCCGTTCGCACCGACCGATTTCACACAAGTCAATCACGCGGTCAACGAAGTGCTGGTGCGGCGTTCGCTGGCGCTGCTGCAACTCCGGTCGGACGAGCGCGCGCTCGATCTGTTCTGCGGCCTCGGAAATTTCACGCTGGCGCTAGCCACGCGCGTTGCGGACGTGGTCGGCATCGAGGGCAACCCGGCGCAGGTGGCGAGGGCCGCGCGCGCCGCTGAGGCCAACGGCCTGCAATCGCGAGTGCGTTTCCTCACGCAGGACCTGTTCGCCTGGACTCGCGACGACTGGGAGGCGCTGAATCGTCGCGAGGGCCGCATCGACCGCGTACTGGTGGATCCGCCGCGCGAGGGTGCGCTGGCGGTGGCACGCGCGCTGGCCGCCAGTGCGTCGCGTCCCCGCTGCCTGGTCTACGTATCGTGCAATCCCGCCACGCTGGCGCGCGACTGTGCGGTGCTGGTGCACGAGGGCGGGTGGGGCCTGGCAGCGGCCGGCATCGTCAACATGTTTCCGCACACCTCGCACGTCGAATCGCTGGCGGTTCTGCGACCGCACAGCAGCTAGTGTCCTGAGTCGGAACTGTGCAGCGAACCTCCGACTCGGGACACTCGCATACGTCGTTGCGCGAGTATCGGCCGCCTGCGCTTGCGTGTTACACTGCCGCTGCGGATTGCTCCGTAACTTATTCTTTTTATTCAGTTTTTTAGCGACATCTGCAGCGACAATCGGCGGTCGAACGCGGCGCCGCCCCGATGCCTGTCGCCGTCGGCCCGACTGCGCCCAGGGACCCGCATGGCTATCGAACGAACTCTGTCCATCATCAAGCCGGATGCCGTCCGCAAGAAGCTGATCGGAAGAATCCTCGCGCGCTTCGAGGCCGCCGGCCTGCGCATCGTGGCGGCGCGCATGATGCAACTTTCGCGCGCCGAAGCCGAGGCGTTCTATGCGGTGCACGGGGAGCGGCCGTTCTTTCGTGATCTGGTCGAATTCATGACGTCCGGACCGATCATGGTGCAGGTTCTGGAAGGGGAAGGGGCGATCATGAAGAATCGCGACTTGATGGGCGCCACTGATCCGAAGAAGGCGGCAGCGGGCACCATCCGGGCGGACTTCGCCGAGAGCATCGACGCCAACGCCGTGCACGGCTCCGATGGAGTGGAGACGGCGCATGCGGAGGTCGCATTCTTCTTTCCGACGATGACGATCCTGACGCGCTGATGGGTCGCGGCACAAGCAGCGAGCAACGATGAACGCAGTCAACCTGCTCGGCCTGGATGGGCAAGCGCTCGAGCAGTTGCTGCAATCGCTGGGCGAGCGCCCGTTCCGCGCTCGCCAGCTGAAGCGCTGGATTCACCGTCACGGCGCCGCCGACTTCGAGTCGATGTCGGATCTGGCGCGTTCGCTGCGGGAAAAGCTGAGCGGCCACGCGCTGATAGCCGCGCCGGGCGTCATTTCCCATCGGACGGCTCCCGATGCGACCCAGAAATGGCTGCTGTCGGTCGGCGGCAAGGACGCGGTCGAAGCGGTGTACATCCCGGAGCCGGATCGCGCCACGCTGTGCATCTCGACCCAGGCCGGTTGCGCCGTCAACTGCGTGTTCTGCTCGACGGGCAAGCAGGGGTTCAGCCGCAACCTCGCCACGGCAGAGATCGTCGGCCAGCTCTGGCTGGCCGAGCACAGCCTGCGCCGCGCGGACGCAGTCGGCGTTGGGGCCCCCGTGCGCGCCGAGCGCGTGATCAGCAACGTCGTGTTGATGGGAATGGGCGAGCCGCTGCAGAACTACGACGCGGTGGTGCCCGCCCTTCGCCTGATGCTCGACGACGACGCCTATGGTCTTTCGCGGCGGCGGGTCACGCTGTCCACGGCCGGCATGGTGCCGCAGATCGACCGCCTGGCGCAGGACTGTCCGGTCGCCCTGGCGGTCTCGCTGCACGCTCCCGACGACGCCCTGCGCGACACACTGGTGCCTCTGAATCGCAAATATCCTCTGCGCGAGTTGATGGCGGCCTGCCGGCGCTACCTTCGGAGCGCTCCGCGCGACTTCATCACGTTCGAGTACGTGATGCTCGATGGCGTCAACGACAGCGATGCGCACGCGCGCGCGCTGGTCCGGCTGGTCGGGGATCTGCCCTGCAAATTCAACCTGATTCCGTTCAATCCGTTCCCCGGGGCCACCGTGCGGCGCTCGCCGCCGCAACGAATCCAGGAATTCGCCGCGCGGCTGGCTGCGGCCGGCATCGTCACCACGATTCGCAGGACGCGTGGCGATCAGATCGAGGCCGCGTGCGGACAGCTGGCCGGGGCGGTTGACGATCGCACCGGCATCGCCGACCGCGGTCCGGATCATCGCGCCCGGCCGGTGCCGCTGCGGGTCGCGCCGTGATGGTCTGGCTGCAGAAGCGACGGCGGTCGGCGGGCCGATGGCAACCGATGCTGGCCGTGCTCGCCGTGGCGGCTGCGTCGGCGCTGGCAGGCTGCAAGACCACGACCACCGTGACCTCGACCTCGGACAGCGCGCACACGAGCGGAGCCAGCGCCGAGGGTGACCCGCATCGGCGGGCTGCGGTGCGGCTCCAGTTGGCCGGCGGCTATTACCAGAAGGGGCAAGTCGATGTGGCGATCAAGGAAGCCACGGAGGCGACCCGGATCGACCCTGGCCTTTCGTCCGCGTTCGGTCTGCTCGGACTGATCTACATGGATCTGGGACAAAACGACCAGGCGGAGGACAACTTCCGGCGCGCGTTGCAGGTGGACTCGAACGACCCGGAGCTGAACAACAACTATGGCTGGTTCCTGTGCCGCACGCACCGCGAGCGCGACGCGACGACCTATTTCGACAAGGCAGCCGCCAATCGCCGGTATGCCACGCCCGCGATGGCACTGCAGAACGCCGGCATCTGCCTGATGCAGACGGGCGACAACGAGCGCGCGGAGAAGTACCTGATGCGCGCGTTCGAGGCCGACGCCTCCAGCCCGGTCGCGAAGTTTCAGCTGGCCCGTTTGTACCTGCAGACGCACCGGCTCGAACGGGCCGAGTTCTACTACGGGCTGCTGGCCAAGAGCGTGGACCCGAATCCGCAGACGCTGTGGCTCGGAACCAAGATTGCGCACGCCCGCTCGGATGTTCGCACCGAGCAGCGTCTGAGCCAGGAGCTGCGCGCCCGCTATCCGAACTCGCCGGAGACCGCTCTGTTGAACCGGGAGGCCTTCAATGAATGAGCCGGCCGCGGTCGAGCCGCATCAGGTGCGGGGCGACGAATCGGCACGCGCCACGCCGGCCGGATTCGGTTACGCGCTGGCGCAGGCGCGCACGCGCGCGGGCCTGAGCGTCGAGCAGGCGGCTGGACGAATCAGACTGCAACCGAGGCAGCTGCGGGCGATCGAGAGCGAGGATCTGCGGGCGCTGCCGGGGCCCGCCTACGTGAACGGATTCGTCCGCAACTACGCGCGCGAGGTTGGGCTCGATCCAGGTCCCTTGATCGAGGACCTCAATGCGAAGCTCAAGCTCAGAGGCCTCGGCCCGCAGGCGCCGGACCTCGGCACCGGAGGAGCGGTGCCCGGGCCGGCGCTGGACGAGCGCGCCTGGCGCCAACTGGTTCTGGCCGGCATCGTGATCGCACTGGTGTGTGCGGGACTGATCGGCGTGTGGATGGCGCGCCCGGTAATCCGCGCCCGCGACACCGTGCCCCAGCGAACGGCGCAGCCGGCGCCAGCGCCCGCCTCCGAGGCGCCCGGCCGCGAAGCGAAGGCGGCCTCGCCTGCGCGCGCCTCCGAGGCGCCCGGTTCCGAAGCAAGAGTGGCCTTGCCCGCGCGCGCCTTCGAGGCGCCCGGTTCCGAAGCGAAGGTGGCCGCGGCAGCACCCGGCACCACTCGCGGTGGCGGCACAGCGGCACTTGGCGGCGCGACGCCCGTTTCCGGCCCGAGCCCGGCCGCCGCCACTGCACCGGAGTCGGGCGCGTCGACCGGGTCGGATGCCAACTCTGGCAGCAACTCCGCGGCCATCGACGGCTCCGGCACTGCGCCGGCAGCGGGTGCGTCCACCGGCCTGGTGCTGCGCTTTGACGAGCGCTCGTGGGTCGAAGTCAGGCAGCCGGACGGTCGCGTGCTGCTGTCGCGCTTCGGCGAGCCCGGCAGCACGGAAATGGTGAACTCGCCGCCGCCTCTGGAGCTGGTGATCGGCAGGGCCGAGGCGGTGCAGGTCGAATTCCAGGGGCAGCCCGTGAACTTGAGGCCGTACATCAACAGCAAGGGCGCGGCGCGCGTGGTGCTGGGCGACGGCCGCGTCGCCAGCGGAGGGCAGAGCAACCGATGAATGCGATGGACAAACCTCTCGATGGACCGGCGTCGACCGGCCCGGCGGCTCGCCGCCTTTCGCGCCGGGTCGAGCTGCGCTGGGGGTCGCGCGTGGTGCGCTTCGGCGGCGATGCGCCGGTGATGGTGCAGGCGATGACGAACACCGACACCGCCGACCCGGTCGCCACCGCGATTCAGGTGCGCGAGCTCGCCGCAGCCGGGTCGGAGGCGGTCCGGATCACCGTCAATTCGCCGGAAGCGGCGCGCGAAGTGGCCTACCTGCGCGAAGCGCTCGACCGTGGTGGGCTCGACGTACCGCTGATCGGAGACTTCCATTACAACGGTCACAAGCTGCTGACCCAGTTTCCGGACTGCGCGCAGGCGCTGTCCAAGTACCGGATCAATCCAGGCAACGTCGGGCGCGGCGCGCGCGGCGAGGACAATTTCGCCCAGATGATCGAGGTGGCCTGCCGGTATGAACGGCCGGTGCGGATCGGCGTGAACTGGGGCAGCCTGGACCAGGAGCTGCTGGCCCGTCTGATGGACGAGAACGGTGAGCGCGATCGGCCGTGGGACGCGTCCGCCGTGCTGCGTGAAGCGCTGGTGCGCTCGGCGCTCGACAGCGCGCGCCGGGCCGAGCAGCTGGGTCTGGCGGGAAACCGGATCTGCCTGTCGGCCAAAGTGAGCGCGGTGCAGCAGTTGATCGCGGTGTATCGGGAGCTGGCGCGCCGCTGCGACTACCCGCTGCATCTTGGCCTGACCGAGGCCGGCATGGACAGCAAGGGCATCGTCGCCTCGACCGCCGCCTTGTCGGTGCTGCTGCAGGAAGGCATCGGAGACACGATCCGGGTGTCGTTGACCCCGGAGCCGGGCGGAGCGCGCACGCGCGAGGTCCAGGTCGCCCAGGAGATTCTTCAGTCGCTGGGGCTGCGCGCCTTCGTGCCGATGGTGACCGCCTGCCCCGGGTGCGGCCGCACCACCAGCACGGTGTTCCAGGAGCTGGCCTCGCGCGTGCAGGCGTATCTGCGCGAGCGGATGCCCGAATGGAAGAGCCGCTATCCCGGGGTCGAGAACCTGACCGTTGCGGTGATGGGCTGCGTGGTCAACGGGCCTGGCGAGAGCCGGCACGCCGATATCGGAATCAGCCTGCCCGGGACCGGGGAGCAGCCCGTGGCGCCCGTGTTCATCGACGGCGAACGACGCATCACGCTGAAGGGCGAACGCATCAGCCAGGAATTCGAAGCCATCGTCGAAGAGTACGTCAACCGTCGTTACGGCCACCCGGGCCTCGTGTCCTGAGTCGGAACTTGACCAACCTCCAAATCAAGACAGCGGCTTCCTGACCGCGCATCTGCGATCACATGGGCTCACCGAAGATTGCCGCCGTGCGCGGCATGAACGATTTGCTGCCCGCGCAGGCT
This sequence comes from Betaproteobacteria bacterium, assembly GCA_005882215.1. Taxonomy (GTDB): domain Bacteria; phylum Pseudomonadota; class Gammaproteobacteria; order Burkholderiales; family Burkholderiaceae_F; genus VBCK01. The sequence goes on along the minus strand of VBCK01000123.1, from coordinate 84,380 downwards.
CCGCTCTGGGAGGCGTTCGAGGCGCAGGCGGTACGGACCCTGCAGAGCTACGGCTACGCGCAGATTCGCACCCCGATCCTGGAGGCGACGGCCCTGTTCCGGCGCGGGCTCGGAGAGGTGACCGACATCGTCGAAAAAGAGATGTACAGCTTCGTCGACTCGCTGAACGGCGAGGCGCTGACGATGCGACCCGAGAACACCGCGGGCGTGGTGCGGGCCGCGATCGAGCACAGCCTGCTGTACGAGGGACCGTCCCGCCTCTGGTACATGGGGCCGATGTTCCGGCACGAGCGGCCGCAGCGCGGCCGTTATCGGCAGTTCCATCAGGTCGGAGCCGAAGCGCTCGGGCTGGCCGGACCGGATGTGGACGCCGAGCAGATCGTGATGCTCGGGCGGCTGTGGCGGGTGCTGGGGCTGGCGGGCGTTCGGCTGGAACTGAATACGCTGGGCCAGCCGCCCGAGCGCGCGCGCCATCGCGCCGAGCTGATCCGGTACCTGGAGGGGCAACACGACCGCCTCGACGAGGACGCGCGCCGCAGGCTGCACTCCAATCCGCTTCGGATTCTCGACACCAAGAGCGCCTCGATGCAGGAGCTGGTGGCGGGCGCGCCTCGCCTGCTCGACTACCTGGGCGAAGCGTCGCTGACACACTTCGAGCAACTGCAGCAGCTGTTGCGGTCGGCCCAGGTCGACTTCGCCGTCAATCCACGACTGGTGCGGGGCCTGGACTATTACAACCTGACGGTATTCGAATGGGTGAGCGATCGCCTCGGCGCTCAGGGCACCCTCTGCGGCGGCGGCCGCTACGACGGACTGATCGAGCTGCTGGGCGGCAAACCGGCTCCCGCGTGCGGATTTTCGGTCGGGATCGAACGGGTGATCGAGCTGATGCGCGACAATGCGGGCGCGAGCGCACGGCCGGACTGCGAGGTCTACGTACTGCACCAGGGAGGCGCCACCTTCGAGCCGGCGATGCGGGCGGCCGAACGGCTGCGCGATTGCGGGCTGGACGTGATCCTGCATGCGGGCGAGGCGAGCCTGAAAGCACAGATGAAGCGTGCGGATGCGAGCGGGGCGCGCTACGCGGTGATTGTCGGAGAACAGGAGGCCGCCGAGTCCGTGGCCGCCGTGAAGGCCTTGCGAACGAGCGATCAGGCGGACGAGTTCGCCCAGCAGCAGACGGTCGCGCTGGATCTTCTGGCGCCGACCCTGGCGAAGTTGCTGCGGCCGGATTGATGCGATAGATCTTGAGACGGGTGGATCGAGAATGTCATACGACTTGCAGGAACAGGAACAGCTGGACGCGCTCAAGACTTGGTGGCGGGCGCACAGCAACCGGGTGACGACCGCGGCCACCGCCGTCCTGCTCGCGATTCTCGCGTACCAGGGGTGGTCGTGGTATTCGCTCAGACAATCGGCTGCGGCCTCGGCCGTGTACGAGGAATTCGAGCGAGTGTCGGGGTCAAAGGACCCGAAGGATGCGATCAAGGCGCGCGATCTGGTCGGCACGCTGATCGAGCAACACGGTTCGACGGTGTACGCGGCCATGGCGGCGTTGCGCGCGGCCAAGTCCAGCATCGACGCCGGCGATCTGAAGGCCGCCAAGGACCAGTTGACGTGGGCCGTGCAGCACGCGTCCCAGAAGGAACTCGCGCTGCTGGCCAGGGTGCGGCTGGCGGGCGTGCTGCTCGACGAGAAATCCTACGATCAGGCGCTGCAGGTGCTCAACGTCGACGTACCGGACGCATTCGCCAGCGAGTTCGCGGACCGGCGCGGCGATGTGTATGCAGCGCAGGGCAAGGTGGCCGAGGCCCGGGCGGCGTATTCCGAGGCGCTGGCCAAGGCCGGGACGCAGCCGCTACGCTCCTTGATCCAGATGAAGCTCGATGCGTTGCCGCCACCCGACCGAACGTGAGACCGGGATGAAGCCTGAGAAGCCTGTGGCTCGCGCTGCAGCCGGGCCGATGCGGCTGGCGTGCTGGGTCGCAATTGGCGCGGCAATGCTGGCGGCCTGCTCTTCGAGCTCCAAATCGGAAAAACCGGCCGAGTTGACGTCCATCAAGGCGCCGCTGGCGATCCAGGTCGCCTGGCGCATCAGTGTCGGAGATGGCCGGCGCAGCTTCCTGCAGCCGGCGCTGGTTGAGAACGCGATTTACGCGGCTGCGACCGACGGCGACCTGGTCCGGCTCGATCCGGGTGACGGCAAGCAGGTGTGGCGCGTGCGGGCACCGACGTTGCTCGGGGCCGGCGTCGGAGCGGACGGTTTCGTGGTCGCGGTCGCCGGTCAGCGCGGCGAGGTGTACGCCTATTCGGCCGAGGGCAAGCTGCTATGGCAGGCGCGCGTTCCGAGCGATGTGATCACCCCTCCGCTGGTCGGTCGCGGGCTGGTGGTCGTGCGTTCGACCGATCAGGGCGTGACGGCGTTCGACGCGGAGAGCGGGCGCAAGAAGTGGATCTTCAAGCGACAGACCCCGCCGCTGGCGCTGCGCGCTCCGAGCGAAATGGCTTTTGCCGGCGAAAGCCTGATCGCAGGGTTTCCGGGCGGGCGCCTGGTTGCCATCGCGCTGTCCAATGGCGCCTCGCTCTGGGACAGCCCCGTTTCCGAGCCCAAGGGTGCCACCGAGGTCGAGCGGCTGGCCGATGTGCTTGGCTCGATCGGCGTGCACGACAATCAGGTGTGCGCCGCGTCCTACCAGGGGCGCGTCGCCTGCTTCGACGTGGCCAGCGGCGAGCAGCAGTGGGCGCGTGAGATGCCGGCCGGGGCGGGCGTTGCGATCGAGGGCGAAGAGCTGGTCGGCGTGGATTCGGCCTCGACCATCCAGGCCTTCGCACTGTCCAACGGCGCTGCACGGTGGTCGTGCAAGCTGCTGGCGTACCGCGGACTGTCCACGCCGGGCGCTCGCGACCACTGGGTCGCAGTGGGCGATTACAAGGGCTACGTGCATTTCCTGAACGGGAGCGACGGACAGCTCGTCGGGCGAGTCGAACTGGACGGCAGCCCGATCGTGGCGCGGCCCCTCGAACTCGGCGGCGGAGTCCTGGTCCAGACCCAGCGCGGCCACCTGGCGCTTGTGGTGCCACAGAGCTGACTGCCAGGGAAATGTCTTCGTGCGAGGCGGTCGAAGCCCCGTTGTTACTCGTTCAGGCAGCGCCCGGTCATGAGGCCGGCCGTCGCGCTGGTCGGCCGCATCAACGTCGGCAAATCGACGCTGTTCAATCGGCTGACGCGGTCACGCGCCGCGCTCGTTGCCGACTTTCCGGGACTGACGCGCGACCGGCAGTACGGTGACGGGCATGTGGGGCCGAAGCCCTTTCTGGTGATCGACAGCGGCGGTTTCGATCCGGACTCCGGCCAGACGCTGCAACGTGCCGTCAACGAGCAGACCGAGGCGGCGATCGCCGAATGCGACGTGCTGCTGTTCCTGGTCGACGTGCGGGCCGGCTTGACCGCTCAGGACCAGCGCATTGCCGAACGGCTGCGCGCCAGCGGGCGTCGCGTCGTGGTCGTTGCGAACAAGGCCGAAGGTCTCGAACCGGAGGCGGGCGCGGAATTCCACGAGCTTGGCCTCGGCGAGCCGTGCCTGATCTCGGCCGCACACGCGATGGGCTTGACCGAGTTGATGGAGCTGGCGCTCGCCGACTTCCCGGAGGCGGGCCCGCCCTCCGAAGCGCCGGACGGCGCGAAGGAGGGCACGCGCGTTGCGATCGTCGGGCGACCCAACGTGGGCAAATCGACGCTGGTCAACGCCTTGATCGGCGAGCGCCGGATGGTTGCGTTCGAGGAGCCCGGGACAACCCGCGATGCGATCGAGGTCGAATTCGAATTTGGCGGCAGCCGGTTCATCCTGATCGACACGGCCGGTATCCGCCGCAAGGGCCGCGTGTTCGAGGCGGTCGAGAAGTTTTCGGTGATCAAGACCTTGCAGGCGGTCGAACAGTGCAACGTCGTCACCTTGCTGCTGGATGCCTCCACCGAGATCGCCGAGCAGGATGCGCACATCGCCGGGTACATCCTGGAGCGCGGCCGCGCGCTGGTGATGGCGGTCAACAAGTGGGATGGGGTACGCGAGGAGCAGCGCGAGCGGATCAAGCGCGAGATGCGGCGCAAGCTGCATTTCCTCGACTGGGCCAGCCTGCATTTCATCTCCGCCTTGCGCGGTACCGGGCTTCAGGGGCTAATGCGATCGGTTGTCGCGGCCGAGCAGGCCGCGTTCAGCCGCCTGCCCACGCCTAAGCTGACCCGGGCGCTGCGGGCCGCTGTTGAACGGCAGGAGCCGCCGCGCGCCGGCAACGTGCGCCCCAAACTGCGGTATGCGCACCAAGGCGGCTCCAATCCTCCCGTGATCGTGATTCACGGCAATGCCCTGCGGCACGTGCCCGATAGTTACCGGCGCTACCTGGAGGGATGGTTTCGCGAGCAGTTCGGGCTGCGGGGGACCCCTCTGCGGATCGAATTCCGTAGCGGAATCAATCCGTATGCAGGGCAACGCGCTGGTAAAGGGTCGCCTTTTCCAGTAGATTGAATTTTGTCGCACCGCACACATTTACGTGCGATGTGGGGCCGGAGCCGCAGGAAGGGGCTGGTGGCGTCCGCATGTGCGACCGACCGGGAGAAAATATGAGCAACAAGGGGCAACTACTACAAGACCCGTTTTTGAACGCGCTGCGCAAGGAACATGTGCCGGTGTCGATCTATCTGGTCAACGGAATCAAGCTGCAGGGGCAGATCGAATCGTTCGACCAGTACGTGGTCCTGCTTCGCAACACGGTCACCCAGATGGTGTACAAGCACGCGATTTCGACGGTGGTGCCGGCACGGCCCGTCAACCTCAGTGCGGAGCCCGAATCCTGAGCGGATTCCAGATCGAACGCGCACGCTCCGAAGCGCTCATCTTGGCGCTGCTGGTCGAGGTTGCGCTGCGCGGCGCAAGCCGGAGATCATCCGAAGCGGCGGACGGCGTCGAGGAGCTTCGCCAGCTGGCCGAAAGCGCCGGATTCTCGTCCGCGGGCCAGATCGTGGCGCGGCGCGACCGACCGGATCCGGCCATGTATCTTGGACGGGGCAAGGTCGAGCAAATCCGCGAACAGCTGCACGAGTCCGGCTCCACGGTCGTGATCGTGGACGCTGCGCTGTCGCCGGTGCAGCAGCGCAACCTGGAACGCGAGCTCGGGGTGGCGGTGCTGGACCGCACATCGCTGATTCTGGACATCTTCGCGCAACGCGCGCAGAGCCGCGAGGGCAAGCTGCAGGTTGAGCTGGCCCGGCTGCAGCACCTGTCGACGCGCCTGGTGCGCGGCTGGACCCACCTGGAGCGGCAGCGCGGGGGCATCGGGCTGCGCGCGGGACCCGGCGAGAAGCAGATCGAGCTGGACCGTCGGATGATCGGCCAGCGCGTCAAGCAGCTGCGCGAGCGGCTGCGCACGCTGGACTCGCAGCGTCGCACGCAGCGAAAGGCGCGCCGGCGCCGCGACGCCTTCTGCGTGTCGCTGGTCGGTTACACGAACGCCGGCAAGTCGACGCTGTTCAACGCGCTGACGCGCTCGAGCGCGTTTTGCGCGGACCAGTTGTTCGCCACCCTGGACACGACCAGCCGCCGCTGTTTCGTCGCGCCCGATGTTCCGCTCGTGCTGTCCGATACGGTCGGGTTCATCCGCGACCTGCCGCATGCGCTGATCGATGCCTTCAAGGCGACGCTGGACGAAGCCGCCCAGGCGGATCTGCTGGTCCACGTGGTGGACGCGTCGGTCGCCTCGCGCGAGGCGCAGATGGATGCGGTCGACGGCGTGTTGCAGGAGATCGGCGCGGCCGATGTGCCCCGCTGCATCGTGTTCAACAAGATCGACCTGGCACAGCGCAGTGCCGCGGTTGAGCGGGCCGCCTGTGGTAGGATCGACGCGGTCTGGGTGAGCGCGCGATCGGGCAATGGGCTCGAGTTGCTGCGTGGCGCACTCGCGCAACGTGCAAAAGAGCGCACTGCGGAGCAAACTGCTGCGGAGCACACTGCGGAGCAAACTGCACAAGAACCCCAGCCGGCCCCGGAACGATCAGAGCCGCCTACGTTGATCGGCCCCACGCCATGAAAGGCGCAGGGCGCCGGCTTCCGACGGTCGGTGTCGGAGGTCGGCGGTGAAACTTCCCGAAGTTTGGAACCATCATGTCGCTGAATGACCCGCAGTGGGGTCGCGGCGGGGGATCCGGCGATTCCGGTGATGGACGCCGCCGCCGTCCCGACGGCCAGGAGGGTCCACCCGATCTGGAGGAACTCTGGCGCGAGCTGAACCGGCGCCTGGGAGGTCTGTTCGGCGTTGGCGGGGGCGGGCCGGGCGACAGTGGATCGGAATTGTGGCGCGCCGCACTCGCGGTGGCAGCGGTGCTGGCGGCCATCCTGATCATCTGGATGAGCACCGGCTTTTACATCGTCCAGGAAGGCCAGGTCGCGGTCGTGACGACCTTCGGGCGCTTCGACTCGATCACCGGCGCCGGCTTTCGCTGGCGCGCCCCCTGGCCGATTCAATCGCATGAGGTCGTGGACGTGTTCCAGCAGCGCGAGATCGAGGTCGGAACCAAGGCCCGGAGCGCCGACCGGCTGAAGGAGGCGCTGATGCTGACCGACGACGAGAACATCGTCGACATGCAGTTCAAGGTCCAGTATCGGATCAAGTCCGGACCCGACGGCGCCCGCGATTTCGTGTTCGGCAGCCGCTTTGCACCGGACGGCGATCCGGCCCTGGTGGTCACGCAGACGGCCGAGTCTGCGATGCGCGAGGTGGTCGGGCATCGGAAGATGGATTCGGTGCTGTACGAATCGCGCCAGCAGATCGCCGACGAAGTGCGGTCGCGCATGCAGGACATGCTGGACCGCTACGACACCGGGATCATGATCAGCGCGGTCGCCATCCAGAACGCGCAGCCGCCGGAACAGGTGCAGGCAGCGTTCATCGACGCGGTACAGGCGGGTCAGGACCGGCAGCGCCAGATCAACGAAGGCCAGGCCTATGCCAACGACGTCGTACCGCGCGCGCGTGGCACGGCCTCGCGGCTGATCCAGGAGGCCGAGGGCTACCGGACCAAGACGGTCGAGACGGCCCAGGGCGACGCGACCCGCTTCAGGCAGGTGCTGTCCGAGTACGTGAAGGCACCGGCGGTCACCCGCGAGCGGCTGTACCTGGACACGATGCAGCAGATCTTCGCCAGCACCACCAAGGTCCTGGTCGACACCAGGTCGTCCAGCCCGCTGCTGTACCTGCCGCTCGACAAGCTGCTGCAGCAGGCCGGGGAGGGTGCCGCGCACGGGCCCGCAGCGGCGGGCTCCGGCACCGGTGCGGGCGGCGGCAAGGACAGCGGCACGGACTCGCGCGGGCGCGAGGCTGCGGGCGACCGCGATCGGGAATCGCGTTAAATGATGAACCGGATTATCGCAACGGTCGTGGCGGTCGTTATCGCGGCCGCCCTGTTCCGTCTGTGCGCTTTCATCGTCGATCAGAAACACTATGCGATCGTGTTCGAGCTGGGACATATCAACCGGGTCATCAGCGAGCCGGGGCTGCATTTCAAGCTGCCGCCCCCGTTCCAGAACGTCGAGCACCTCGACAAGCGGATCCTGACGATCGACCCGCAGAGCGAAGACCGGGTCCAGACCGCCGAGAAGAAGAACCTGCTGATCGATTCCTTCGTCAAGTGGCGCATCGCCGATGCGCGAAGCTTCTGGGTCAGCTTTCACGGGGGCGAGCGCGAGGCCGAGGACCGGATCACCACGCTGGTGCGCGATGCGCTGAATCAGGCCGTGAACAAGCGCACCGTGAACGACATCACGTCGCGTGAACGCGACAAGGCGATGGAGGAGATCCGGGTCGGCGTTCAGGAACGCGTCAAGGATCTGGGCGTCACGATCGTCGATATGCGGCTGAAACGGGTCGATTTCATCCCGGAGGCGAGCGAATCGGTGTTTCACCGGATGGAGTCGGAGCGCAAGCGGGTGGCCAACGAGCAGCGATCCAACGGCGCGGCCGATGCCGAGAAGATCCGCGCCGACGCGGACCGGCAACGCGAAGTACTGCTGGCCGAAGCGTATCGGGACGCGCAGCGGATCAAGGGCGACGGCGATGCGCGGGCGTCGGCGACGTACGCGCAGGCGTTCGGCGCCAACCCCGAGTTCTATGCGTTCTATCGCAGCCTGGAGGCCTACAAGCAGAGTTTTCGCAAGCCGTCCGACATGCTGATGGTGGATCCGTCCTCGGAGTTCTTCAAGTACATGAAAAATCCGGGTGGCAGCGCGACGGCGCGATGATGCTGGAACGACTCGGTCCCGCGCTTGCACTGATGCTGGTGCTCGAGGGCGTGATGCCGCTGTTCTCGCCTCGCACCTGGCGCGCGGCGATCCGACGCATCACCGACCTGGCCGACGGGCAGATCCGCTTCTTCGGCCTTAGCTCGATCGTGGCGGGCGCGCTACTGTTCTGGCTGCTGAGCTGAAACCGCGCCACCACCCAGCGCCGGTCCACAAGCCGATGTCGAACTGGCTGCTCCCCGAGAACATCTCGGACGTGCTGCCGCAGGAGGCCCGGCGCGTCGAGCAACTGCGGCGCGCCTTGCTCGACCTGTACCGCAGCTTCGGATACGAGTACGTGATTCCGCCGCTGATCGAGCACCTGGAATCGCTGCTGTCGGGGACCGACCGCGATCTGGATCTGCGCACGTTCAAGCTGGTCGATCAGTCGAGCGGCCGCAGTCTGGGGGTGCGCGCGGACGCCACACCGCAAACGGCCCGCATCGACGCCCACATCCTGAATCGCAATGGCGTGGTGCGGTTGTGTTACGCGGGTTCGGTGCTGCATGCCCGCCCGCTGCATCCGCTGGCCAGCCGCGAGCCGATTCAGGTCGGCGCCGAGCTGTATGGCGACGCCGCGATCGAGGCGGACGGCGAGGTGCTGCAGCTGGCGGCGCGCTCGCTCGAATTGACCGGGGCCACCGACGTGCGGATCGATCTGGGTCACAGCGGCGTACTGCGCGCGCTGCTGGCGGCCGAGCATCTGGCGCCGGATCGGCTGGACGACATTCTGCGGGCCTTGAATTCGAAGGACCTGGCGGCCTTGAAATCGGGTGCAACGGCGCTCAGCCCGTCGGTGCGCGAAGCCCTGCTCAGGCTGGCGGATCTGCACGGCGGGGTGCCGGTGCTGGCGCGCGCGCGGCGCGAGCTGCCCGCCAGCGCCGAGCTGACCGCCGCGCTGTCCGAGCTCGAGCAGCTGGCCGCCTTCTGCCCGGCCGGCACCGCCAGCGTCGACCTGGCCGACCTGCACGGCTATCGCTATTACACGGGCGCGACTTTCGCCGCCTACGTGACGGGCAGCCCGGGACCGATCCTGCGAGGCGGGCGCTACGACGACATCGGCCGGATGTTCGGGCGCGCCCGGCCCGCCACCGGCTTTTCGATCGTCGACCTGCGCGAGGCCACGCAGCTGGCCGGGCCAGCGGCGGCACCGAAAGCGATCCTCGCTCCCCACGCTGCTGATCCGGAGCTCGAGGCGCTGGTGGCGGCGCTCAGGGTGCAGGGTCAGATCGTGGTGCGCAGCGCGGAGCGCCAGGTGGCCGAGGCGGATTTCGAGTTCGATCGGGAGATTCGGCGGGTCGGCGCGCGCTGGCAGGTGGTCGCGCGCGAGGCGCGGTCGAGCAGCAACGGATCAGCGGAGGCGCAGGCGGATGGCAGGTAACGTGGTCGTCGTCGGGACGCAGTGGGGTGACGAGGGTAAAGGCAAGATCGTCGATTGGCTGACCGATCGTGCGGATGGGGTGGTTCGGTTCCAGGGTGGCCACAATGCGGGCCATACGTTGGTGATCGGCACGCGCAAGACGATCCTGCGCCTGATTCCGTCCGGGATTCTGCGGCCGTCGGTCGCCTGCTACATCGGCAACGGAGTCGTGCTGTCGCCACAGGCGCTGCTCGCGGAGATCGACGAGCTGCAGCAGGCCGGCGTGGAAGTGGACGCGCGGCTGACCGTCAGCGGCAACTGTGCCTTGATCCTCGATTACCACGTCGCGCTGGATCGGGCGCGCGAGGCGCACCGCGGCAACGACCCGATCGGAACCACGGGGCGCGGGATCGGCCCCGCCTATGAAGACAAGGTGGGACGGCGCGCGGTGCGTGCCCAGGACCTGTTCGACGAGGCCCGCTTCGCGGAACGAGTGCGAGAGGCGCTCGAATACCACAACTTCGTGCTGACGCGCTATCTGAACGCCGAGGCGATCGACCCGCAGCGGGTGATCGATTCCACGCTGACGCTGGGAATCCGAATCCGGCCAATGGTGGCCGACGTCTCGTATCGTCTCGACCAGGCGATGAAAAGCGGTCAAAGGCTGCTGTTCGAGGGAGCGCAGGGTTCCCTGCTCGACGTCGACCACGGCACCTATCCGTACGTGACTTCCAGCAACACGGTGGCCGCCGCCGCGGCCGTGGGAGCCGGCGTCGGGCCGCAGCGGTTGAACTACGTGCTCGGCATCACCAAGGCCTATGCCACCCGGGTGGGGGCGGGGCCGTTTCCGACCGAGCTGACGGAAGATGTGGGCGAGCACCTGCGCCAGCGGGGTCAGGAATTCGGGTCCGTGACCGGACGGGCGCGGCGATGCGGCTGGTTCGACGCGGCGGCGCTGCGCCGCGCGGTCCAGCTGAACGGCGCCACCGGGCTGTGCGTCACCAAGCTCGACGTGCTGGACGGATTGCCCAGGGTGCAGCTGTGCACCGGTTATCGCTACGAGGGCAGAACGGTCGATATCCTGCCGTTCGGCGCGGACGCGGTGGCCCGCTGCGAGCCGGTGTATCAGGAATTTGCGGGCTGGAGCGACTCCACGTTCGGCGTGCGCACGTGGTCTGACCTGCCGAGCGGGGCGCGAAGCTACCTCACCCGGCTCTCGGAGCTGGCGGAGGTGCCGATCGACCTGATCTCGACCGGGCCTGAGCGCGACCAGACGATCGTGCTGCGCCACCCGTTCTCGGTGGTGGACTGACCATGGACCGGTCCGAGCAGGACGGAGCCGCGCACGCGCTTCGGGTCGACTGGGAGGAGTATTACCGCCTGATCGAGGTTCTGGCGCTGAAAATCCACCAATCCGGATACGAGTTCGACTCGCTGCTGTGCCTGGCCCGAGGCGGCCTGCGCGTCGGCGACGTGATCTCGCGAATCTACGAGCGGCCGCTGGGAGTGCTGACCGTCAGCTCGTATCGGGAGGACGCTGGCACGCGGCGCGGAGCGCTGCAGATCGCCGCCGCCATTTCGTCGATCGAAGGCGAACCACACGGTCGGGTGCTGCTGGTGGACGACCTCGCGGACTCGGGCGCAACGCTGGAGGGCGTGGTGCAAACGCTGCGTCAGCGTTTCGCCCGCATCAGCGAGCTGCGCACCGCGGTGATCTGGCTGAAGGGCTGTTCGCAGTTCCGCCCGGATTACTTCGCTTCGTACCTGCCGGACAGCCCGTGGATTCACCAGCCGTTCGAGGTGTACGACCGTTTGCGGCCCGCGCAGCTTGCTCAACGCCTCGATCAGACCGACCAGGACCGGCGGTAGATGCCAGTGGGATTGGATCAGAAGACTACACTTGGCGCACATCGAAGTAGGGATGGTCACCTCGTGTGCGAGGCGTGGTGATGCGGTCCAGGCGATGGGCACACCGTTGCTCGGGTGCGCATCCACCAGCGCACCTGCCTACGGAGGAAGGACATGAGCGACATTGGCCCTCAATGGCAAACGCTTTGCGAAGAGCACGAAGCAGCGCGAGACGCGTATTTGCGTGCGTTCGCGGCCGTTAACGAGAAATTTTCAGCGCTAGGGAAGGGAACGTCTAACGCAAATCCGACGAACGCTGAACTGACCGAATTTGACAAGACGCGGCATGCCTGGCAGGACGTAATACGCCGCGTGGGTGAGTTTGTGAAGAGATACACTGAAGGCGGCCAGAAACTTGGGTGGCCGGCGGAGCTGGGAAGATAGCTGGCGGCCCGCCCGCGTTGGGTCGGTGCGTCTGTCCACTTCCGATGGCCGGATGGCGCGCGGCTACAGCCTATCTGACGCGCAGCAGCGCTTCGCGATCGTCCTGGAACCTGCAGCGTATTGCCGATCACCCGATCAATCGAATCGACAAGCTGCTGCCGTGGAATACTGCGCGCCTGTTGCGCCTGAAATTCGCGCAGCTGCTTGATCGTGGTGCCCAGAAGAGGACTCGAACCTCCACACCCTTGCGGGCGCCAGGACCTGAACCTGGTGCGTCTACCAATTCCGCCATCTGGGCAGCAGCGAGGCGCGGATTTTAGCGCAAGAAGAAGAGGGCAGACCCGTGCAGGAAGGAGTTGGTAGTCGAGCGTGAACGAAGAAAAGCATCCCAATGCGGTGGTCGAGCCGCAGGCCATCGTCGATGCGCTGACGGCCTCCGGCTCGCCGCTGACCGACCAGGAGCTGGCCGACCGCCTCGGAATCCAGGAGCAGGGCCGCAGCGTGCTGGCTCTGGCACTGGCCGAGCTCGAACGCGACGGCCGCATCGTGCGCAACCGGGCCGGCCTGCTGCTGGTGACCGCGCGCGCCGATCTGCTGTCAGGCCAGGTGCAGGGGCACCGCGAAGGCCATGGCCTGCTGGTCCGGGACGACGGCGGTCCCGACCTGGTGCTGGACGACCACGAGATGAGCAAAGTACTGCACGCCGACCGGGTGCTGGCCAGGATGACGGGCTCGGACCGTCGCGGGCGGCCGCTGGGCGAAATCGTCGAAGTGATCGAACGGCGGACCAATCGGCTGGTCGGCCGGCTGCTGAACGAACGTGGGGTCACGATCGTCGTGCCCGAGGATCAACGGGTTCAGCACGACATCCTGGTGCCGCCGCAGGCCGCCGCGCAAGCGCGCCCCGGGCAGGTGGTCGTGGTCGAGATCATCCAGCAGCCTCAGCGCTATGTTCAACCGATCGGGCGAGTGGTCGAAGTGCTCGGGCAGATCGAAGACCCGGGGATGGAGATCGAAATTGCGGTACGCAAGTTCGCGGTGCCCCACCAGTTTTCCGAGGCGGCCCTGCAACAGGCGCAGGCGCTGCCGTCCGAGGTCGGCCCGCGCGACCGCAAGGGCCGGATCGATCTGCGCGACGTTCCGCTGGTCACGATCGATGGCGAAGACGCGCGGGATTTCGACGATGCCGTGTACTGCGAGCCGATCGCGCGCAAGGGCTGGCGTCTGATCGTCGCGATCGCCGACGTCAGCCATTACGTGGAACCGGGAACGGCGCTGGACCAGGAAGCGCAGGCGCGTTCCACTTCGGTGTACTTTCCGCGCCGCGTGATCCCGATGCTGCCCGAGCGGCTGTCCAACGGCCTTTGCTCGCTGAATGCGGCGGTGGAGCGGGTCGCAATCGTGTGCGACATCGTGATCAGCTCCAAGGGCGCCATCAAGGCATACCAGTTCTACCCGGCGCTGATCCGCTCGCAGGCGCGGCTCACCTACACCGAGGTGTGGGAGGCGTTGTCGGCTCCCGATTCGCCGGCGCAGCGCCGCCACCAGGCCCTGCTGCCGCACCTGCGCAACCTGCACCGGCTGTACGAGGTGCTGGCGGCCTGCCGGGTGCAGCGCGGCGCGCTGGATCTGGAGACGGTCGAAACGCAGATCATCTGCAATGCGAACGGGCGCATCGAGCGGATCGTTCCGCGCGTGCGCAACGACGCGCATCGGCTGATCGAGGAATGCATGCTGGCGGCCAACGTGTGCGCGGCCGACTTTCTGCACCGCGGACGCCAGCCGGGCCTGTACCGCGTGCACGAAGGTCCGACCCCTCCGAAGCTGGAGGCGCTGCGCGCGTCGCTGCGGGCGTTCGGACTGCAGCTCGACGGCGGCGCCGAACCGGAGCCGGGCCACTACGCCAAGCTGCTGCGCGCGATCCGCGCCCGTCCCGACGCGCAACTGCTGCAGACGATGGTACTGCGCTCGATGCAACAGGCCATCTACACGCCCCACAACAGCGGACACTTCGGCCTCGCGTACCCGGCCTATGCGCACTTCACCTCGCCCATCCGGCGCTACCCTGACCTGCTGGTGCACCGGGCGCTGAAAGCGCTGCTGGCGAGCCACCGCTTCGATCCGATGCTGTACGCGGACGACGGCACCGCAGTCGACTCGGGCGCCGCGATATCGCGCTGGGAGAAGCTCGGCGTGCTGTGCTCGGCCAACGAACGGCGCGCCGACGAGGCCTCGCGTGACGTCGAAGCCTGGCTGAAGAGCTATTACGTGCGCGAGCGCACCGGGGAAACCTTCTCCGGGTCGATCTCGGCCGTGGTGCCCTTTGGCGTTTTCGTGATCCTGGACGACCTGTATGTCGAGGGCCTGGTGCACGTGTCCGAGCTGGGCTCGGAGTACTTCCATTTCAACGAGGCGCTGCACGAATTGCGCGGGGAGCGCACCGGCCTGCGCTTCCGCCTGGCCGACCGGCTGACCGTGCAGGTCGCGCGGGTCGACCTGGAGGCCCGCCGAATCGACTTTCGGCCGGTGCGGCCGTCTGCCACAGCGTCGGCCGTCGCCCGGCCGGACGGACGCGACTCGCCGGCGCGCGGGCGGCGTCGCTCCGTCGTCGACCGCGCCACGGTACGCAGCACGCGGCACGAACGGCGCGCCGACGAGGCCTCGCGTGACGTCGAAGCCTGGCTGAAGAGCTATTACGTGCGCGAGCGCACCGGGGAAACCTTCTCCGGGTCGATCTCGGCCGTGGTGCCCTTTGGCGTTTTCGTGATCCTGGACGACCTGTATGTCGAGGGCCTGGTGCACGTGTCCGAGCTGGGCTCGGAGTACTTCCATTTCAACGAGGCGCTGCACGAATTGCGCGGGGAGCGCACCGGCCTGCGCTTCCGCCTGGCCGACCGGCTGACCGTGCAGGTCGCGCGGGTCGACCTGGAGGCCCGCCGAATCGACTTTCGGCCGGTGCGGCCGTCTGCCACAGCGTCGGCCGTCGCCCGGCCGGACGGACGCGACTCGCCGGCGCGCGGGCGGCGTCGCTCCGTCGTCGACCGCGCCACGGTACGCAGCACGCGGCAGGCACGGCGCGCCGAGCGTCTGGCGGCGCAAGCGGCCGAGCAAGCGGTCCCCGCGGGGCCGCGCGGCAAGGTCGGCGTCGGCGGCCGCAAGCGGCGCCGCGGACGCGCTGCCGGATGAGCCAGCGCACCGCCCTGGCCGGATTCCACGCGGTCACCGCCCGGCTGCGCAACGCGCCGCAGACGATCGAGTCGCTCTATTACGACCCGGGCCGGCGTGACGCACGGATGCGCCAACTGCTGGAGCGCGCCGAGCAGGCGGCGGTGCGGCCGATTCCGGTCGAGCCGGAGCGCCTGCAGGCCATGGTCGGGCCAACCCGTCACCAGGGCGTGGTGGCGCTGTGCGCCCGGCTCGAAAACGCCCATTCGCTGCAGCAGGTGCTGGAAAAGATCAGCCCGGACTCGCTGTTGCTGCTGCTCGACGGCATCACCGACCCACGCAACCTGGGCGCCTGCCTGCGGACGGCGGAAGCGGCCGCGGTAACGGCGGTGGTGCTGCCGCGGGACCGCTCCGCGTCGCTGTCCTCGGCGGCGTTGAGGGCCGCCAGCGGAGCGGTCGAATCGGTGGCGGTGATCCCGGTCGTCAACCTGGCCCGCTCGATCGACGAGATCAAGGAGACCGGCGTGCGGGTCGTCGGCGCCGACCATGCCGCCCCCCGGGACCTCTACGCGATCGACCTGCGCGGGCCGCTGGCCTGGGCGCTGGGCGCCGAAGGCCATGGGCTGCGCCGCCTGACGCGCGAGCGCTGCGACGAGCTGGCCCGCATTCCGTTGGCCGGTCAGGTCGAAAGCCTGAACGTATCGGTGGCCGCCGGAATCTGCCTGTTCGAGACACGGCGCCAGCGCAGCACGAACGCGCCTTGAGGCGCCGCGGCAATCGGGTAGAATCACGCGTTTTTTCCTTGCCGCACCGCGACGCACCGGGCGGCTTCATCCACAAGGAGCCTTAATGCGTCACTATGAAATCTGCTTCATCGTGCATCCGGACCAGAGCGAGCAGGTTCCGGGCATGATCGAGCGTTATCGCGCACTCGTCACCGGGCAGGGCGGCAAGGTTCATCGGGTCGAGGACTGGGGCCGGCGTCAGCTCGCCTACCCGATCGACAAGCTGGTTGCGGTGGTGGAGGCCCAGATCCGGCACCGGTCCGAAGTGATGGAGGCGGGCGCATCCAGGACGCTCGAATTCCTGGTGAATGCGATCGCGCTGGGGCCGATCGCCGGCAGCCTCGAGCGCGAGGCGCTCGGCGCGCAGCTGGATCTGTCCGGTTTCCTGGCGCCGCGCTCGCGAAGGTCGAGTAAGCTGGTCTTGCACCTGACCGGATACCGGCGGGCATCCGAGTGAATAGATCGAGAAGGAGTCGGTAATGGCTACGGCACGCAAGTCGACGAAGGGCAAGCCGCCAGGACGCGGCGGGCGCCCGGGCGGCGGACGCCGCGACCAGCAGAAGAACGCGCTTTTCAAGCGCCGCAAATTCTGCCGCTTCACCGCCGAGAAGGTCCAGATGATCGACTACAAGGACATCGAGACGCTGCGCGATTTCATCCTGGACAACGGCAAGATCATCCCGGCGCGGCTGACCGGCACCAAGGCGCACTACCAGCGCCAGCTCGATACGGCGATCAAGCGGGCCCGCTTCCTTGCGCTGATCCCGTACACGGACAATCACTGAGCGATAGCCACTGAGGCAGACTCCGGAGCCTGCAAATGCAAGTGATCCTGCTCGAGAAGCTGGCCAATCTCGGCCAGCTCGGCGATGTCGTCAAGGTCAAGGACGGTTACGCCCGCAATTTCCTGATTCCGCAGGGCAAGGCCCGCCGCGCCACCGAGGTGGCGCTGAAGCAGTTCGAGGGCCGGCGCGCCGAGCTGGAAAAGGCGCACTCCGACCGGTTGTGGGCCGCGCAGTCGCTGGGCGAGCGGATGACCGGGCTGATGGTGCAGATCCCGGCGCGCGCCGGCGTGGACGGTCGCCTGTTCGGCTCGGTGACCAACTTCGACATCGCCGAAGCCGTCGGCAAGCAGGGCTTCGAAATCACCAAGGCTCAAGTCAGGATGCCGCAGGGGCCGCTGAAGTCGGTCGGCGATCACAAGGTCACGCTGGCGCTTCACTCGGACGTGGTTGTCGAGATCACCGTATCGGTCCTGAGCGACGCCGTGTGAGTTCGTCGGCCGTCGACCCGCAGCTGGCGGCGCTGCGCACGCCTCCGCATTCGGTCGAGGCCGAACAGTCCGTGCTGGGCGGGCTGCTGCTGGACAACTCGGCCTGGGACCGGATCGCCGATCGGATCAGCGCCGAGGACTTCTACCGGCACGACCACCGCCTGATCTTCCAGCAGATCGCACGCCTGATCGACCAGAACAAGCCGGCCGACACGGTGACCGTGTTCGAGGCGCTGCAGGGGGCGGGCCAGGCAGCGGACAGCGGGGGCCTCGCTTACCTGAACTCGCTGGCGCAGAACACGCCCTCCGCGGCCAACATCCGCCGTTATGCGGAGATCGTGCGCGAGCGGGCCGTGCTGCGGCGCCTGGTGACCGTGGGCGAGGAGATCGCGGTGTCCGCGCTCGAGCCACAGGGCCGCGATGCCAAGCAGATCCTGGACGAGGCCGAGGGCAAGGTGTTCCGCATCGCCGAGCAGGGCGCACGCGATCGGGCCGGGTTCGTTCGCCTGGAGCCGCTGCTCACCCGGGTGGTCGAACGCATCCAGGAGCTGTTCGAGCGCGCCGGCGGCAGCGATGTGACGGGGGTGCCGACCGGATTCGCCGATCTGGATTCGAAAACCTGCGGGCTGCAGGCCGGCGACCTGATCATCATCGCCGGCCGCCCGTCGATGGGCAAGACCGCGCTCGCGCTGAACATCGGCGAGCACGTGGCGATCGACCTGGGGATGCCCGTCGCCGTGTTCTCGATGGAGATGGGCGCGTCCCAGGTTGCGCTGCGGATGCTCGGCTCGGTCGGCCGCATCGACCAGCAGCGGCTGCGCACCGGGCGGCTCAACGACGAGGACTGGCCGCGTCTGAGCGAGGCGATCGAACGGATGCACGCGGCGCCGCTGTATATCGACGAAACCCCTGCGCTGAACGCGCTCGAATTGCGAGCGCGGGCGAGGCGGCTGGCGCGCGAGTACCGGCAGCTCGGACTGGTCGTGGTCGACTACCTGCAGTTGATGTCGGCCAGCGCGGTCGGTGAGAACCGCGCGACCGAGATCTCGGAGATCTCGCGCTCGCTGAAGGCGCTCGCCAAGGAGCTGAAGGTTCCCGTCATCGCGTTGTCGCAGTTGAATCGGACCGTGGAGACCCGCACCGACAAGCGACCCGTGATGTCCGACCTGCGCGAATCCGGTGCGATCGAACAGGACGCCGACCTGATCCTGTTCATCTACCGCGACGAGGTCTACAACCCGGATACCAGCGACAAGGGTGTCGCCGAGATCATCATCGGCAAGCAGCGCAACGGGCCGATCGGTCGCGTGAACCTGCGCTTCGGGGGAGAGTTCACACGCTTCGACAATCTGGCGAGCGGATCCTCCTCGGCGCCGTTCTAGTCCCGGCTCGCCACTTCGTGAGCGACGATCAGCAAATCGATACCGCGTTGCCTCGTGATCGCTGGTACGTACTGGCTGTCCTGACGATCGCTTACGCGTTGAATATCGCGGATCGCTTCTCGATCTCGACGCTGATCGAACCGATCCGGCTCGAGCTGCAGCTGTCGGACAGCGGCGTCGCCTTTCTGACCGGCGTCGCGCTCGCGCTCTTTTACGTAACGGTCGGAATTCCGATCGCCGCCCTGGCGGACCGGATGAACCGTCGAAACATTCTCGCCATTGCGATCGCGCTGTGGTCCGGCATGACCGCCCTGTGCGGCCTGGCTCAAAACTACTGGCAGTTGCTGCTGGCCCGCTTCGCGGTCGGGATCGGTGAGGCCGGTGGAACACCCCCCTCCACATCGATGCTGGCGGACAAGTTTCCCGCGGCCCGGCGACCGATGGCCCTGACGATCTTCGCGCTCGGGGCTTGCCTCGGTGCATGGTTGGGCTCATCCGTCGCCGGCGCGGCGGCCGAGCGCAGCGGTTGGCGGGCCGCTTTCCTCGTGCTGGGCATTCCGGGTCTGCTGGTGGCTCTGATCGTGCGGCTGACGGTACGCGAGCCCAGGCGTGGCCAGCTCGACGCGCCGTCGACTGACCCGCCGCGCACCACGCTGGCCGCTTCGCTGCGCTTCATTGCCGCCCAGCGATCGGCGGTGCATCTTCTCGCCGGAGGGTCCATTGCAACCCTGTGGAGTTGGGGATTGATGTGGTGGACGCCCGCCTTTCTGCAGCGATCTCATCACATGACGGTGGGGCAGGCGGGAGCACTGCTGGGACCCATGCATCTGATTGCCGGTACCGCCGGCACGCTGCTGGCCGGCTGGCTGATGGGCCGGCGCACGGCTGCGGATCCACGCCACGTTGCGCGGCTGCTCGGGTGGGTGGCTGCCCTGACGACGATTCCATCGATATTCGTGTACTGGGTGACCTCCGATCGGGCAGCGACGCTGCTGCTGTGGATCTTCGTGCCTGCGGTGTATTTCTATATAGGTCCCATCCTCGGGCTTCTGCAGAACGTGGTGCCTGCGCACATGCGCGCCATGGTGTGCGCCATCCTGCTGTTTACCGCCAATGTGGCCAATCTCGTGATCGCGCCGCAGGTCATCGGATGGCTGAGCGACTGGTTTGCGGCGTCGTTCGGCGCAGGCGCGGAGTCGCTGCGCTGGGCACTGCTGCTGCTGGCGCCAACGGGCTTCTGGGCCGCCTGGCATTTGTGGACGAGCGGGGGCACGATTCGCGAGGACGAGGCTCGGGCCGGCTGAGATCGAAGGACCACGCCCACAGCTGCCTTCGTCCAATCCGCGTCCAAGGTGGTGGCGGGTTCGAGACCTTGGGCCAATCTTCAAGCGCGGAACCGCCACTTTCCTGGCGGACTTTCCTGCGTCGCGTCGCGCCTATTATGATTACCGCACCGATCCATCATCATTTTCAGGCGCTGAGACTCGATGTGGCCGACTCGCCTGCTCGCGGGACCGATGCTGATGCTGAGCGCGGTCGCCGGCGCGGCGCAGACGACGTCCAACGAGAACGCCCTCACGCTGTATGGCGCCTACCGGGACGGGGGCGGCTTTGTCGATGCCACCAACAACCAGACGTTGCGCCTCGAGGCTTCCAGCGCCTGGGCGCTCAGCTACGACAAGGACCTCGACGGCAGCCGCCAACTGCAGATCTACCTGTCGTACCAGCACACCGGTCTGAGGCTCGACCCGTCGGCGGTCGCCAATCCGCCGTCGGGCACGACCCCCGCGCCGCTGCCGATCAAGGTGATCTACTTCCACATCGGCGGCACCAACTTCCTCGATGGTTCGATCGGCCAGGGTCCGTACCTCGTCGGCGGGCTTGGCGCCACGCTGTTCCAACCCGGAGCGAGCGGCTACAGCGACGAAGTCAGGCCTTCGCTGAACCTCGGCATCGGCTATCAGGCGACTCTTGGAAGGCATGTCGCGCTGCGCCTCGAAACGCGAGGCTATGTAACGCTCGTCAAAAGCAGCGGCGGGCTGTTCTGTTCGGGCGGCTGCGTCTTCAAGATCAAGGCAGATGCCGTGGCGCAGGGTGAGGTGCAGCTGGGCCTGTCCTACCGCTTCTGACGCCTCCAAGCCTGGAAAGCGCGACCCGTGCGTGGCGAAGATCGACCTCCGCCGCACGCTGTAGCCCGTTGCGGGATCCTTCAGAGCTATTTCGTAAGCGGGCGCATCACAGGAAGCAAGGCCCCTCTGCAGCCACAGCCGTCTCCATCTGCAGTGTGTGCAGAAATTCGTCGCAGTCGTCTTGAACCTTGGCATACAGCAGGCAATCAGCGCGCGTTTTCCCGAGGTTGATGGCCATGACGGGCTTACCGAGCCGATGCGCGTGTTCGGCAAATCGGAATCCTGAATAGACCATCAAGGAGGATCCGACCACCAATAGGCCACGGGCCACAGCGATGGCGTCCATGCCGGCCTTGACGCGATCCTTCGGCACGCTGTCGCCGAAGAACACTACATCCGGCTTGAGCATGCCGCCACAAGAGGGGCAAGCCGGAATGCGAAAATCAGCATGAAACCTCTCCGCAACCTGAGCATCGCCATCCGGGCCAACCGGCGCGGCGTCACTGGTAAAGCCTGGATTGGCCTCGCTCATCCACGTTTGAACGCAAGCACGCTGGAATGTCCGATGGCAGTACAAGCAAATCACCCGCTCCAATCCCCCATGGAGTTCGAGTACGCATCGACTCCCCGCTTTCTGGTGCAAGCCGTCCACATTTTGCGTAATGATCAGAGCAATGCGGCCCAGATGCTCGAGCCGGGCCAAAGCACGATGGCCCCGGCCTGGGGTCGCCAAACCGACGATGGGCCAGCCCACGAAGCTCCTTGCCCAGTAGCGCCTACGCGTGCTCTCGGATCGCAGGAAGTCATGATGATCGACGGGCCTGGCGCCCTTCCATTGGCCGTCACCGTCTCGATAGTCCGGAATTCCGCTTGATGTGCTCAACCCCGCACCGGCGAGAACAACAACGGAACCATCCTCGAACAGACGCCGTATCAGATCACCGGCTCGGTCAATTTCTGTTCCGAATGCGGCCATGGCGTACCTGCAACGGCGAAATCCTCCAGAACGAGCATCCTGGTTCAGCGCGAAACTCTGCTCGCGGTTGCGCGCCGTGATGCCCCATACGGCGTTCTTCGTTCGTAAACCGCAGAGCACGCTGGAACGGCCATGACGCCAGGGGCAGCGAAATTCCTGATGTCGGCTTCGGTCCGGGCCGGGCTCGACGCGTTCGTCGTCGCCAGGGTCAATCGCTCTTTTCGCCGACGATCGTGACCCGTTGGGGTCGCTCGGCGTTCCACTTCTGCCAGCCGGCTAGCTTTGTGGAGAGAGACTTATTATCTTCTTTAAGTTGTTGATTCTCTCGTCCAAGGTCTTGAGCGATTCCGGTAACTTCTCCGATACTGTCGAAGACTCCACCGATGGCTTCGGAGATTCCAGCAATTCGGGCGGTACAGGCTTCTCCTGAGCTTCGGGCGGCGGACAGGCCGGCTTCGAGACTACGGCGCACCCCGGCAGCACGGCCACTAAAAGCAGCCAGATGCCGATCTTTTGCTTGAATATCTTTTGCATGTTCTTCACGCTCCTTCGCCAGTGTGTCGGTCAACGTCTGCTTGTCCTGTTCCGCCCTTTCCGCGGCCTGCTTCAGTTGCTGTTCGTGAGCGAGCTTCAGCGAGGCCGCTGTGTGCGCAGCCAGTTGCGACTCCAGCAGCATGCCCGCGCCGAACGCCGCCACCGTGACTGCGAAATAGATCAGAATTTCACGCGCCCGGTTCCTCGGCGGTTCACGAGTAAACTGTTCATCGCTCATCTGCGGTTCCTTCCGTCTTGATTTCTTTCCGGGTGTTCGAGCCGGTGAACCTGCCGACCGTTCGGCTCACCCATAGAAGCAGGCGGGTCGGCCTGTTCCTGCATCATTATATTGGCGGCATTCGTTCGGCGGTGCATCAGTCACCCGGACCCGAACATGGCCTCCGTCACCGCGTCGCCGGCGCGCGAATCAATATGCGAGCTTCGATTGTGGTCATGGTGCAGCGGGCTGCACGGGCGCAGCGCGGATGTGGTGAGGACGCTATGGTCTTGTAGCGGATCCTAAAGCGCTTCGGCCGCGTGGTCGGCCAGCCTTGAGCGCTCGCCGCGCTGCAGCGTCACATGGCCCGCGTGCGGCCAGCCCTTGAAGCGATCGACCACGTAGCTCAGGCCCGAGCTGCCCTCGGTCAGATACGGGGTGTCGATCTGCGCGATGTTGCCCAGGCACACCACCTTGGTGCCGGGCCCGGCGCGCGTGATCAGCGTCTTCATCTGCTTGGGCGTCAGATTCTGCGCTTCGTCGATGATCAGGTACTTGCTGATGAACGTGCGTCCGCGCATGAAGCTCATCGCCTTGATCCGGATTCGCGTTCTGATCAAATCGTTGGTGGCGGCCCGACCCCATTCGCCGGCCGCGTCCTCGCCGCGGTTCAGCACTTCCAGGTTGTCTTCGAGTGCTCCCATCCAGGGCGCCATCTTCTCTTCCTCGGTGCCCGGCAAAAAACCGATGTCTTCGCCGAACGGCACCGTGGCCCGCGTCATGATGATCTCGGAGTAGCGGCGCGATTCCAGCGTCTGTGCCAGGCCGGCGGCCAGCGCCAGCAGCGTCTTGCCGGTGCCGGCTTGCCCGATCAGCGTGACGAAATCGCAATCCGGGTCCATCAGCAGATTCAGCGCGAAACTCTGCTCGCGGTTGCGCGCCGTGATGCCCCATACGGCGTTCTTCGCATGCAGGTAGTCGCGCAGCACGCGCAGCACCGCCGTCTTGGCGCGGATTTCCTTCACCTGGGCGTAAAACGGCGGCGTTGCCACCTCCAGAAACACGAATTCGTTGATCAGCAGCTCCGGCACCAGGGGTCCGGTGATGCGGTAGTAGGTGGCGCCGCTTTGCTGCCAGGACTCCATGGCCTTGGAGTGTCGGTCCCAGAAGTTGTCCGGCAAGGCGAGGACCCCCGTGTACAGGACGTCGGTGTCCTCCAGCACCTTGTCGTTCGTGTAGTCCTCGGCAGACAGGCCGAGCGCGCGCGCCTTCACGCGCATGTTGATGTCCTTGGACACCAGCACCACGTCGCAGTCGGCGCGCGTCTGGCTCAGCGCGCGCACGACCCCGAGGATGTGGTTGTCGGCCTTCCCGACCGGCAAGCTGGGAGGCAGTACCTCCGCGATCGCCTCCGTCTGCAGAAACAGGCGGCCGGTGGCCTCGGTGTTGCCGATCGAGGACAGCAAAATCCCCTCCTCGATCTTGTGGTGGCAGGTCGCCACCAGTGCATCGAGCGAGCGGCTCGCCTGCCGGGCGTTGCGCGCCACCTCCGACAGGCCTTTCTTGTGGCCGTCCAACTCCTCCAGCGTCATCATCGGCAGGAAGATGTCGTGCTCCTCGAAGCGAAACAGGCTCGTGGGGTCGTGCATCAACACGTTGGTGTCGAGCACGAACAGCTTGGGTCGGCCGCTCGCAGGACGCACCTTGCGACCGGCAGCGCGAGTGCGCGTTTCGACCAGCGCCAGGTGGGCTGCCGGGCGCTCGCGCGCGCGCGGCTCCGATGCGGGCTGGCCCGTCCGAGCGCGCAACTCGGATGCGGGCTCGCCCGCCTTCGCGCGGGGCGCTTCGGAGGGCAGGCCCGGCGAAGCGCGCAGTCCGGAGGCGGGCTTGCCCGGCGAAGCGCTCGGCGCGGAGGCGGGCTTGCCCGGCGAAGCGTTCAGCGCGGAGCCGGGGCGGCGCGCGCGCGCAGGCGCCGGCGGGGCAGGCGAGTCGGCCGGCAGCAGGATCGTGGCGGGCTTGTCGGGCGCTTTGGGTAGTGGCATGCGATCGGCGAGGAGTTGAGGTTGTGTGGGCCGCGACGGCAGGCGGCAATCAGGCGAGCGAGCGCGCAGCGGCCAGCGTCTGCTCCGCGTGCCCCGGCACGTTGACGCCGCGCCATTCGTAACGCAGCACGCCCTGAGTGTCGAGCAGAAAGGTGCTGCGCTCGATCCCGCGCACCGGCCGGCCGTACATCGTCTTGTTCTTGATCACCCCGAACAGTGCGCACAGGTGCTCGTCGGGATCCGATACCAGCTCGAACGGAAGGTTCAGTTTCTCCTTGAAGCCCAGGTGTGATTTGATGCTGTCGCGCGAGACCCCGATGATCCGGATCCGATGCTGCGCGAAGCGGGGGTGAGCCGCCGCGAAGTCGTTGCTTTCGGCCGTGCACCCGGACGTGTTGTCCTTCGGGTAAAAGTAGATCAGCAGCGGGGAGCCGCGCGCATCGGACAGGCGGAATTCGCCGCCGGTGGAAGGCGCCGAAAAATCGGGCACCAAGGCGCCGATCTCGACCGTCACGACCCTGCGACCTCCTGCAGGAGGGCGCCCGCCACGCGACGGCCGTCAGACACCAGGATGTTGTAGGTGCGGCAGGCGGCCCTGGTGTCCATCGCCTCGAGCGCGACGCCCGCGCGGGCCAGAGAGGCCGTCAGCGCGGGGTGCACCAGACGATGGCGCAGCCCCGTGCCGAGCAGCACCACCTCGGGCTCATGACTGAGCACCGGATCGAAATCCTGCCGCTGCAGCGACTCGAACCCGGCCACAGCCCAGGACTGCACCGCAGCAGCCACCACGATCAGGTTTCCAGCGTGGCGCGCGCCGTTGATCTCGATATAGCCCGGGCCGTAACCGGTGACGGTGTTCAGGTGGGCGACACGCTGTTCGTGCAGCTTCAATGCGGCTCCTGCATTTGCGGTAAATTATGCCTTCGAAAGGCCCCCATGGAGCACGTCTCGCCCGAATTTCCGCGCATCGAGCGGCTTCCGCCGTACGTGTTCAACATCACGACCGAGCTGAAAATGGCGGCCCGGCGCCGTGGCGAGGACATCGTCGACATGAGCATGGGCAATCCGGACGGCCCCACGCCCAGGCACATCGTCGACAAGCTGATCGAAGCGGTACAGCGGCAGGATACCCACGGCTATTCGGTGTCCAAGGGAATCCCCCGGCTGCGCCGCGCGATTGCCAACTGGTACCAGAACCGGTTCCAGGTCCGGATCGATCCCGATTTCGAGGCGATCGTCACGATCGGCTCCAAGGAGGGCCTGGCCCACCTGATGCTCGCCACCTTGGACCGCGGCGATACGGTCCTGGTTCCGAATCCAAGCTATCCGATCCACATCTACGGCGCGATCATCGCCGGAGCCGACATCCGCTCGGTGCGGACCACTCACGGGACGGACTTCTTCGGGGAGCTGGAGCGCGCGATCCGCGAATCCTTTCCGAAGCCGCGGATGATGGTGCTGGGTTTCCCGAGCAATCCGACCGCGCAGTGCGTCGATCTGGACTTCTTCCGGCGCGTGGTCGAACTGGCGCGCGCGCACGGCATCTACGTCGTGCACGATCTGGCCTACGCCGACATCGTGTTCGACGGCTACCAGGCCCCTTCGATCATGCAAGTGCCCGGCGCCCGCGACGTGGCGGTCGAGTTTTTCACGCTGAGCAAGAGCTACAACATGGCGGGATGGCGGATCGGATTCATGGTCGGCAACCGGGACCTGGTGGCCGCGCTGGCGCGCATCAAGAGCTACCACGACTACGGCACGTTCACGCCGATCCAGGTCGCCTCGATCGCGGCGCTCGAAGGTCCGCAGGACTGCGTCGCCGGCATCTGCGCGCAATATCAGCGCCGGCGCGACGTGCTGGCCAAGGGACTGCAGGAAGCCGGATGGCCGGTCGAGGTGCCGAAAGCTTCGATGTACATATGGGCCGAGATTCCCGCGCCGTACCGCGCGGCCGGATCGCTGGAGTTCGCCAAGAAGCTGCTGTCGCAGGCCGGGGTCGCGGTGTCGCCCGGCATCGGGTTCGGAGAATACGGCGACACGCACGTGCGCTTCGCATTGATCGAGAACGAACACCGGATCCGACAAGCAGTGCGCGGCATCCGTGACATGCTGCGGCGCGACTCGCTGGGCAGGGCCGCGGCCTGACGCCCGAGTCGCCCGCGCCGCTATGAAACCGATCAGGGTCGGCTTGCTCGGCTTCGGAACCGTGGGGCGGGGCACCTACGAGATCCTGCGGCGCAACCAGGAGGAGATCCAGCGCCGCGCCGGCCGTGGCATCGAGATCGTGAAGATCGCAGTGCGCGACGCCGCCAGGGCTCGCACCGTCGTGGGCGCGGGCATCGAAGTCACCGACAGCCCGGAACAACTGGTCGGCAGCGCCGGCATCGACATCGTGGTGGAGCTGATAGGGGGCTGCGACCCGGCCCGTGCGCTGGTGCTGGAGGCGATCGGCAACCACAAGCACGTGGTCACGGCCAACAAGGCGCTGCTGGCGGTGCACGGCAATGAAATCTTCGCGGCCGCCCACCGGGTCGGCGTGATGGTGGCGTTCGAGGGGGCGGTGGCCGGCGGCATCCCGATCATCAAGGCGCTGCGCGAAGGCCTGACGGCGAACCGGATCGAATGGATCGCGGGCATCATCAACGGGACCAGCAACTTCATCCTCAGCCAGATGCGCGCGACCGGCGCCTCGTTCGAATCGGTGCTGGAGCAGGCCCAGGCGCTGGGCTACGCCGAGGCCGACCCTCGCTTCGACATCGACGGGGTCGACGCCGCGCACAAGCTGACCATCCTTTGCTCGATCGCGTTCGGCGTGCCGATCCGCTTCGAGGCCGCGTACATGGAAGGCATCGGCAAGCTGGCGGCCGCCGACATTCGGTATGCCGAGCAGCTCGGATACCGGATCAAGCTGCTCGGAATCACGAAACGGACGAGCCATGGAGTCGAGCTCAGGGTGCACCCGACGCTGGTGCCGATGCAGCGGTTGCTCGCCAGCGTGGAAGGCCCGATGAATGCGGTGCTGGTCAAGGGCGACGCGGTCGGGACCACGCTGTATTACGGCCCCGGCGCGGGCGCCGAGCCGACCGCTTCGGCCGTGGTGGCCGACCTGGTCGACGTCACGCGCACCCACACGGCCGACCCGGACAACCGGGTTCCGCATCTGGCCTTCCAGCCGGACGCGCTGGTGAACCTGCCGTGGCTCGGGATCGAAGACACCGTCACGTCGTATTACTTCCGGATGCGGGTGGCCGACCGGCCGGGCGTGCTGGCCGACATCGCGCGGATCCTGGCCGATCACCGGATCTCGATCGACGCGATGTTTCAGCGCGAGCCCAGCGAGGGCGAGAACCAGACCGACATCATCCTGCTGACGCACGAAGCGCTCGAACGCGACGTCAACGCCGCCCTTGGCCGCATCGAGACGCTGCCGACCGTGCTGGCGCCCGTGATCCGGATCCGTCAGGAAGAGCTGCTCTGATGGTGTATGTGTCGACGCGGGGGCAGACGCCGCCGGCGCGTTTTCGCGCCGTATTGCTCGAGGGCCTTGCGCCCGATGGCGGCCTGATGGTGCCCGGGCGGTATCCACGCGTCGATGCGGCCATGCTGCGTGCCTGGCGCGGCCTGCCGTACGCGCAGCTTGCCTGCGAACTGATGAGCCTGTTCGCGGACGATTATCCGGCCGGGGAGCTGGCGAGGCTCACGCGCAGTGTGTACACGGCGGCGTTGTTCGGCAGCGAGCAGGTCGCACCGCTGACAGACCTGGAGCCGGGGCTGAAGCTGCTGCAGCTGTCCAACGGTCCAACGCTGGCGTTCAAGGACCTGGCGATGCAGCTGCTGGGCGCGCTGTTCCAGTTCGAGCTGTCGGCCGGCGCGGGGACGCTGAACATCCTGGGCGCGACGTCCGGGGACACAGGCTCGTCGGCCGAATACGCGATGCGCGGCCGGACTGGAATCCGCGTATTCATGTTGTCGCCGTACGGCCGGATGAGCGCCTTTCAACGCGCTCAGATGTATTCGCTCAACGATCCGAACATCTTCAACATCGCCGTTGAGGGTACGTTCGACGACTGCCAGGACATCGTCAAGCAGATCGGCTCCGACGTCGAGTTCAAGCGGCGCCACCGGATGGGCGCGGTCAACTCGATCAACTGGGCCCGGGTGGCGGCGCAGGTCGTTTACTATTTCCACGGCTATTTTGCCGCTACCGGCGACGACGCCGATCGGGTGTCGTTCTGCGTGCCATCGGGCAACTTCGGCAACGTACTGGCCGGATGGATCGCGCGCAGCATGGGGCTGCCGATCGACCGGCTGATCGTTGCGACCAACGAGAACGACGTGCTCGACGAGTTCTTCCGGACCGGTCGCTATCGCCTGCGCAGCCGCCGTCAGACCGTCGCCACCAGCAGCCCGTCGATGGACATCTCCAAGGCGTCGAATTTCGAGCGCTTCGTCTTCGACCTGGTGGGGCGCGCTCCGGACCACGTGCGCCAGCTGTGGCGGCAGCTCGATGAGCGCGGCGAGTTCGATCTGACGGCAACACCGTACTGGCAGGGTGCGGCAGCTTGCGGATTCGGCTCCGGGCGCAGCACGCATGCAGACCGGTTGGCCACGATCCGGTCCGTGTTCCACGCGAGCGGCAGGATCGTCGATCCGCACACCGCCGACGGCATCAAGGTCGCCCGCGATGCGGGCCGGCCCGGAATTCCGATGATCTGCCTGGAAACGGCGCAGCCGGCGAAGTTCTCGGAAACGATCGTCGAGGCGATCGACCAGGCGCCGCCGCTCACCCACGCGATGAGCGAAATGCTGGCGCGCCCTCAGCGGTTCGAGAAGATGCCCCCCGATGCAGCCGCGATCCGGCGCTACATCGAGGCCAGATCCAGCTGAGGCAAGTACAGTGAAGGCCATCGGTTTCGTCGGTCAGTCCGGGTCCGGCAAGACGACCTTGATCGAGCGCCTGATTCCGCTGATGGCGCAGCGCGGGCTGACCGTGTCGGCGCTGAAGCATGCGCACCAGGGATTCGATCTCGATCGGCCGGGCAAGGATTCCTTTCGCCTGCGGGCCGCGGGGGCCGCCCAGGTGATGATCGCCGCGCCCCAGCGCTGGGCCCTGATGACCGAGCTGCGCGGCCAGGCCGCCGGGTTCGACCAGTTGCTGGCCGAGCTGGCCCCCTGCGACCTGGTGCTGGTAGAGGGCTTTCGTAGCGACGGATCGATCCCGCGCATCGAAGTGCGCGGCCCCTCCTTCGCGCTTCGCGCTTCGGAGGGCTTGCCCTCCGTTGCGTCTGCGCTTCGCGCTTCGGAGGGCTTGCCCTCCGTAGCGCCGTCAGGCGCGAAGGAGGGCGATCCGAATCTGATCGCGGTCGTGTGCGATGATCCGGTCGATCGCGCGCTGCCGCGATTTGCGCGCGACGATGTCGCGGCCATTGCGGTCTTCATCGTTCAGCATCTGGGGATTGAGTGATGATTGCGCTCGACCAGGCGATCGAGACACTGTTGAGGCAAGCCTCGCCCGTTAGTCGGGTCGAAACGGTTGCGACACTCGATGCGCTCGGCCGCGTGCTGGCCGAGCCGGTCGTCTCGGGCATCGCAGTGCCGCCGCTGGACAATTCCGAGATGGACGGATATGCGGTGCGCAGCGCCGATCTGACCCACGTGCCGGCCAGCCTGCCGGTGTCGCAGCGGATCCAGGCAGGGCAAGTCGGTCAGCCGCTCGCGGCCGGGTCGGCCGCGCGCATTTTCACCGGCGCGCCGATTCCCGCCGGCTGCGACGCGATCGTGCCGCAGGAGGCCACGCAGCTACAGGCCGATCGGGTCGTCGTGCTGGCGATGCCGACGCCCGGACAATGGATCCGGCCAGCCGGAATGGACATCGCGGCGGGGGCCAAGGTGCTGGCGCGCGGAACGCGCTTGCGGCCGCCGCACGTCGGTCTGGCGGCCTCGGTCGGCCTGGCCAACCTGACCGTCTATCGGCGCCTGAAGGTGGGCGTGCTGTTCACCGGCGATGAGCTGGCGATGCCCGGCGATCCGCTGCCGGAAGGCCGCATCTACAACTCGAACCGCTTCCTGCTCTCGGCTCTGCTGCGAGGGCTGGGATGCGAGGTCATCGACCTGGGCATCGTGCCGGACCGGCTGGAGCCGACGCGGCAGGCCCTGGTGCGGGCCGCCGAGCAAGCCGATCTCGTGATCAGCTGCGGCGGCGTGTCGGTCGGCGAGGCTGATTACGTACGAGCTGCGGTGCAAGCCGAAGGGGCGATCGATCTTTGGCAGATCGCGATGAAGCCCGGCAAGCCGCTCGCGTTCGGGCAGGTACGCGGCGTCCCGTTCATCGGCCTTCCGGGCAATCCGGTCTCGGGGCTCGTCACGTTTGCGATGCTGGCGCGCCCGTTCATCCTGAAGCGGCAAGGCGCGATCGAGCTGCTTCCGCGGGCCATCCCGATGCGGGCCGACTTCGAAGTCCGGCAAGCCGGGGCGAGGCGCGAATTGCTGCGCGTGCGGGTGACGGATCAGGGCTGCCTGCAGGCCTTTGCGGTCCAGAATTCGGCCGTGCTGACGTCGGCCGCGTGGGCCGACGGGCTGGCCGATATCGAAGTCGGGCGCCGTGTCGCACGCGGAGACGAAGTGCCCTATCTTCCGTTTTCGGAGCTGTTCGGTTGAAACTGTCAGTGCTTTACTTCGCTCGCCTCCGGGACGCGATCGGACGTTCGGGAGAAGACATCGAGGTCCCGGCCGATGTGACCACGGTCGGTGAGCTGCGCACGTGGCTGGCGCAGCGCGGAGCGCCGTGGAACCGGGCGTTCACCGAGGTGCGGCCGATACGCGCCGCGATGGACCAGACGATGGCCGCCGATGCGACCCGCCTTCGCGACGGTGCCGAAGTCGCGTTCTTTCCGCCGGTCACGGGCGGCTGACCGCAGCGCAACGACACACGGGACTTGCTGATGACCGTGCGCGTCCAATCGAATGACTTTGATGTCGGCGCCGAACTGGCCGCGCTGCGAGGCGCCAACCCCAAGGTCGGGGCGATCGCCAGTTTCGTCGGGCTGGCGCGCGACGTGAACGACGGGCGCGAGGTGCTGGACCTCACGCTGGAGCATTACCCGGGGATGACCGAGCGCGCGCTCGAAGACATCGTGGCGCAGGCACGCCAGCGCTGGGACATCATCGACGCTTTGATCGTGCATCGGATCGGGGTGATCGCTCCCCTCGATCAGATCGTGCTGGTGGCTGTCACCAGCCTGCATCGGCACGACGCGTTCGAGGCGTGCCGCTTCCTGATCGACTATCTGAAGACGGATGCCCCGTTCTGGAAAAAGGAGAGTACCCCGCAAGGCTCGCGCTGGGTCGAGGCGCGCTCATCGGACGAGCGGGCGCGCGCGGCCTGGCAGCGCGGGGAGCCGCGCAAGTGATGCGGCCGTGGCCCGCGTGGATGGCCTTCGGCGCGGTCGGACTGGGTTCTGCCGGCGGCGCCTGGCTGCGCTGGTGGCTGGGGCTGCGACTGAATCCACTGCTGCCGACCGTTCCGCTCGGCACACTGGCGTCGAACCTGATCGGCGGTTACCTGGTCGGCGTGGCGGTGGGGTTTTTTGCGCAGAACCAGGGAGTCGCGCCGGAGTGGAGGCTGTTCGCGATCACGGGCTTCCTGGGCGGACTGACGACGTTTTCGACATTCTCGGCCGAGGTCGTGACGCTGCTGTCACGAGGCCAACCGCAGTGGGCGGTTGCGACCGCTGCCGCCCACCTGGCCGGTTCGCTCGCGCTGACCGCACTGGGAATGGCTACGGTGCGCGCGATCGCGTGAGCTACAATTATTATTGAGTTTGCCTCGTGCCCGGACGACTGTTGATGACCCTAGTTAATGCGAACGACACGACCGCGCCGCTTCCGTCGCGCAAGCAGTTGCGCAGCGAGCTTGCGCCGCTCGTAAAGCGCTCCACACCGCTGGCCATCGGGCTGCTGCTGGTGGACCTCGCGCTGTATTCGGCGGCGCTGACCGGCGCGCTGCTGGCGGCCAGCCCGGTCCTGAAACTGCTGTCGGCCCTGGCTTGCGGCTTCGTGATCGGGCGTCTTTTCATCATCGGCCACGATGCCTGCCACCAGAGCTACACGCAGCACCGTGGCCTGAACCGTTGGATCGGCCGCATCGCGTTCCTGCCGTCGCTGACTCCGTACAGCTTGTGGGAAGTCGGTCACAACGTCGTGCACCACGGCTACACCAATCTGCGCGGCTTCGATTTCGTGTGGGCGCCGAAATCCGCCGAGGAATATGCAGCGATGCCGGCGTGGCGCCGCGGCCTGGAACGCGTCTATCGAAGCGGCTGGGCCCCCTGGCTTTACTACCTGGTCGAGATCTGGTGGCTGCGAATGTTCTTCCCCAGCCAGCGGCACATGCCGAGCCGCCGGCCGATCTTCCGCGCCGACTGTGCGCTGGCGCTGATTGCGGGCCTGGCCTGGATTGGCGGCGTGGTCTGGGTGGCCACGTCGACCGGCCAGTCCGTGGCCTTGCTGCTACTGGTCGCCTTCGTGGTGCCGTTCATCTTCTGGAACGGAATGATCGGGTTCGTCGTGTACGTGCACCATACCCACACGTCGGTCAGCTGGTTCGCCGACAAGCTGGCCTGGAGCGCGTCGAACCCCGCCGTCAGCACCACCGTGCACCTGAAGTTTCGTCGCGGGTTTGGCGCGCTGATGCACCACATCATGGAGCACACCGCCCATCACCTGGACATGTCCATCCCGCTGTATCGGTTGAAGCGCGCCCAGGCGAAGCTCGAGCAGTTGATGCCGGGCCGTATCGTCGTTCAGGCCTTCTCCTGGCGTTGGTATTTCGACACTGCGCGGCGCTGCAAGCTGTACGACTTTGCGACGCAGCGCTGGCTGGACTTTTCGGGGCACCCGACCTTCTCCTAGCGCAGGCGATTGAAAACGGCCCCCGGACGCCCAAACTAGGCCTCTGGGGGAAACCCGAAACGGGGCCGTGCCATGCGACAGGACCGCTTGACCACCAAGTTTCAGGAGGCGCTCGCCGACGCGCAGTCGATTGCGGCGGGCAACGATCACCAGTACATCGAGCCCGTGCACGTGCTGGCGGCGATGCTGCGCCAGTCCGATGGAGGGGCCCGCTCGCTGCTGCAGCGCGCGGGGGTGGCCGTCGGGCCCCTGGCCGCCGCGGTCGACGCGGCGCTGAAGCGGGTGCCGCAGGTGCAGGGAATCGACGGCCAGGTCCAGGTCGGGCGCGACCTTGTCGGCCTGCTGAACCAGGCCGACAAGGAAGCCCAACGGCGCGGCGACGCCTACATCGCCAGCGAGATGTTCCTGCTGGCGCTGGCCGACGACAAGAGCGAAGCCGGCCGTCTGGCCCGCGAGCACGGCCTGACGCGCAAGGCGATGGATGCGGCGATCGAGGCGGTGCGCGGCGGCGCCAGCGTCGACTCGGCCGAATCCGAAGGCCAACGGGAAGCGCTGAAGAAGTACACGATCGACCTGACCGAGCGCGCGCGGCAGGGCAAGCTCGATCCGGTGATCGGGCGCGACGACGAGATCCGTCGCACGATCCAGATCCTGCAGCGGCGAACCAAGAACAATCCGGTGCTGATCGGCGAGCCGGGCGTGGGCAAGACCGCGATCGTCGAGGGGCTGGCGCAGCGGATCGTCAACGAGGAAGTGCCGGAGACCCTGAAGGGCAAGCGCGTTCTGGTGCTCGATCTGGCGGCCATGCTGGCCGGGGCGAAGTACCGAGGCGAATTCGAGGAGCGCCTGAAGGCGGTCCTGAAGGACATCGCGGCCGATGAAGGCAGGACGATCGTGTTCATCGACGAGATCCACACGTTGGTGGGCGCCGGCAAGGCCGAAGGAGCGATCGACGCCGGCAACATGCTGAAGCCCGCGCTCGCGCGCGGCGAGCTGCACTGTATCGGCGCCACCACGCTGGACGAGTATCGCAAAAACATCGAGAAGGACGCGGCGCTGGAGCGCCGCTTCCAGAGAGTGATAGTGGACGAACCCAGCGTGGAGGCGACCATCGCGATCCTGCGCGGGCTGCAGGAGCGCTACGAGCTGCACCACGGCGTCGAGATCACCGATCCGGCGATC
Source organism: Betaproteobacteria bacterium (assembly GCA_005882215.1). Classification (GTDB taxonomy): domain Bacteria; phylum Pseudomonadota; class Gammaproteobacteria; order Burkholderiales; family Burkholderiaceae_F; genus VBCK01. The sequence goes on along the minus strand of VBCK01000123.1, from coordinate 49,806 downwards.
GTCGCTGCCGCCGAGTTGTCGCACCGCTACATCACCGACCGCTTCCTTCCGGACAAGGCGATCGATCTGATCGACGAGGCCGCAGCGCGGATCAAGATGGAGATCGACTCCAAGCCCGAGGTGATGGACAAGCTGGACCGGCGCATCATCCAGCTGAAGATCGAGCGGGAGGCCGTCAAGAAGGAAAGCGACGAGGCCTCGCGCCGGCGGCTCGAGCTGATCGAGGCCGAGATCAAACGGCTGGAGCGCGAGTACGCCGACCTCGACGAGGTGCTGCGGGCCGAGAAAGCCGCCGTGCAGGGGGCGGCTCAGATCAAGGCCGAGATCGACCGGCTCAAGGCCCAGATGGCGGACCTGCAGCGTCGCGGCCAATTCGACAAGCTGGCCGAGATCCAGTACGGCAGGCTGCCGGCGCTGGAGCGCCAGCTGAAGGAGGCCGAATCGGGAGGCGGCAAGCGCGAGTTCAAGCTGCTGCGCAAGGAAGTCGGAGCCGAGGAAATCGCGGAGGTCGTCTCGCGCGCCACCGGCATTCCGGTGTCCAAGATGATGCAGGGCGAGCGCGAGAAGCTGCTGAAGATGGAAGAGCACTTGCACGCGCGGGTGGTCGGGCAGGACGAAGCGGTTCGGCTGGTCGCCGATGCGATCCGCCGCTCGCGAGCGGGCCTGGCCGATCCCAACCGGCCATACGGCTCGTTCCTGTTCCTCGGGCCCACAGGCGTCGGCAAGACCGAGCTGTGCAAGGCGCTGGCCGAATTCCTGTTCGACAGCGAGGATCACCTGATCCGGATCGACATGTCCGAATACATGGAGCGCCATTCGGTGGCGCGGCTGATCGGTGCGCCGCCCGGCTACGTCGGTTACGAGGAAGGCGGCCAGCTCACCGAACAGGTGCGGCGCAAACCGTACAGCGTGATCCTGCTGGACGAGGTCGAAAAAGCGCACAGCGACGTCTTCAACGTGCTGCTGCAGGTGCTGGACGACGGCCGGATGACCGACGGACAGGGCCGCACAGTCGACTTCAAGAACACCGTGATCGTGATGACCTCGAACCTGGGATCGCACGAGATCCAGCGGATGGCGGGCCAGGATCCGGACCTGATCAAGGAAGCCGTGATGGGCGAGGTGCGCAAGCACTTCCGGCCGGAGTTCGTCAACCGGATCGATGAGATCGTGGTGTTCCAGGCGCTGGACCGGCGCCAGATCGAAGCGATTGCCAGAATCCAGCTGCGTCGCCTGGAGGCGCGGCTGGCAGCGCAGGACCTGAAGCTGGTCGTCAGCGACGCGGCGGTGGCCGAGCTGGCCAAGGTCGGATTCGATCCGCTGTATGGGGCACGGCCGCTGAAACGGGCGATCCAGCAGCAGATCGAAAACCCGATCGCCAAGCTGCTGCTGGAAGGCAAGGTCGGCCCGAAGGACGTGGTTCCGGTCGACTTCAAGGACGGAGGGTTCCGGTTCGAGCGAACCGTCCACTGAAACGGCCCTCCTCCGCGCGCCGAGCTACGGAGGGCGATGAGGCTACGGCGGGGCTTGCCCGCCGTAGCCTCACGCCTCCACGATGAAGGTGCCGTTCATCTCCTCGTGGCCCGAACCGCAGAAGACGTCGCAGAAGAACGTGAAGGTGCCGGCCTTGTCGGGCGTCAGCTCCACGCGCATCAGCTTGCCGGGCGGAATGTCGGTGCGGACCTTGAAGTCCGGCGCATTGAAGCCCATCACGACGTCGAGCGACCTTAGCTCCAGCACGACCGCTTCGCCGCGCTTCAGGCGGATCTCGTTCGGTTCGTAGACGAACCTCTTGGCGACGACCGGAATCACCCGTGGTCCGCCCTGCGCCTGAACGCGCCACGCCACAAGCGCCAGGCCGAGCCCGCCGGCCGCGGCGACGGCCAGCGCGCGCCGGCGGGGAAGTTTCGTTCCGATCGCCATGGCTCAGGCTCCCTGGACGGGACGTTCCTGCAGTTCGTAGTAGGCGCGCGCGGCGTCGGCCTCGATATCGCGCCAACCCAGGCCGCGGTAAGGCGCCGCCGCATCCCATGCAATCGGCGTCCGCTTCGGCTGCGATCCAGGCGGCGGCAGCGGGAAGATCAGCGACTTGGCGGCATGGTGCGCGATCCGGCCGGTCATCTGGTGGTGTTCCTGGTGAATGTGGCCATAGAACACGGTGACGTGCTCGAACGGCTCCAGCAGCGCGATTGCGCGCGACGCGTCGCGCGTGGCCCAGTCCCACTGGGGGTACAGGTCGAACAGCGGCCGATGGGTCAGCACCACGATCGGCGCGTTGCGCGGCCGATCCGACAGATCGCTGGCGAGCCAGCCCAACTGCTCGTCGCCGATCACTGCGCCCGGATCCGAGACATTGTCGAGCACGATGAAGTGCACGCCCTTGTGATCGAACGTGTAATGCGTCTTGCCAAAGACCTCCTGGAACGCTTCGCCGCGGTCCAGCGCGGCATCGTGCTCGCCGGGCATCAGGTGGACGGTCTTCACATTCAGCTTCCCGATCTGGTCGCGCACCTGCGCCATCCGCACGCGCCGCTCCTTCGGATCGTCGGTCGTATGGGTCAGGTCGCCGGTAAACACGACAAAGTCAGGGGCCTGCGCGAGCCCGTTGACGGCCGCGATCGCCTTCGGCAGCGTGCCGCGCGCGTCCGGATTGGGCGGACCTTCGAATCCCCAGTGCAGGTCCGACAGCTGGACGAAGTGAAACTCGGCGGCGGCATCCCCGGCGCGGGCGCCGCCGCTCGGGGACGCGCAACCGCCGGTGACGAGCCCAGACGCGAAGACGACGCCACCGTAACCGGCCAGCCGGAGGAAATCGCGCCGATCGATCTGCTGTTCCATGAGGACTCCTTTCGTAACCAACAACGACAGCCGCGCATTTGCGGCCGCTCCCGGATGTAGTACCGGGCAAGGAGCCGGAAAATTCCCCGCCTTCGCGCGCTGTGCGCGCTTCGGCGGGCAGGCCCGCCGAAATGGCGGAAATGCGATCAGCTCGCCCGAAACGCGAGGCGTCGAAGCGGGCTCGGCCGCCGAAGCCCGCAGGGCGAAGGTGGCTCAGTGCAACGGCGTCGAGGGCTGCTCTTCGCCCTCGTCGGGCGGCTCGGTATGGACCGAGTGACCGGCCGCATTGGGGAACATCGGAGCGCCGCAGTCGTCGCAGAATTCGAGCGGAAAGCGGTGCGCGTGCGCGACGATGCGAACAACCCCCAAGCGGCGCAACGCGGCCTCGATTTCCTCCACCGAACGCTCCTCGTCGTCACCCAGCAGCGGCCACACGACGCCTTCGATCACCAGGTCGTCTTCACCGGCCCGCGAAATACCGATCCGGATCTCCGGAGCCGAGCGTTCGCGCTTTTCATCGTAGGGCGCGATCGTCGCCTGCAGCGCAGACGGCGACAGATCGAAAGACAGCTTCAGGTAGAAGATGGCCGCCTCCAGCGAGAACTCCCGAAGCTCGCGGTCGCCCTGGCGCAGCGCTGCGTGAAACGCGTTCGGGGGCAGGGTGCGGAACTTGCATCCGGTCATCACCGGCGTCACCACGTTGTCCAGCTGCTCGCGAAAGGCCTGCATCGCGCTCAGCTTGGAATCCGGATCCACGCCGGTCTGTTGCCAGTGAAACAGCGGGCTGCCTTGCGCCACCACGATGGCCGCCAGCAGGTAGCGCGCGTCCGCCAGCATCGCGATCGGCTCGCGCAGGCTCTTGGCGTCGACCTTGTGTCGCCCGTCCTGCACTGCCGCCGAGAACAGCTGATCGGCCGTATCGCGCACCTCGCCCAGCGACTCGGGCAGCTGATCGATCGAGAACAGGTAATCGGCGACCGCGCAGCGCGCGCCCCGGGGCGCCAGGTGGCCCACCACCTGCGCCAGCACGTTTTCGACGACGGTCGGGCTCAGTTTGGTCGCCGGCAGCCGGTAGCGCGACCAGGCGAGCAGCGGAATCGCCAGCAGCAGCGCGTCATGCGGCTTGCCGTCGATTTCCACGGTCGTGCTTTCGGCGCACGATTCGGCAAGATCGGCGAGGTCATCATAGGCGCGCGGATGTTCGGAGCCGAGTTCTTCGAGCGCGGCCTCGATCGCATCGCCAAAACCGCGCGCCAGCCGGTCGTTGACCAGCTCGACCAGGCGTCGCTCCCACAGCCGGTCCTCGATCCGGCTGCCGGATTCCGACAGGCGGCGCGCCAGTTTGGCCAGCGTGTCCGCATCCGCCTGATGGCGGGCGCGCGAGATGAAACGATTACGGCGCATACGAGTTACGGTGATTTGCAATCGCTATTATCCCATCCGCCGGCCCGATCGCGTTTTCGGTGCATCGCGCAGCGCCGATCGATGAAACGCCGCCGGCATGGCGTTGACGCCGCTTCTGTTCGGGCGCTTGCTCGACGCGGGCCTGTTTCGCTCCGCTGCAAACCGCGGCTGTTTCAGTCCGCGAAGCGCGTTTTGCGATACGAAACGTCCCTGCTGCGCAGCAACAGTTTGCATTTCAAAGTCACCAAAACAATTTTCCAATGTGGAACCAAGTTCATAACATGTTGAGTTAGTTAAGTTTAATTGTGTGTCTTCTATATGATATGAGACTTGCTGCGCTGCTTCGAGCACCCTACGATGCATTCATCGATCGGACACACCAGTAACGACCCAGGGGAGATCTGATGACTGCTCGCAAGCAAGAAGCCCAGCGCCTGCAGAACGATTGGACCGACAACGCGCGCTGGAAGGGCATACGCAGAGGCTACACCGCGGACGACGTAATTCGTCTGCGCGGCTTGGCTCGCTGCGACCAGTTCCAGTGGATGGAGGGTAAAAATCCCGACGATCCCGGCTACATCGATTACTTCGCGCCGATCGTTGCCGACGCGGAAGCCGGATTCGGAGGCGTGTTGAACGCATTCGAGCTGACCAAGTCGCTCATCGCGGCGGGCTCGGCCGGCGTGCATTTCGAGGACCAGCTGGCGTCCGCCAAGAAGTGCGGGCATATGGGCGGCAAGGTGCTGGTGCCAACCCGCGAAGCGATTGAAAAGCTCACGGCTGCGCGGCTTGCAGCCGACGTGCTGGGAGTGCCGACCGTTCTGCTCGCTCGCACGGATGCGGAGGCCGCCGACCTCCTGACGTCCGACGTAGACGAGAACGACCGCCCGTTCCTGACCGGCGAGCGCACCGTCGAGGGCTTCTATCGGACCAAGGCCGGTATCGCGCAGGCGGTGTCGCGCGGATTGGCCTACGCGCCGTACGTGGACCTGCTCTGGTGCGAGACGGGCAAGCCGGATCTGGCCTTTGCCAAGGAGTACGCGGAGGCGATCCACCGGCAGTTTCCCGGCAAAATGCTGGCCTACAACTGCTCCCCCTCATTCAACTGGAAGAAAAATCTGGACGATGGGTCGATCTCGCGCTTCCAGCACGAGCTCGAAGCGATGGGCTACAAGTACCAGTTCATCACGCTGGCCGGCTTCCATAGCCTGAACTACTCGATGTTCAAACTGGCGTATGGATATGCGCACAGCCAGATGAGTGCATTCGTGGAACTGCAGGAGGCCGAATTCGCCGCGGCCGAGCAAGGCTTCACTGCCGTCAAACATCAGCGCGAAGTGGGAACCGGTTATTTTGATGTAGTCACCCAGACCATTCACCGCGGCGAGTCCTCCACGACCGCACTGTCGGGCTCGACCGAGGACGAACAATTCTTCGCTGGCGATGACGACCGAAAAGCTGCCTGAGCAAGCGTCTTGCCGGCCCGTTGTGCGAAAGCAACGTGCGTTTGCAACGCGACTTGTGAAGCGCGCAGCGCCGCCCTATGCTGCGCCGCGCTTCAAAAATTGCGCGTGAGCGCCGGAGGGAGACGGGCGGGGCGAGGTACCTGGGGACGCCTCCAGAACAAACAGAAAGATAGAATACGAAGAGTTTGAAGCCGCCTTATGGCGGCTTCTTTTTATCCCGAGTTTGCGCGAACCCCCAATCCGGCATCTGCCGACCGGTCGGCTCCTCCTTGCGTCAGCACACCATCAACCTCGCCCTGCAGGGCGGCGGCGCCCTGGGTGCATTCACCTGGGGCGTGCTGGATCGCCTGCTCGAGGTACCGCACCTGAGCTACGAGGCCATCAGCGGTTCCAGCGCCGGCGCGATGAACGCGCTCGCGCTGGCACACGGGCTGGCCGAAGGCGGCCCCGAGGGCGCAAGGCAGAAGCTCGAAGCGCTCTGGACCGCGGTCGGAGCGGCGTCGTACCCGGTGCAGGCCACGCTGGCCAGCGAGCCATCGGCGTCCACCGGCCTGATTGCGACGCCCTCGAAATTCCTGCTCGGACTGACCCGTTTCTTCTCGCCGTATCAGCTCAATCCGTTCGATATCAATCCGCTGCGCTCGATCATCGAACGGCTGTTCGATTTCGACTTGATTCGCCGCGCCAGCCCGGTGCGCCTGTTCGTGGGGGCCACACAGGTGAAAACGGGTGCGCTGCGCATCTTCCGCGAGCGCGAACTGGCGGCCGAACATCTTCTAGCCTCGGCCTGCCTGCCCGCCCTGAATCAGGCGGTTCTGGTCGACGGCGAGGCCTACTGGGCCGGCGGCTACACCGGCAACCCGCCACTGCATCCGCTGGTGAACAGTTGCAAGAGTCGAGACCTGGTGATCGTGCTGCTGCTTCCCCTGTGGCGGCCGGCGACACCGACCAGCGCTGACGCGATCCGCTCGCGCCTGACCGAGATCCATTTCAACACGACCTTCCTGACCGAGATGCGCGACCTCGCGCTGAGCCTGCGCGCAGCCAGGCCCCCCGCGCTGATCCGCGGAAGGCTGGAACAGCGGCTGCTCGAACTGAACCTGCACATGATCGAAACCGACGAGAAGGTCAATCAGCTGGAAATCGAAAAGACACTGAATACCAGTCTGCCGTTTCTGCAGCGACTGAAGGGAGAGGGGCGGAGTCGGGCCGAATCGTGGCTGGCCGAGAACGGCGCCGCGCTGGGCCGGCGATCGACCTTGGACCTGGATCGGTTCGCCGCCTAAATCAACGAGGCCGCACTGGAAGGGACGGTCGCTCCAATATACTGACCGCGGTACGGACCGGGTGCAAAGCGCGGGCGCAAAACGGCCAAGGGAGGCGAATCATGGGGAAGGCATTGAGCGCGGTTCTGTTCGATCTTTACGGAACCCTGCTTGACGTGCATTCGGTTGCCGGCCGCGCCGACCAGCTGTTCCCGGGCCGAGGCTCGGCGCTGTCGCAACTGTGGCGCGACAAGCAGCTCGAGTACACCCGCCTGCGCACGATGTCGAGCCGTTACGTTCCGTTCACCCAGGTGGTCGAAGACGCTCTGCAGTACGCGTGCGACGCGCTGCATCTTCCGCTGGATTCGGCGGGGCGGGGCTTGCTGATGCACGAGTTCACCCAGCTCACGCCGTTTGCCGACGCGGTTCCCGCGCTGCAACGCTTGCTGGCGGCCGACCTTACGGTCGGGGTGCTGACCAACGGTGACCCGGGCCAGATGGAGGATGCGCTGCACGGGGCCGGATTGGACGACTACTTCGACGTGCTGCTGTCCGCCGACCAGGCGCGCGCTTACAAGACGGCTCCGGCGGTGTACGAGCTGGGCCCGCTGACGCTGGGTCATCCGGCTGCGGAGCTGCTGCTGATCAGCAGCAACGGCTGGGATGCGATCGGGGCCAAGTGGTACGGCTATCGCAGCTTCTGGGTCAACCGTTCTTCGGCACCGATCGAGCGGCTGGACGGCCAGCCTGACGGAATCGGACGCTCGCTGAGCGACGCCGTCGATTTCGCACTTCGGTTGCACAGCGGAGGCAAGTCATGAGTGTCCCTTCGGCCGTCGTCGTCCAGGCGTTGATCAAGCCGGGCTTCGACGCGATTCTGACGCCGGCTGCGCTGCAGTTCCTGGCCAGGCTGCACCGCGAATTCGAACCGCGCCGCCGTCAGCTGCTGGCGGCGCGAGCCGAACGGGCCGGGCAGATCGACCGCGGCCAGCGGCCCGACTTCCTGCCGGCGACGCGCTCGGTACGAGAGAGCAGCTGGCAGATCGCCCCGCTTCCGCCCGCGCTCGAATGCCGCCGCGTCGAGATCACGGGTCCGGTCGAGCGCAAGATGATCATCAACGCGCTGAACTCCGGTGCCGACGCCTACATGGCGGATTTCGAGGACAGCAACACGCCCAATTGGGACAACCAGATCCAGGGCCAGGTGAACCTGCTCGACGCGATCCGCCGCCGGATCTCGTTTTCCTCGCCCGACGGTCGCATCTACCGGCTGAACGACAAGATCGCGGCGCTGCTGGTCAGGCCGCGGGGGTGGCATCTGGATGAGAAGCACGTGCGGGTCGATGGTGAACGCGTCTCCGGCGGCCTGTTCGATTTCGCCTTGTTCATTTACCACAACGGCCGCGAGCTGGCCGAGCGCGGGCAGGGGCCGTTCCTGTACCTGCCGAAGCTGGAATCCCATCAGGAAGCGCGCCTGTGGAACGACATCTTCGTGCTGGCGCAGCGCGAGCTGGGCATCGCGCACGGAACGATCAAGGCGACGGTGCTGATCGAGACGCTGCTGGCCGCCTTCGAAATGGACGAGATCCTGTATGAGTTGCGTGACCACTCGGCCGGGCTGAATGCCGGCCGGTGGGATTACATCTTTTCGTGCATCAAGAAATTCCGCAGCGACAGCCAGTTCTGCCTGGCCGACCGCGCACTGGTCACGATGACGGCCCCCTTCATGCGCGCTTACTCGCTGCTGCTGCTGAAGACCTGCCACCGGCGCGGCGCGCCGGCGATCGGCGGAATGAGCGCGCTGATTCCGATCAAGAGGGACCCGGTCGCCAACGAGCGGGCGTTGGCGGGCGTACGCGCCGACAAGGCGCGCGAAGCGGGTGATGGGTATGACGGCAGCTGGGTAGCGCACCCCGGCCTGGTGCAGGTCGCAATGCTCGAATTCACGCGCGTGCTGGACAATCGTCCGAACCAGATCGGCAAGCAGCGCGAAGACGTCCAGGCCCGCGCGGCCGATCTGCTGCGTTTCGAGCCCGAGGCGCCGATCACCGAGGCCGGGCTACGGATGAACATCAACGTGGGCATCCATTACCTCGGCTCCTGGCTCGGCGGCAACGGGTGCGTGCCGATCCACGACCTGATGGAAGATGCGGCCACGGCCGAGATCTCGCGCTCGCAGGTCTGGCAGTGGATACGCTCGCCCAAGGGGCGTCTGCAGGACGGCCGCAAAGTAACCGTGGATCTGGTGCGCGCCTTGATCCCCGAAGAACTCGCGAAGGTGAAGGGCGAGGTCGAAGGAGAATCGGGCAATTACGAGCGGGCGGCCAGGATCTTCGAGGCGATGTCGACCAGCGAACAGTTCCCGGAGTTCCTGACGCTCGCGCTGTACGAGGAACTCGAGTGACGCCCGCTAGGGCGAGGCCGGTGGTCTCTCCTCGACGAAGGACGAGCAGCCTGCCCTCTCCCTTAGGGAGAGGGTCCGGGGCTGAGGGTCCTGCGCGATCTTTCTTACTTAACTTTATCTCTCAGGCTGTTCAGCCCGGCGGTGTAGATATCGCGCATCGTCTTGAGGGCATCGGCGTCCGGGGTGCCTTCCTTGGCCTTGAAATGCGAGCTCCAGGTCACGACCGATCCTGACTTGGTGGCCTTCACCTGGAGCGTCGAGACATAGTCCGCGACCGGCAGCGGGCTGTCCGTGATCCGGTACGTGTACGAGAAGATCTTGGGCTGATAACGATCCAGCCGTTCGGTGATCCTGGCGCCATCCTTGGTCGTCAGCACGCGCACGGTTCCATGCGTGTTGCCCTTGCCGGACGTGATCTCGGTGCTGGCCACCGCCGGATGCCAGTTCTGCCATCCGTCGAAATCCTTGATCAGCTCCCAGACCTTTTGTGGCGGTGCCGTAAGCTCCACCTTTTCCTTCAGCGAAAGCACGTTGGCGGCAAAGCCGCTCGTTGCAAGCAGCCCAACTGCAAGGCCGACAGCCGCGCGGCGGACCAGCGATAGAGTCATCGGAATCTCCCGTTATCGTTTTGTTTCCCGCACCGGCCGACGCGGCAACGGTTGGTCCGGATTGTAGGGGAGAATCGGTTTGAAACGCCGCACGTTTCTGCTCTCTGGTCTGGGTGCTTCCGGCGCGCTGATCGTCGGCTGGGCGCTTGCGCCCCCGGCAGGCCGGCTCGGATCGCCCTCGCTCTGGCCGCCTGTCGCCTTGAACGGGTGGGTTCGGATCGCAGCCGACGGCACGATCGCGATTGCGGTTCCGCGCAGCGAAATGGGGCAGGGCGTTCTGACCGCGCTGCCGATGCTGGTGGCCGAAGAGCTGGAAGCGCCACTGGCACAGGTACAGGCCGTGCCGACCGGCGACGATGCAATCTACGCGAACGTCGCGGTCATGCTCGAGTCACTTCCGTTTCACCCGGATCGGGCCGGCGCACCCGGCGCGCGGATTGCCGAATGGTTCGTCTCCAAGATCGCCCGGGATCTGGGTCTGCAGATCACCGGCGGCAGCAGCAGCGTGCGCGATGCGTGGATCCCGATGCGACAGGCCGGCGCGGCGGCCCGCCAGATGCTGATCGAGGCGGCCGCGCGCCGCTGGCACGTGCCGGCATCGGCCTGCTCGGCGCGCGATGGGACGGTGGTCGACGCGACGGGGCGCGTGCTCGGCTACGGCGAGCTGGCGGCACAGGCCGCCCGCCTGGCACCGCCGGCGCGCATCGAGCTGAAGCAGCCGGCCCAGTTCCGCCTGATCGGCCGTCCGATCCCGCGCGTCGATAGCGCCGACAAGGTCGCTGGGCGCGCGACGTACGGGATCGACGTCCGCCTGCCCGGAATGCTCCATGCGGCGGTCCGCGGCTGCCCGCAGTTCGGTGGCAGGCTTCGATCGTTCGATCCGCGCGAAGCCGAACAGATGGCCGGCGTGATCCGCGTCATTCCTTACGAAGGCATAAGCGGTTGCGCGCCGGGGGTCTCTGTCGTTGCACGCAGCCACTGGGAGGCCCAGCAGGCGCTGTCCGCCATCCGGATCGAGTGGGACGGCGGCATCGGCGATCCAGCGGACAGCGAACGCCTGGTGCGCGAGATGCGCCAGGCGCTCGATGCACCGGACGGCTGGGTGTTCTACGCGCAGGGCGATGCGATCGGTGCGCTGCGATCGGCCCACCGCGTCGTGCAGGCGCAGTACGAAGCGCCTTGGCTCGCGCATGCGACGCTGGAGCCGATGAATTGCACTGCGCAGTGGATCGACGGGCGGCTGAAGCTGTGGGCGCCGACGCAGGTCGCCAGCGTTGCGCGCAGGGTCGCTGCGCGGGCCAGCGGTGTGGCCCTGGACCGCATCGATCTGACCGTCACACAGCTCGGCGGCGGCTTCGGACGAAGGCTGGAAAGCGACTTTCTGGTGCCCGCGATCCGCTTGGCCATGCAGCTGGGGCCGGTGCCGGTGCAGGTCCTGTGGTCGCGAGAGGAGGATTTTGGCCACGACTTCTATCGGCCCGCCGCAGTGGCTCGTTTCCAGGCCGCGATCGACGCCTCCGGCCGTGTGCTCGCCTGGGTCAGCCGCACCGCATCCGATGCGATCGGCCCCCAATTTTTGCGACGAGCCTTTCCGTTTATGACCTTCGAAACGCCGGATGCGACGACCGCCGAGGGCCACTTCGATCAGGCCTACGAGTTCGAGCTGCGACACTGCAGCCACGTCAAGGTCGCCTCCGCGGTGCCGATCGGAAACTGGCGCTCGGTAGGTCATTCGCACAACGCGTTTTTCACCGAATCGTTCATCGACGAGCTGGCGCATGCGACCGCAACCGACCCTTTGCAGTTCCGGCTCGCTCTTTTGCAGCATCACCCTCTTCACCGCGCAGTGCTGGAGGTGGCCGCGCAGAGAGGCGACTGGGGCGGTCCGCTGGCTCCGGGGCGCGCCCGCGGCCTGGCGCTGCACGAGTCGTTCGGTTCGATCGTGGCCCAGGTGGCCGAGGTGTCGATGCAGGACGGGCAGCCGCGCGTTCACCGCGTGGTGTGCGCGGTCGACTGCGGAATCGCGGTCAACCCGCGCATTGTCGAGCAGCAGATCGAAGGGGCCGTGAACTTCGGGCTCAGCGCCGCGCTTCGCGAGCGGATCACGATCCGCGCGGGCCGCGTCGAGCAGCAGAACTTTCCGCAGTATCCGCTGCTGCGGATGGACCAGGCCCCGATCGTCGAGACCTACCTGGTGCCGAGCGAACGCGCTCCTGCGGGGGTGGGCGAGCCGGGTACGCCGCCGATCGCACCGGCGGTGGCCAACGCGCTGTTCGCGCTGACCGGCGCGCGGCGCCGATCGCTGCCGCTGACGCTGGACTGATCGTCGGCGCGGACACCGCGGGGATGCTTCCAGATGCGACAGGGGGCGCCCAAGCGCCCCCTGTGCCAATTCGCAGCGACCGATTACTTACTGGATCTTCGCCTTCTTCTTCAGGTCGTCCGCAAAGGCCTGGGCCTGCTTATTCTGGATCGATTCGGTGATCTGCCCTTTGACCTGGTCGAGCCCCGGGAACTGCGTGCTGCGAACATCCTCCAGCAGGATCACGTGGTATCCGAACTGCGTCTGGACCGGCGTCTCGGTGTATTTGCCCTTGTCGAGCTTCACCATCGCGTCGGAGAAGCCCTTCACATAGGCGCTCGGCGCCGCCCAGCCCAGATCCCCGCCCCGGCTTCCCGAACCGGGATCCTTCGATTTTTTCGCCAGATCTTCGAACTTGGCGCCCTTTTTCAGCTGCTCAATGACGTCCTTCGCCTCATCTTCCTTCTCGACCAGGATATGACGCGCGTGATACTCCTTGTCGCCCTGCGTTGCTTTCTGCTTGTCGTACTCGGTCTGCACCTGCTGGTCGGTGACCGGGTGCTTCTTCGCCTCGTCCCGGAACAGGTTCTGAATGATCGCCGTCTTGCGCACGAAGTCGAGTTGGAATTTGACGTCGGGGCGCTCCGGTATTCCGCGCTTCGTCGCCTCCTGCAGGAAGACTTCGCGCTCGATCAACTGTTCCTTGATCCGGTCGCGCAGTTCGGGCGTATCGGGCTGACCGAGTTGTTGAATGAACTGATCGACCGTCGCCTTGCTGATCGCCTTGTCGTTGACCATGGCGACGTTGTTCTCCGCCTTGTTCTGCGCTAGCGCGGGTCCGGCCGCCAGTGACACGACGGATCCGGTCGCCAATGACACGACGAAGAAAAGAAGGAATCGGGACATCTGGGATTACTCTCGAGAGGGTGGGTGGAATCCTGCCGCAGCCGCCTCCTCGGGGCTCAGCAAGGTCATCGCCAGCGCATGGATTTGCCGCGGGATCAGACTATCCAGACAATCATACACCATGCGGTGGCGCTGCAACGGGGCCAGGTCCCGAAAACGGGGACTGACAACGCGCAGCCTGTAGTGGCCACCGCCGTCGCGCGCGCCGGGATGGCCGGCGTGACGATCGCTTTCGTCTTCGATCTGCAGCTCGAGCGGCTGCAGAGGAGCCAGCAGGCTGCGTATCCGATCGATCATGGCTTCAGCCATTGCTCGGCGCCTTCAAGTGTCGAGCCACGTAGATGCCGGTCGAAACCGAATAGGCGAATGTCAGCCCCAGCAGGCCGAAGGTCTTGAAGTTGACCCAGGCCTCGGTACTGAATTGATAGGCGACCACCAGGTTCATGCAGCCGAGCACGAGAAAGAAGGCGGCCCAGGCGATCAACAGCCGGTCCCAGGCAGCCTGCGGCAGCTGCAGTTCACTGGAAAACAGCACGCCGAGCAGGTTGCGTTTCCAGATCCATTGACCGCATGCGAGCACCGCAGCAAATGCCCAATACAGTAACGTCGGCTTCCACTTGATAAACCACTCGTTGTGCAGCCAGACCGTCAATCCTCCGAACACCACGATCAGCGCGGCGCTGAGCCAGACCGACGCGGTCACCGTGGCGCGTCGCAACAGCAGCCAGCTTACCTGGATCAAGGTGGCCACGATCGCACACGCCGTCGCGACGATCACCGGCACGATGTCGGAGGCCGCGCTCGCGGCCGCCGGCACCGAACCCAGAACCGCAGCGGCCCAGGCATGCGCCAGCTGCGGAGCGGCCTTGGCCAGCCGGAACGCGACAAAAAAGACGACGACCGGCAGCAGATCAAGCAAAATCTTCAAGTTCGGTTCTCGCGAAAGACAAGGGACCGATGCGGTTCGCAACCGCCGCGGGTCCATCCCGGTGTTGGTTCGCTCAAGGCCGAAACCTCACCGAGGCGCATTCTAGCGAGTGAACCTGATCAAGGTTTCACACGGTAAGCGATTTTTCGCGCCCGGATCGGCCGCAGGAGAGGGACGATGATTCAGAGTCTGATGATGTCGATGCCGTTGAACATCGCGACGCTGATCCAGCACGCGGATCGGCATCACGGTTCGGTCGAGATCGTCTCGCGCCGCGTCGAGGGCGATCTTCACCGCACGACCTACCGCGAGCTGCATCGTCGCGCGCGGCAACTGGCCAACGCGCTCGCTACGCTCGGAATCGGCCCGGGCGATCGCGTCGCCACGCTCGCCTGGAACGGATACCGCCACCTCGAGCTGTACTTTGCCGTGTCAGGCTCCGGTGCGGTCCTGCACACGATCAATCCGCGGCTGCACCCTGAGCAGATCGGGTGGATTGCGCGCCACGCGGGGGACAAGGTCCTGTTCTTCGATTCGTGTTTCGGCCCGCTGGCACAGGCGGTTCGCCGCGCCGCCCCGCAGGTGCGCCATTTCGTCGCCATGACGGATCGCGACCGGATGGCCGATGCCGGACCCGAACCGGCGCTGTGCTACGAAGAGCTGCTGGAAGCAAGTACTGACGCCTTCGAATGGCCCGCGCTGGACGAAACCACCGCCTCCTCGATGTGCTACACCTCCGGCACGACGGGAGACCCGAAGGGCGTCCTGTACAGCCATCGATCCACGGTGCTGCACTCGCTCGCCTGTGCCTTGCCGGACGCATTCAACCTCTCCTCGCGCGACACGGTGCTGCCGGTGGTGCCGATGTTCCATGTCAATGCCTGGGGCCTGCCGTACGCGGCGCCGATGGTCGGAGCCAGGCTGGTGCTGCCCGGAGCGCGCCTGGACGGGCCGTCGTTGTACGAGCTGTTCGAGGCCGAGGGCGTCACGATGTCGGCCGGCGTGCCCACCGTGTGGCAGGGGCTGGTGGCGCACCTGGAGGCGAACGGACTGAAGCTGTCCACGTTGAAGCGCATGGTGATCGGCGGGGCGGCGTGCGCGCCGTCGATGTTGCAGAGGCTGCAGGACCGTGGCGTGCAGGTGCTGCACGCCTGGGGCATGACCGAGATGAGCCCGCTGGGCACGGTCTGTTCGCTAAAGGCGAGTCAACTGAACTTGACGCCAACCGAGCAGCTGGCGATCCGGAGCCGGCAGGGTCGCGTGCTGTACCCGGTCGACATGAAGGTCGTGGACGAGCAGGGCCAGGAGCTGCCGTGGGACGGTAACAGCAGCGGAGACCTGATGGTGCGCGGCCCCTGGGTCGCCAGCGAGTACTTCCAGGGCGGATCGGCGCTGCGGGGTGGCTGGTTCTCAACCGGTGACGTGGCCAACATCGATCAGGAAGGCTTCATGCGAATCACCGACCGCAGCAAGGATGTCATCAAGTCGGGCGGCGAATGGATCAGCTCGATCGAGCTGGAGTGCATCGCGCTGTCGCATCCGGGCGTCGCAAACGCGGCCTGCATCGCAGTGGCCCACCCGAAGTGGGGTGAGCGTCCGCTGCTGGTGATCGTATGCAAGAGCGGTCAGACCGTCACTCGCGAGCAGGTGCTGGCGCATTTTGCAGACAAAGTCGCCCGCTGGCAGGTTCCGGACGACGTTGTGTTCGTCGACGCGATCCCGCTCGGTGCCACCGGTAAGATGCTGAAGGGACAGCTGCGCGAGCGCTTTCGCGAGCACCGGTGGCCCGGTGCCTGATGCGGCACAATCGCGCCTTCGAAAACACCTGCGGCGCTCGCCTGGCGAGCCCCGACACGACCGACTCCAATGCGAACGATCCGTTCCGTGAAGCTGTGGGCAGGCCTGACAGTGCTCGGGCTGCAGCTGGCCGTTGCCGCCTGGGCGGCGCCGCCGGCCGGCGTCAATCAGACCGCCTCGGTTGAAGGCATCACCGAATACCACCTGGCCAACGGCCTGCGCGTTCTGCTGTATCCCGATCTGTCCAAGCCGACCGTCACCGTGAACGTCACGTACCTGGTCGGATCGCGGATGGAAAGCTACGGCGAGACCGGGATGGCGCACCTGCTGGAGCACCTGATGTTCAAGGGCTCGACCCACTTTCCCAAGCCGGACCGCGAATTCGCTGCGCGCGGTTTTCGGAACAACGGATCGACCGGCTACGACCGGACCAACTATTTCTCGACGTTCCAGGCGAGCGACGACAACCTGAGCTGGGCCTTGCGCCGCGAGGCCGACGCGATGACGAACTCCTTCATCGCCCGCAAGGATCTCGATTCCGAGATGACGGTGGTGCGCAACGAGTATGAAAAAGGCGAGAACGACCCGATCGACGTGCTGTTCAAGCGGCTGCTGTCGGCCATGTTCCAGTGGCATGCGTACGGCAAGGAAACGATCGGGGCCCGCAGCGACATCGAAAACGTCCGCATCGAGAACCTGAGGGCGTTTTACCGGATCTACTACCAGCCCGACAACGCGGTGTTGGTCATCGCCGGGCATTTCGACGTCGACCGTACGCTACGGCTGGTGGCGGATACGTTCGGCCGCATTCCGCGTCCCAAGCGCACGCTGCCGCCGCAATGGACGGTCGAGTCGACGCAGGATGGCGAGCACAGCGTCACTGTGCGCCGCAAGGGCGACTCGCAGATCGTGCTGGTCGGCTATCACATTCCGGCGGGCCGCAGCGCCGATGCGGCGGCACTGTCCGCCTTGTCCGACATCCTGGGCGAGACGCCCAGCGGGCGGCTGCACCACGAGCTGGTCGAGACCGGCCTGGCGGCGCAGGTGTTCGCCGAACCGATGTTCCTGCACGATCCAGGCGTGATTATCTTCGGCGCCATCGTGAAGCCGGGCGACTCGGTCGAGCGCGCGCGCGACCGGCTGATCGACGTGGTCGAGCATTCTCTGGGGCAGACCGCGCCGACCCAGGCCGAGATGGATCGGATGCGCCGGTCCGAGGAAACCGAGGCCGAGCGCGCGCTGGCCGATCCGCAGGGCTTCGGTGTCGTGCTGTCGGACTACATCGCCCAGGGCGACTGGCGGCTGTTCTTCCTGTTTCGCGACGCCACCGAGCGCGTCGACGCGCCCCAAGTGGCGGCGGCCTCGCAGCGCTACCTGCGCCGCGACAACCGCACGGTCGGCATCTTCCTGCCGGAGGACGCGCCGCAGCGCGCCGAGATCCCGGCGCCGCTGGCGGTGGATCAGATGCTGAAGGATTTCACGCCGCGCGCGGCCACCGAGGCGGGCGAGCGATTCGATCCGAGCCCGCAGAACATCGACGCGCGGACCCGCCTGGTGCACGCAGGCGATCTGAAGATCGCGCTGCTGCCGAAGAAGACCAAGGGCGGAACCGTCAACGTGTCGATGGCGTTCCGCTTCGGCGACTTGAAAACACTGAACGGGCAGGTGATCGCTGCCGAGCTGACACGGGCCATGCTCGGGCGCGGTACGGCGAATATGACCCGCCAGCAGATCGATGACGAGCTCACCCGCCTGAAAGTCACCGGTGACCTGATGAACTTCCAGGCGAGCCGCGCGACGGTCGCAGACGCCTTGAAACTGGTCGAGTCCGTTCTGCAGGAGGCGAGCTTTCCGGCGAGGGTTTCTTCGATCGATTCTGGGGCACGGCGCGCGGCGAGATCGCGCTGGTGGGCGACTTCGACCCGGATCAGGTCGAGCCGCTGGTGACGGAGCGGTTCGCCTCCTGGAAATCGAAAGCGCCGTATCAACGCCTGCTGAACGACGTGGTGGACGTGCCGGCAACGCGGATTTTCATCGATACCACCGACAAGGAGAACGCGGTCTACCGGGCGCGGATCGGCCTGGATCTACGCGACGACGACCCGGACGCGCCCGCTCTTGCTCTGGCTACGCGCATCATCGGGGGCGGCTCCGGCCTGCACAACCGCCTGGTCGACCGGATCCGGCAGAAGGACGGACTGTCTTACGGCATCGGGGCCGGATTGGTGGTGAACGGCCGCGACCGGGCCGCCTCCTGGGGAGTCGGTGCGATCGCAGCCCCGCAGAACGTGAACCGGGTCGAGCAGGAGGTCAGGGAAGAGCTGGAGCGCGTGCTGCGCGACGGCTTCACCGACGAGGAGATCCAGCAGGCAAAACAAGGCTATCGGCAAGAGCGTGTGCTCGGTCGCTCCGAGGACGGCGCGCTGGCGGCCGGTTGGGTCGGCAATCTCGATCTGGACCGGACGTACGAATTCAGCCGGCAGTTCGAGGCCCGCGTGGATGCGGTCACGGCCGAACAGCTGCTTTCGGTCGTGCACAAGTACCTCGATCTGTCGAAGATGACGGTGGTGGTTGCGGGCGATGCAAAGAAGGGAGCGCATTGAAACCCTCATCCCCGACCCCGCCAGCGGCAGAGGGGAGCCTGCGAGCGTTGAGCTCCCCTCTCCCACGCTAGTGGGACAGGGGCCGGGGCTGAGGGTGGCGGCCGCGGGGAATTTTCAGGTCCGGCTGGGCTCGTGGGACGAGCTTGGAGAGGAGGCGCGACGCATCCGTTTGGAGGTGTTTGTCGCGGAGCAGCGCGTTCCGCTCGAACTGGAATTCGACTCGATGGATCCGGTCAGCGTTCATGCGCTGGCGTCGCGACCTGCGGGTGCCGCGTTGGGAACGGGACGCTTGCTGCCGGACGGGCACATCGGGCGGATCGCGGTGACGCGCGAAGCGCGCGGGCAGCGAGTCGGTGCAGCCCTGCTGCTGAGTCTGATGGAGGCTGCTCGGCAACGGGGCCACCGGCAGGTCGAGCTCTTCGCGCAGGTGCACGCCGAGCGCTTCTATCAGCGGTTCGGCTTCATCACGGTCGGCCCGCAGTTCGACGACGCCGGCATCGCGCACGTCACGATGCGAGCATCGCTCTAGGGGCCAGGGCGCGCGGGCGTCGAAGCCGCCCGCCCTGAGCCCGAATACAGCGGGCCCGGGACTGCGAGTCAGCGGTGCTGGCCCTTGGTGCGGTCGCCGAATCCGGCCGCGCTGGGCGTTACACCATCGATCATGAACTCGTAGCGACGGTCGGAATGATCATCCGGGTTCGCCGCGTCGAACGAGCGCTCGACGAAGCCAACCAGCCCGTCGCGCCGGACCGTCAAGATCGTGGTGGCCCGCGTGCCGTACCCGTTGGCGCGAATCTGAATTGCCGATAGCGCCCGTTCCCAGTCGCGAGGAATACCGGTCGACGGCAGCTCGAGCTCCCCGGCGACTTCACGGTCCGCCATCAGCCGCAGCAGGCTGTCGGGGCTGACACGCTGCGCGATCTGACAGGCAAAGGCGCTCACAGCGCGCGTGACCTTCGGCCACGGGGTGTCCAGGGATGCATTCGAAAGGCCGTAGATTCCCGGCTGCAAGCGGCGCACGGGGTCGCCGACCCGATTGCTGATGTACGCCAGCTCGGCGCCGGCGCCGCGCGATCCAAGGGCGACCGGCTCGGCCACGATCAGGTTGAACCCGTTGAACGTATGCGCGCGCGACAGGCAGTCGTCGATCCACTCGCGCATCGGTTGCGAAGTCTGGAGCGCCGACAGCACGAGCAGCCCGCGCGAAGTGGCATGCGGATTGCGCTCGTTCGGAGCCCGCACGTTCGTGACCACCGCAAATCGACCGCGCCGATTGATGCCGAGCCAGGTCCCGCCGGCTTCCTCGTCGCGCCCTGCCAGCAGCGAAACCGCCTGGCCCCACCAGGAGGCCGCTCGGGTACGGCGAGCGTAGAACTCATCCCGGTTGGCCGCGATGATCAGCGGATACTCCGAGTGAGTCTGCCACGCGAACAGGATCAGGCACATCGTGGTCGGGCGTTCCGCCCCGAAAGGCAGTCCGCGTATTTTCGTAAGTATCGCCGCTGTGGCATCGTTGAGCGACCCTACCGGTCAGGCGGTCGGATTGATCATCGGGTAAGGCAGCTCGCGCGGGCTCACGCGGGACGATTGAGCTGCGCCGATCCGTAGCTGCACGGCGCCGGCCAACTCGGTCGGACACTCGAACAGCAGGTCGACCCCGCCGTCCGGCGATGCCGCCGCCATCACGACCGTCCCCACCGGCGCGCCATCCTCGCCGAACAGGTCTTCGGCCGCCGACGCCCCCTCGGCATGGCCGCGCATCATCCGCCTGCGCAGCTTGCCCAGATACTGGCTGCGCGCGACCACCTCCTGCCCCGGATAGCAGCCCTTGCGAAAATGCACTCCACCGAGCACGTCGAGGTTCAACATCTGCGGGACGAAGCGCTCCTGCGTGACCGTAAACACGTCGGGCAGGCCGGCATCGACTTTCGACCACCACCACACGCCCGCGTCAACCTCTTCGACGGCTCCCAGCTGGCGCCGCCATGACTCGCTGGCTGCGGACGGCACCACCAGCATCAGACGTGCTCCCGTGCGGGGCGAGGGCGGTACGCGTACCAGCCGCGTACCGTCGTCCAGTACCCGGCAGCTCCAGGCTGCATCCGGGCATTGCAGTCCCGTCGCGACCAGTGCTGCTTCGATGCCGGGTCCTGTCAGGCCGAACACGGCCCATCGGTCACTGAGGTCCGCCAGCTTCGCCTTGGATCTGAGCACAAAGCGCGCCAGGCGCGTGCGCAACAGCTCGGACTGCTCGGCCGGCAGCATCAGGCAGAAGCCATCGTCGACCCGCCACATCTCGAACAGCGCCAGCACGCGTCCCTTGACGGAGCAGTACGCGCCCAGCTGCCAGCGCTGCGCGTCGATCGCTGTCACATCGACGGTCAGCTGGCCGTTCAGAAACGGCGCGGCGTCGGCCCCCTGCACGGCCACGACTCCCAATTCGGGAAGCGCGGCCAGCACCGGTTGCCGCAGCGCCAGGCGCAGCTGCTCGACGGGGGCCGACCAGGCACCTCCTCGAGGGCCGGGGCGCGGATCTTCAGGCATCGCTTTGCACCGTTCTTTTCTGGCGCCCTTGGGCACGCGGCGCCGATGTCGTCATTATATGAACACCGTAAAATCCGCCAATGGGTCGATGGAACTGAACGATGCGGATCAGGGACATGCTGCGCGCATCGCGATGGATCGTGCTGGCGGTAGTGCTCGCCGCCGCAGCCGGCGCTACCACAGTGTATCTCTGGCGCGGTTTCGAACGCCCACTTCCGATGAGCGCCGATCGGGTGGAAGTCCGGATCGCCAACGGCGCGTCGGCACGGGCCATTGCGCGCGCAATCCGCGCGGCCGGCGTCGACCTGAACGAGCTCGAATTCGTTGCCGCCGTCCGCGCCAGCGGGGCGACGCGATCGTTGCGCGCGGGGCGGTACGCGATCGAAAACGGCATGTCGATGCGCTCGGTGGTCGAGATGATCCAACAAGGCGACGTTCTGCTGGAACGGCTGACGATCCCGGAAGGAGTGACGTTTCGGGACCTGCGGGAACAGTTCGATTCGACGCCCGAGTTGCAGCACCAGAGCGCCAAACTGGGCAATGCGGAGCTGCTGCGGGCGATCGGCGCCCCCGAGAAGGACCCCGAGGGTCTGTTTGCGCCAGACACCTACCTGTTCGATCCCGGTTCCAGTGATCTGGATCTGTACCGGCGCGCCTATCGGATGCAGGCCGAGCGGGTCGCGCACGCCTGGGACGCGCGCTTGCCGGATCTGCCGTACCGCAGTCCATACGAGGCGCTGATCATGGCCTCGCTGGTCGAGAAGGAGACCGGACAGCCCGACGAACGGCGGCGCGTGGCGAGCGTGTTCGTCAATCGCCAGCGGCTGGGAATGCCGCTGCAGACCGATCCGTCGGTGATCTACGGGCTGGGCGATCGCTTCGAGGGCCGCCTGCACCGCAAGGACCTGGGTGCGGACACTCCGTACAACACCTACACCCGACCCGGGCTGCCTCCGACCCCGATCGCCTTGCCCGGTCAGGCCTCGATCGAAGCCGCACTGAATCCGGAGACGACGCGCGATCTGTATTTCGTCGCGCGCGGCGACGGCACCTCCCAGTTTTCAGCGACGCTCGCCGAGCATCAGCGCGCGGTCGACCGGTTTCAGCGGACCGGAGCCAGGCCCGCTGCATCCGAGTCTCGCCATCCGGTCGCCGACTGAGCCGATGCGAGGCCGCTTCATCACGTTCGAAGGCATCGACGGAAGCGGCAAGAGCACGCAGTTGACCGCAACGGCCTCGGCGCTGCGCGCCAGCGGTATCGATGTTCTGGAAACGCGCGAACCCGGCGGCACGGCGCTGGGCGAATCGCTGCGCACCATCCTGCTCGGGCGGACCATGTCGCCGCTGACCGAGACGCTGCTGATGTTCGCCGCACGTGTCGAACACGTCGACGAGGTGATCGTTCCCGCGCTCGGCACCGGCCACTGGGTGCTATGCGATCGCTTCACCGACGCGTCCTACGCCTACCAGTCGGGCGGTCGCGGCATCCCCGCCGAATGGATCGCCAACCTCGAGACCTGGGCTCACCCGACGCTGCAGCCGGACCTGACCGTCGTGATCGACCTCGATCCGAAGCAGGCGGCGATGCGCCGGGCACGGGTCCGCACGCCGGACCGCTTCGAGGCGGAGGACGTGGCTTTTTTCGAGCGCGTGCGTGAGGTCTATGCCGCGCGCGCCCGTGCCGAGCCGAACCGCATTCTGCTGATCGACGGCGCCCGCCCGAGCGCGGAAATCCTAGAACGCATCGTCGAGCGCGTGAAGCCATGGCGCGCCTGAAGGCGCTCCCATGGCACGACGCGGCCCGCGCAGCGATCGGCCAGCTGCTGGCGCGCCAGGTTCACGCGGTGCTGCTGCACGGCGCGGCCGGCACCGGCAAGCTGGACCTCGCGCTGGACACGGCCGAGGCGCTGCTGTGCGAGCGGCGCGTTCAGGACGGCAGCCCGTGCGGACGTTGTCCCGGGTGCACGCTGGTCGCGGCCGGTAACCACCCGGATCTTCGAATCGTCCGACCCGAGGCGCTGGCCGAGGCCGACTCGCGCATCGGCCAGGCACCGGGCGAGGAGCCCGCTGAAGGCGCCTCGGCCGGTGCGCCGGCGGAAGCCAGGGGCCGCGCGAGCCGTGGGATCCGGATCGAGCAGATCCGCGACCTTTCGGAATGGATCACGCTGAGCACCCACCGCGGCGGGGCGCGAGTGATCGTGATCGAGCCGGCCGAGTCGATGAATACGCCGGCGTCCAACGCGCTGCTGAAAGTCCTGGAGGAGCCGCCGGCGCGAACCCTGTTCCTGCTGGTCAGCCACCGGGTCGACGAAACGCTGCCGACGCTGCGCTCACGCTGCGCTCTGCTTCGGGTGCGCCTGCCGGCGCCGGCCATCGCGCTTGGCTGGCTCCAGCAGCAAGGCGTCGCACAGCCGCAGCAGCGGCTGATCGAGGCCGGCGGTGCCCCGCTCGTGGCGGCGCAGGCCGAGCGCAGCGGACTCGCCCCCGAGTTGCGCGATCGGCTGCTCGCCTTGCTGCGCAAGGGCGCCCGGCTGGCGGCGGCGGAGGTGGTCGCCACGGTGCCGCGCGACGTTCCGGTTGCCGGTTCGGTCGCTTTGTTTCAACGCTGGGGATGGGACTTTTTAGCGTTTAGCCTGGCCGGCACTGTTCGTTATCATCCGGACGAAATACCGGCAATGCGGCAGCTTGGAGCCAAGTGGCAAGTCCCTCAGGCCTGTTCGTGGATGTCGGAACTACGAATTGCACGATCCTTTGCCGACCACCCGTTGAACGC
Organism: Betaproteobacteria bacterium; assembly: GCA_005882215.1. Taxonomy (GTDB): domain Bacteria; phylum Pseudomonadota; class Gammaproteobacteria; order Burkholderiales; family Burkholderiaceae_F; genus VBCK01. The sequence continues at coordinate 25,968 of VBCK01000123.1, read as the reverse complement.
GAAGCTGGCGATCGAGGGTATCCTGCTTTCTTATGTGCGGTCGATTAATGGGGCGTAAGCGTCGCGACGTCAGCGTGGGACGCAGGAATCTTCCCGGCGCGGAGCTGGCGATGGACCCGAACGTGAGATCCGGATCATGAGCGCGAACGTGTTTGCGGCGCAGGTCGGCGCCGGCGGTCAGGCCGCCGGCCGGCCGGCAGTGCTGTCCCTCTCGATCAAGGAGAAGGCGGCGCTGTACGCGGCCTTCATGCCGTTCGTTAGAAACGGCGGGATTTTCGTGCCGACCAACCGCCAGTACCAGCTGGGCGACGAGGTGTACCTGATCCTGACGCTGCTGGACGATCCGACCAAGATTCCGGTCGCGGGCAGAGTCGTCTGGGTCAGCCCGTCCGGAGGCGGCGCTTCCAAGACGCCGGGGATCGGTGTCCAGTTTCCGGCCGACGATTCCGGATTCGGCGCCCGCAAGCGGATCGAGGACGCGCTGGGCGCGGCCCTTCGATCGGCGCGCCCCGACCGAGACGCAGGAGCCCACGGTCGAACGGCTGGTCGCACTGGCCGCGCATCCGAAGGTGCTTGCGATCGGCGAAACCGGACTGGATTACTACCGGCTTAAGGAGCCGCTGCATTGGCAGCGCGACCGCTTCCGGGTGCACATCCGTGCGGCGCGCGAAGCGGGCAAGCCGCTGGTCGTGCACACGCGGAGCGCGCCTGAAGACACGCTGAAGATCCTGAAGGAGGAGCGCGCGGCCGAAGCGGGCGGCGTGATGCACTGCTTTACCGAATCGCTGGCATTTGCGCGCGAGGCGCTCGAGCTGGGCTTTTACATCTCGTTTTCGGGGATCGTGACTTTTCGTAATGCGGAAGCGCTCCAGGCGATCGTGCCGCACGTCCCGATCGAGCGGCTGCTGATCGAAACCGACTCGCCGTACCTCTCGCCCGTGCCCTATCGGGGCAAGACCAACGAACCGGCGCGGGTGGTGACGGTCGCGCAGAAGCTGGCCGAGCTGAGGTCGCAGCCGATAACAGCCATCGCACGCGCGACCAGCGAAAACTTCCTGAATTTGTTCCGGCCGGCATCTTCGGAATCCTTGGCAGCTGAACTGTTCCCAGCCATCGAGGGAAACCGGATAATCTGAACCTGCGGTTGAGGCAGCGCCATCGGGTCATTCTGCGCTTCGACGCCGTCGAAGCTTGGTTGCAAAATAAATCCAAGGAAAGCTCGTCAGGAGGGAGCACATGCTGAGTGATATCGAAATCGCACAACAGGGCAAGCTCAAGCGCATCGCCGAGGTGGCGCAGGAGGCGCTGGGTATCTCGGCGGAGCACCTGCAGCCGTACGGTCATTACAAGGCGAAGGTATCGCTGGAGTACCTGGACACGATTCAGTCGCGCCCCGACGGCAAGCTGATCCTGGTCACCGCGATGTCGCCCACGCCGGCCGGCGAAGGCAAGACCACCACCACCGTCGGACTGGGCGACGCCCTGAACCGGCTTGGCAAGAAAACGGTGATCTGCCTGCGCGAGCCGTCGATGGGCCCGGTATTCGGGATGAAGGGCGGCGCGGCCGGAGGAGGGTATGCGCAGGTGGTGCCGATGGAAGACATCAACCTGCACTTCACCGGCGACTTCGCGGCGATCGCCGCGGCCAACAACCTGCTGGCGGCGCTGATCGACAACCACGTGCACCATGGCAACAGCCTCGGCATCGACGTGCGGCGCATCGCCTGGCGTCGCGTGGTCGACATGAACGACCGCGCGCTGCGCGATATCACGGTCGGACTGGGCGGCCCCGGCAACGGCTTTCCGCGCCAGGATGGCTTCGATATCGTGGTCGCCTCCGAAGTGATGGCGATCTTCTGCCTGGCCACCGGCTTGCGCGACCTGAAGGAGCGGCTCGGCCGCATCGTGGTCGCGTACACCGCGGACCGCACCCCGATCATGGCGCGCGATCTGCACGGAGCCGGCGCGATGACGGTGCTGCTGAAAGATGCGCTGGCGCCGAACCTGGTGCAAACGCTCGAGAACAACCCGGCGTTCATCCACGGCGGTCCGTTCGCCAACATCGCGCATGGGTGCAATTCGGTGCTGGCGACCCGCAGCGCGATGAAACTCGCCGATTACGTGGTCACCGAGGCCGGCTTCGGCGCCGATCTGGGGGCCGAGAAATTCATCGACATCAAGTGCCGCAAGTCCGGCCTGCGGCCGTCCGCGGTGGTGCTGGTTGCGACGCTGCGAGCGCTGAAGTTTCACGGCGGGGTCGAGGTGGCCGCCGTGTCGAAGGAGAACCTGCCCGCGCTGGAGCGGGGGCTTGCGAACCTGGAGCGGCACGTCGACAACGTGCGCAACGTCTACGGACTGCCGTGCGTGGTCGCGATCAATCACCGCAGCCACGACACCGACGCCGAGCTCGCGCTGGTCACGGAGCGGGTGGCGAAAAAAGGCTGCCGCGCGATCATCGCGCGCCACTGGGCGCAGGGCGGGCTCGGCGCCGAGGAGCTGGCCCACGAGGTGGTCCGGCTCAGCGAGCAGCCCAGCCAGATGAAATTCGTGTACGACGAGCGCGCATCGCTGTGGGACAAGATGCGCACCATCGCCACCCGGGTGTATGGCGCTGCGGACATCGCGGCCGACAGCAAGGTCAAGGCCGAGATCGAGCGCCTGCAGCAGGCCGGGTTCAGCCACTATCCGGTGTGCGTCGCGAAGACCCAGTTCTCGTTTACGACCGATCCGTCCGTGCGCGGCGCGCCTTCCGGACACGTGGTCGACATCCGCGAGGTGCGGCTGGCGGCGGGGGCCGAGTTCATCGTGATGATCTGCGGCGACATCATGACGATGCCCGGGCTGCCCAAGGTGCCGTCCGCCCACGCGATCGACATCGACGAGAAGGGGCGCGTGGTCGGATTGTTCTGAGCAGTTTGCGGTGGGGCCGCGAAGTGTGACTGGGTGCGGTTCCGCTCGCGTTACGCCCTTCGCCATGCCGGGGGCTCGGGCGTGCTGACCTCGCTCCACCGCACCCAGTCACACTCCGCGGCCCCACCGCAAACTGAATCACCCACCCCGGCCCGGTGACTTCCGTCATTGCTTAAAGGCCTCACAGCAGGAGGCCACGCCGCTTCATTTCACTGGGAGTCCTGCGGACAGCTACGTTGTCGTGAACGGTCGCTCGGCGGATTATTGCGTCTGGTTTCCGCGCGCGGCTTGAGGTTCACATCGCGAAGCGCCGGGTCAGAATCCCCGGGAGTTTCAAATGAGACGGCCATCCACCTTTGCCTTGGCTACGGCTTTCCCCAGCTCGCTGCTCCTTCTGTACCTGGCGATGCACACCACGGAAGGTTGGCAGTTCTTCGTCGTCGCGGGATTCATGTCCTGCTTCATCGCTGCATGGCGTCGACACTCCAAAGCATGGCTCGTCGCCGGCTACGTGGTTACCGTTGCCCTGACTAGCTGGGTCGCGTGGGTGAACCTCTGACCGAGCGCTCCATTGGAATAACCCAGTTCTGACGCGTGGTTCCGTTTTCCTAGGACCGATGGCACAGCCCCGATTTCAGTGGATCCTCTTCGACTGGGGTGGGACGCTGATGTTGGAGGACGGGCCCGAAGACGTCCCGATCTCCGAAATCTTCTGCTTCATGGAGATTGGGGAACGGAAGGAATCCGCGCAATTCTGGAACACGGTCATCTCGACCCTTCAGGCCAGCCCCCGCGACTTGGCGATGGTTGGCGATTCGCTTGAACCGGACGTCATCGCGCCTCGCCGCGTCGGCGTCTTCTCAGTCTGGTTCAACCAGGACAATCGGCAGCTTGTCGATCCACAGGGGCTCCCGACGATTCACCGGCTTCGCGACCTGGTGCCGCTCCTGGCCAGCGAGGTTTGACGGCACCCTTCGCTGTTGACTATCCCAGGTAGTGCGTGAGCCAAGCGCTGTAGAGGAGATTCGGTCTCGCCGTGGTCCCCCTCACCGGATCAGGATTGCGCGGAAGTCGTTCACGTTCGTCAGCGTCGGCCCGGTGACGACCAGATCGCCGAGCCGGGAAAAGAACGTGTAGCCGTCGTTGTCGGCCAGAAAGTCCTTGGCGCGCAGCTCCAGGGCGGCTGCGCGTTGCAGCGAATCGGGCCCTGCGATCGCGCCGGCATTGTCCTCGGTACCATCGATTCCGTCCGTGTCGCACGCGATCGCATGCACCCGCGGGTGCCCCTCCAGCGCGATCGTGAGCGCCAGCAGGAACTCGGCGTTACGTCCGCCGCGCCCTTTGCCCCGAATGGTCACGGTCGTCTCGCCGCCCGACAGCAGCACACATGGGGCGCGCGCCGGCTGCCCGTGCGCAGCGACCTGGCGCGCGATCGCCGCATGCACCAGCGCCACGTCGCGCGCTTCGCCTTCGATGGCATCGCCCAGAATCAGCGGCGTCACTGCGGCCGCCTGTGCCAGCTCGGCCGCCGCCTCCAGTGAAGCCTGCGGCGTACCGATCAGGATCGCTTCCGCACCGACCAGCCTCGGGTCGCCGGGCTTGGGCGTTTCGTCCTGTCCGCGCCGAAGATGTTCGAGCGCGGCGGCCGGCTCGCTGATCGAGTACTTCTGCAGAATCGCCAACGCGTCCGCGCAGGTGGTCGGATCCGGTACGGTCGGACCCGATGCAATCACCGACGGATCGTCGCCCGGCACGTCGGAGATCAGCAGCGTCACCACCCGCGCCGGCGCGCACGCAGCGCCGAGTCGCCCGCCCTTGATCGCCGACAGGTGCTTGCGCACGCAATTCATCTCGGAAATCGTGGCACCCGAGCGCAGCAGGGTCCGGTTCACGAGTTGCTTATCCGCCAGCGTCAGGCCGCTCGCCGGAAGCGGCAGCAAGGACGACCCACCACCGGAAATCAGGCATAGCACCAGATCGTCCGCAGTCAGACCGCGCACCAGTTGCAAGATCCTGGTGGCCGCGTCCAGCCCGGCCCGGTCGGGAACCGGGTGCGCCGCTTCGACGATCTCGATTCGCTCGGTCGGGACCTTGTAGCCATAGCGGGTCACAACCAATCCCTCCAAGGGCCCTGGCCAGTTCAGCTCGACCGCGCGAGCCATCTGGGCCGACGCTTTTCCAGCCCCGATCACCAGCGTGCGGCCACGCGGCGGCGCCGGCAGATGCGGCGGCACGATCTGCATCGGATCGGCCGCCTCGACAGCCGCCCGGAACAATGACATCAGCAGATCGCGTTCGCCGCCTGTGTTCATCGCCCTTCCTCTTGACCGGCGCCATTCTGGCGGTTAATGGCCCGAAGCCAAATATGTTGCGACTTTCTTATTTGGAATTCACAATCCATAAAGTTTTTTGATACCAGCCTCAAAAAACTTTGACTATTCGGGCACTTGGTCTGCTTCTACGCTGCGCGGTGAAAATAGGGCTCCGCGGCGCAACGTGATGGGCCCGAACAGCCCGAGGAGGAGACGTGTTTGACCCGAAACGCCTGATCGCGCAGACCGATCCGGAGCTGTGGACCGCGATCCAGCACGAAGTGCAACGGCAGGAAGATCACCTCGAGCTGATCGCCTCGGAAAACTACGCCAGTCCCGCCGTGCTGCAGGCGCAAGGCACGGTGCTCACCAACAAGTATGCGGAAGGCTATCCCGGCAAGCGCTACTACGGCGGCTGCGAGTACGTCGACGAGGCCGAGCGCCTCGCGATCGATAGGGCCAAGCAGCTGTTCGGGGCCGAGTTTGCCAACGTTCAGCCCCATTCGGGCTCGCAGGCCAATGCGGCGGTCTACATGTCGATGCTGTCGCCCGGCGACACGATCCTGGGCATGTCGCTGGCGCACGGCGGCCATCTGACGCACGGCGCCGCGGTGAACTTCAGCGGCAAGATGTACCGCGCCGTCCAATACGGCCTGCACCCGGAGACCGAGCAGATCGATTACGACCAGGTCGAGCGCCTGGCGCAGGAACACCGCCCGAAGATGATCGTCGCGGGCGCCTCCGCGTATTCGCTCGAAATCGACTGGCGCCGGTTGCGGGCGATCGCCGATCGCGTCGGGGCGTACCTGTTCGTCGACATGGCCCACTACGCAGGGCTGGTGGCGGCTGGCGAGTATCCGAACCCGGTCGGCATCGCGCATTTCGTCACCTCCACCACGCACAAGACGCTACGCGGCCCGCGCGGCGGAATCATCCTGTCCGGCGCCGAGTTCGAGAAGCCGCTGAACTCGACGATCTTTCCGGGCATCCAGGGCGGGCCGCTGATGCACGTGATCGCGGCCAAGGCGGTGGCGTTCAAAGAGGCGCTGAGCCCCGAGTTCAAGACGTATCAGCAGCGCGTGAAAGCGAACGCCAGTGCGATGGCCGCGACGCTGACGCAACGCGGCCTGCGGATCGTCTCGGGCGGCACCCAGAGCCACCTGTTCCTGGTGGATCTGCGCGCCAGGAAAATCACCGGCAAGGATGCGGAGGCCGTGCTGGGCCGCGCGCACATCACGGTGAACAAGAACGCGATCCCGAACGACCCCGAGAAGCCGTTCGTCACCTCGGGAATCCGGATCGGGGCGCCGGCGATGACGACTCGCGGCTTCGGCGTCGAGGAGGCCACCCGGGTCGCGCACCTGATCGCCGACGTGCTCGAAGCGCCGCGGGATGAAGCCATCAACTCGCGCGTGGCGCAGGAAGTGCAGCGCCTGTGCGCGAAACTGCCGGTGTACGGCTGACGGCAGCCGAAGCGAATCGTCCACCCACAAGGATTATCAGGAAGGAGATAAGGATGGCTGGTCGCAATTTTCTTTTCGTTCCGGGTCCAACCAACGTCCCGGACCGGGTGCAGCGCGCGATGGTCGTCGCAATGGAGGATCACCGCTCTTCCAAGTTTCCGGAACTCACGCTGGGCATCCTGAAGGGCCTGAAGAAGATCTTCAAGACGACCACCGGCACGCCGATCATCTTTCCGTCCTCTGGAACCGGCTGCTGGGAAGCCGCACTGACCAACTGCCTGAGCCCGGGCGACAAGGTGCTCGCTTCCCGCTTCGGGCAATTCAGTCACCTTTGGATCGATATGTGCCAGCGCCTCGGATTCGAGGTCGAGGCGCTCGACTGCGAGTGGGGCACCGGCGTGCCGGTGGAGCGCTACCTGGCGCTGCTGGAGGCGGACAAATCGCACAAGATCAAGGCGGTGCTTGCCTGCCACAACGAGACGGCGACCGGCGTAACCAGCGACATTGCCGCGGTGCGACGGGCGATCGATGCGGCCAAGCATCCGGCACTGCTGTTCGTCGATGCAGTGAGCTCGCTCGCCAGCATCGACTTCCGGATGGACGAGTGGGGCGTGGACGTGTGCATTACCGGCTCGCAGAAGGGGCTGATGCTTCCGGCGGGCCTGGGCGTGTCGTGCGTGAGTCCCAAGGCTCTGGCGGCGCGCCAGTCGACACGGTGAGCGCGATCATGGTGCCGGAGGGGATCAACGGCGCGGACGTGATCGACGTCGCGTTCCGCCGCTACAACCTGGCGCTGGGGGCGGGACTGAGCAAGGTCGCCGGCAAGGTATTCCGGATCGGGCACCTCGGAGACCTGAACGAGCTGATGCTGGTGGGCGCGCTCGGCGGCGCCGAGATGGCGATGCTGGACGTGGGCATCCGTATCGAGCCGGGTAGCGGAGTGGGGGCTGCGCAGCGCTACTGGCGGGCCAACGATCAGATCGCGAAGAAGAAGGTAGCGCGCAGCGAGGTCATCTATGCCTCGCATTCGACCGGCTCGACGGAGGGCGCGCACACGTGAGCGAGCATGTCGTGTTCCTGGAGCGCCGGTCGGTCAAGGCGAACGTGCGGCGCCCACGGTGCGCCGCAGCCTATGCCGAATACGACAAGACCGCTCCCGATCAGGTCGTCGAACGGCTGCGGGATGCGACAGTGGCGATCATCAACAAGGTCGTGCTGCGCGACGCGACACTGGCGCAACTGCCCAAGCTGAAGCTGATCGCGATGGCGGCCACCGGCTACGACTGCATCGAGGTGGAGTCGTGCCGCCGCCGCGGCATCGCGCTGGCCAACATCCGCAACTACGCGGTGCACACGGTGCCCGAGCACGTGTTCGCGATGGTGCTGGCGTTGCGCCGCAACCTGCTCGCGTACCGGCACGATGTCGAGCAGGGCGAGTGGCAGCGCTCGGACCAGTTCTGCTTCTTTACGCACCCGATCGGGGATCTGTTCGGCGCAACGATCGGAATCATCGGCGAGGGGGCGATCGGGCAGGGCACGGCGAGCATCGCGCGCGGATTCGGGATGAAGGTGCTGTTCGCCGACCACGAGCCGCCCAAGGCGCCGGGCGTGGAATTCACGCCGCTGCAGCAGGTGCTGGAGACCTCCGACGTGATCTCGCTGCATCTGCCGCTGACGGCGGGCACGCGCCATATGATCGGCCTCGAGCAGTTGCGGCGGATGAAGCGCAACGCCCTGCTGATCAACACGGCACGCGGCGGGCTGGTCGACGAGCGGGCCCTGATCCGGGCACTGGACGAAGGACTGATCGCCGGCGCCGGCTTCGACGTGCTGACCGTGGAGCCGCCGCGCGAAGGCAACCCGCTGCTGGATGTGCGCCGCTCCAACTTCATCCTGACGCCGCACGTCGCCTGGGCCTCGGATGGAGCGATGCAATTTCTGGCCGACCAGCTGATCGACAACATCGACGCCTGGGCCGAGGGTAAGCCGCAGAACCTGGTCGTCTAGTTGGGCAGGGAAGGGCGGTCAGGGCTGCACGTGGGAGATGCGATGAAAAAGCTCTTGTATCAGTTCGACACCGACCCGATGCCGTCATCGTTCGACAACGTGGTCGCATACGACGGGGGCGCCGACCAGGTGAGCGCTTACGGCGGGGTCGATCCTCGCAATGTCGGCGGGCTGGTCGACGGCACGATTTTCACGCGCGCCCCGAAGGACAAGAAGTTCACCGCGATCTTCATCGGCGGCAGCGACATGGCGGCGGGCGAAGCGCTGCTGGAGGCCGTGCGCAAGAAGTTCTTTGCCGGTTTCCGGGTGTCGGTGATGCTCGACAGCAACGGATCGAACACGACCGCTGCGGCCGCCGTGGCCTGCCTGGCGCATTCGGCCCCGCTGGCCGGCAAGAAGGCGGTCGTGCTGGCCGGGACCGGCCCGGTCGGAATGCGCGCCGCTTTCATGTTGAGCCGCGAGGGTGCGCAGGTCGGCCTGTCTTCGCGGACGCTGGCACGCGCGCAGGCCGCCTGCCAGGCGATCAAGACGAGATTCGGGGTCGACGTGACGCCGCTGGAAGGCGCCGACGAGCGGTCGCGCGCGCGCGACGCCGCCAACGCGCACGTCGTCCTGTCGACCGGCGCCGCCGGTGCCCAGCTTCTGGCCGAACGCAGCTGGAAGGACAGCCCGACGCTGCAGTTGCTGTGCGACGCCAATGCGACACCGCCGGCCGGGATCGAGGGCATCGACATCATGGACAAGGGGGCCGTCAAGAACGGCAAGACGGTGTTCGGCGCCATCGGCTTCGGGTCCCTGAAGATCGCGCTGCATCGGGCCTGCATTGCGCGCCTGTTCGAGTCCAACGACGTGGTGCTGGATGCCGAGCAGATCTACGCGATCGCCAAGACGATGGTCGGCAAGAGCTGAGTGAAAGCGCCGGTCCCGTGATCGCAGAGCAATCGCTGCGCCGCTTCCTGGACGAGCTGGCGAGCTCCGCACCCACTCCCGGAGGGGGCAGCGCGGCAGCCGTGATGGGGGCCATGGGAGCCGCGCTGGTGTCGATGGTCTGCAACCTGACGATCGGGAAGAAGAATTACGACGGTGTCGAGGCCGACATGTGCCAGGCGCTGGGCGAGGCCGAAGCTCTGAGGCAGCGCCTGAACGGAATGATCGCGGCCGACGCGCAGGCGTTCGACGCGCTGATGGCGGCCTACAAGCTGCCCCGAACGAGCGACGAGGACAAGATGGCGCGCGATCGCGTGATCCAGGACGCACTGAAGCAGGCCACCGACGTGCCGCTCGCGTGCGCCGAGGCGTGCGCGCAGGTGATCGAGCTGGCACGGCGCGTGGCCCCGATCGGAAATCGCGCCGTGATCTCCGACGCCGGCGTGGCGTCGCTGGCCGCTTACGCCGCGCTTCGAAGCGCGGCACTGAACGTGTACATCAACGCGCCGTCGATCAAGGACGCCGAATTCGTGCGCTCCCGGCGCGAGCGGCTCGACCAGATGCTGGCGCGCTGCGCCACCGCCAGCGAGCAGGCCTACAACACGGTACTCACCCGCCTGGGGTAAAGCCAGGGGGCATTCACGAATTCCTGAGGGAGACGGTCGATGGACGTTCACGAGTACCAGGCCAAGGAACTGCTATCCGGGTTCGGCGTTCCGATCGCGCGCGGCAGCGTCGCCTACAGCCCCGACCAGGCGGTGTTCGTCGCGACCGAGCTCGGCGGCTGGCACTGGGCCGTCAAGGCCCAGGTCCATTCCGGCGGTCGCGGCAAAGCCGGCGGCGTCAAGCTGTGCCGGACCTATCACGAGGTTTCCGAGGCGGCCAAGGAGATGCTGGGCAAGCGCCTGGTGACCAGCCAGACCGGCCCCGAGGGAAAGATGTGCCAGCGCGTCTATGTGGAGGTCGCCGAGCCGTACGAGCGCGAGCTGTACCTCGGTCTGGTGCTGGACCGCAAGCTGCAGCGCATCCGGGTGTTCGCGTCAAACGAAGGCGGCATCGAAATCGAAGAGGTCGCGAAGAAGAAGCCGGATTCGATCCGCCAGATCCAGGTCGAGCCGGCCGTCGGGATGCAGCCGTTCCAGGCCCGCGAGATCGCCTTCGGGCTCGGCCTGAACATCAAACAGGTGAGCCGCGCCGTGACCGCGATCCTCGGATGCTATCGGGCCTTCCGCGACCTGGATGCGACGATGGTCGAGATCAACCCGCTGGTCGTCACCAAGGACAACCGACTGCTGGCGCTGGACGCCAAGATGTCGTTCGACGACAACGCGCTGTTTCGGCGTCCTGCGGTCGCCGAGATGCGAGACGCAGCGCAGGAGGATCCCCGCGAGGCCCAGGCCAGCCAGCATGGACTCAACTACGTCGGGCTGAGCGGCGACATCGGCTGCATCATCAACGGCGCCGGACTCGCAATGGCCACGATGGACATGATCAAGTACTCCGGGGGCGAGCCGGCCAACTTCCTGGACGTCGGGGGCGGCGCCTCGCCCGAGCGCGTGGCCGAGGCGTTTCGGCTCGTGCTGTCGGATCGGAACGTCAAGGCGATCCTGGTCAACATCTTCGCGGGCATCAATCGCTGCGATTGGGTCGCGCAGGGCGTGGTCCAGGCGGCCGCGGGACTGAAAGTGCCGCTGATCGTGCGGCTGGCCGGCACCCACGCCGAGCAGGGCAACCGGATCGTCCGCGACAGCGGCCTGCCGATCATCAGCGCGAGCGATCTGGCCGATGCCGCCCAAAAAGCGGTCGCGGCCGCGCGCACCTGAACAAGGAGAAGCCGAAGCATGAGCATTCTGATCGACGAAAAGACGCGCGTGATCGTTCAGGGATTCACCGGCGACAAGGCCAGCTTTCACGCGAAGGAAATGATCGCTTACGGAACTCGCGTGGTCGGCGGCGTGACCCCCGGTAAGGGCGGCCAGACGCACCTGGACCGCCCGGTGTTCGACACGGTGAAGGAGGCCGTCGAAGCAACCGCAGCCGAGGCCAGCCTCGCGTTCGTTCCACCGCCGTACGCCGGCGACGCGCTGATGGAAGCGGCCGATGCCGGCCTGCGGCTGGTGTGCATCATCACCGACGGCATCCCCGCGCAGGACATGATGCGCGTGAAGCGCTACCTGATGCGTTATCCGCGCGAAAGCCGCACGATGGTGGTCGGACCCAACTGCGCCGGCATCATCAGCGCCGGACGCGCGATGCTGGGGATCATGCCCGGGAACATCTACGTACGCGGCAATGTCGGCGTCGTGTCGCGCTCCGGCACGCTGGGGTACGAGGCGGCGGCGCAGATGAAGGCGCTCGGCATCGGTGTCACGACCAGTGTCGGGATCGGCGGGGATCCGATCAACGGCAGCTCGTTCCTGGATCACCTGGCGCTGTTCGAGAAGGATCCGGACACCCAGGCGGTGATCATGATCGGGGAGATCGGCGGGCCGCAGGAGGCCGAAGCCTCGGCCTGGATCAAGGCCAACATGAAGAAGCCCGTGGTCGGTTACGTGGCCGGCCTCACGGCGCCCAAGGGGCGGCGGATGGGACACGCCGGCGCCATCATTTCAGCCGAGGGCGATACCGCGGCCGAGAAGGCCGACATCATGCGTTCCTACGGCCTGCTGGTGGCGCCGAGCGCCGCCGAGCTCGGATCATCGGTCGCAAAGGCGCTGGCGAAGGTCACCTGAACCGCGGCCGCTCCGGATCGCCGGATTCCCGCACATGAGCGCCGCTGCCACGGAAGAGCCGGCTGTCACTGCACCCGGCGCAACGCCGGCGGACGGCTTCTCGCGCTGGGAGCTGCTTGCGCGCCTGCTGACCGATGTGGTCGAGTGCCATGAGCCCGAAGCGGCACGGGTGCTGCGCGGGGAAGCGACGACCGGGAACCTGGCGCCGCGGCTGCTCGCCCGCACGCTGCAGGCGCAGGGAATCCTGTTCCAGCTGCTGGCGATCGCCGAACAGAATCGCGACATGCGCAACCGGCGCGAACTCGAGCGCGAGCACGGCCGCGCAGCCGTCAAGGGTACGTTCGCGGCGGTGTTCGAGAAGTCGGCGGCCGACGGCATTCCGGACGAGAGAATCCGCGAGCTGCTGCAGTCGATCCGGATCCGACCGGTGATCACCGCGCATCCGACCGAAGCCAAGCGGGTCACGGTGCTCGAGCGCCATCGGCGCATCTACCTGCGCCTGTTCGACCTGGAGTCGCCGCGCTGGACGCAGCGCGAACGCGATGAGCTGATCGGCTCGCTGCGCGACGAAATCGAGCTGCTATGGCTCACCGGAGAGCTGAAGCTGGAAAAGCCCTCGGTGGCGCAGGAGGTGGCCTGGGGGCTTTATTTCTTCAACGAGAACCTGTTCGACGTCGTGCCGCAGTTGCTGGCGAAGGCGCAAAGCGCGCTCGAACGCAGTTTTCCGGACGTCGAATTCGAAATTCCGCTGTTCTTCCAGTTCGGATCCTGGATCGGCGGCGATCGGGACGGCAATCCGTATGTCACCAGCGAAGTCACGCGCGAAACGGTCTGGTCCAACCGGCTGGCTGCCCTGAACCGCTATCGCCAGCGCCTGCTCGACCTGATCCGCCATCTGAGCATCGCCGAGCACGCGCTGCCGCCCGCGTTCCTGCAGGCGCTGCGCGAGCGTCTGGCCGGATTGCCCGACGGAGCGGCTGTGGCCGCACGCAACGCCGGCGAGCCGTTTCGCCAGTACCTGGGCGCGATGCTCGGCTGCGTGGAACGAACTGCGCGTGACTGCCTCGAGCAGCGGCCGACGCTGGATGCGGCCGGCTACCGCAACGCGGAGCAGATGATCGCCGACCTGGATCTGATGATCCAGGCTCTGACCGAAGCCGGGGCCGGATCGCTTGCGCGTTCGCTGCTGCTGCCGTTCAAGCGCGAGGTCGCCGTGTTCCGTTTCTGCACCGTGCGGCTCGATGTGCGGGAAAACACGATCCGGATGAACCAGGCGCTGACCGCTATCTACCGGGCGACCCAACCGGGGCGCGAGCCGCCCGAGCCCGATACCGCCGAGTGGAAGCGATGGCTGCTGGCGGAGCTGGCGATGCCGCGCGAAGCCCCGCTCGAGCCGCAGCTGCTGGCCCCGGATGCGCGCGAGACGCTGCAGACGTTTCGCACCATTGCTCAGCTGCGCCAGCAAGTCGACCGCGAGGCCTTCGGCGCGCTGATCCTGAGCATGACGCACAGCGCCGCCGACGTGCTCGGGGTCTACCTGATGGCCAAAATGGCGGGCCTGTTCTCGGACCTGCGCGCAGTCGAACGTTGCACGCTGCCGGTCGTGCCGCTGCTGGAGACGATCTCCGATCTGAAGCGGGCACCGGCGATCCTGAAGGAGCTGCTGGCGGTTCCGCTGGTGCAACGCAGCCTGCACGGGCAGGGCGCAATGCAGGAAGTGATGATCGGCTACTCGGATTCGAACAAGGACGGCGGCTACTTCGCGGCCAACTGGGAACTCGCGAAAGCACAGACGGCGCTGACCCGCCTGGGCCGGGAACACGGCGTCACGATCACGTTTTTTCACGGGCGCGGCGGCTCCGTCAGCCGCGGCGGCGCGCCCACGGGCCGCGCCATCGCCGCGGCCCCGGCCGGCTCGATCAAGCGGCAGTTCCGCGTGACCGAGCAGGGCGAAGTGGTGTCGTTCAAGTACGCCAATCGCGGCACCGCGGCCTATCAGGCCGAGTTGCTGGCTGCCTCGGTGATCGAGCACGCGCTCGTGTCGGAGCGGGAGCGGGCGCTGATACCGGTGCACGAGTTCGACGAGGCGATGGAGTCCCTGTCCGGACTGTCGTGGACCGCCTACCACGACCTGATGCGTTCGGAGCGGATGCTCGAATACCTGGCTGCCGCCAGTCCGCTCGAGGAATTGGCGCTGCTGAACATCGGATCGCGTCCCGCGCGCCGCACCCAGGCCAGGACCCTGTCGGATCTGCGCGCGATCCCGTGGGTTTTCGCCTGGACGCAGAACCGCCACCTGGTCACCGGCTGGTACGGCGTGGGCAGTGCCGTGAAGGCGTTTCTGGATGTGCGGCGCGAGCAGGGCCTCGATCTGCTGCGGCGGATGTTTCGCGATGCGAGGCTGTTCCGGATCATCCTGGACGAAGTCGAAAAAACGCTGCTCGCGGTCGACCTGGACATCGCACGATCGTACGCCGAGCTGGTCGACGACCCGGTGTTGCGCGATTCGATCTTCGGGTGCATCGAGCGCGAATACCACCTGACCTGCGAGATGGTGCTGCGGGTCTCGGGCGGCGCCGAAATCGCGGAGCGCTTTCCTCAGTTCCGCCGCCGCCTGCAGCGCCGGCTCAAGACCCTGAACCAGGTCAGCCGCGAGCAGATCGGCCTGCTGCGCCAGTTTCGGGCCGGCGGCGATGAGGAGGTGCGCAATGCGCTGCTGCTGACCATCAACTGCGCTGCCGCCGGTTTCGGCGCCACGGGATAATCGACTCAAGGAGCACTCAACGTGAGCTTCACGACTATCGAGCAGGCGACGCCGCGCCTGCACCGTTCCGAGCTGGCGGTGCCCGGATCCAATCCGAGCATGTTCGAGAAGGCCGCACGCTGCGCGGCCGACATCGTGTTCCTCGATCTGGAGGACGCGGTCGCGCCTGACGACAAGGAGCAGGCGCGCCGCAACATCATCCAGGCCCTGAACGAGGTCGACTGGGGCAGCCGGACGATGATGATCCGGATCAACGGGCTGGACACGCACTACATGTACCGGGATGTGGTCGACGTCGTCGAGGCCTGTCCGCGGCTGGACATGATCCTGATCCCGAAGGTCGGCGTGCCGCAGGACGTGTACGCGGTGGACGTACTGGTCACGCAGATCGAGGCCGCGAAAAGGCGCGACAAGCGGATCGGCTTCGAGGTGTTGATCGAGACCGCGCTGGGGATGGCCAACGTGGAGGCGATCGCCCAGTCGAGCCGGCGCCTGGAAGCGATGAGCTTTGGCGTCGCCGACTACGCCGCATCGACCCGTGCCCGCACCACCGTGATCGGCGGTGTACACCGGGACAGCGGCGTGCTGACCGACCGGGACGAACAGGGCAACCGGCAGTATTTCTGGACCGATCCGTGGCATGCGGCGCAGACCCGGATGATGGTCGCCTGTCGGGCGTACGGCCTGCGCCCGATCGACGGTCCGTTCGGGGACTTCGGCGATCCGGACGGGTACGTAGCCGCCGCCAACCGCGCGGCGGTGCTCGGGTACGAGGGCAAGTGGGCCATTCACCCGTCCCAGATCGAACCGGCCAACCGCGTCTTCACGCCGTCGCCGGCCGAAGTCGCGAAGGCCCGCCGCATCATGGAAGCGATGGCGCAGGCCGCGCGCGAAGGCAAAGGCGCCGTGTCGCTCGACGGCCGGCTGATCGACATCGCCAGCATCCGGATGGCCGAGGCACTGCTGGCCAAGGCGGACGCGATCTCGACCACAGCTGCTCGCTGAACGGCTTATTTCGGTCGCGCGCGATCCCGGCGGGCCGATCCTCGGCACGCACCCGAGCGGACGAGGGCATCGGCCGCTGGACTCGTGGCGAGGCACACGCTGCGCCCGACACGCGACTACCATCACGCCAGCCGCTTCGCAAGGAGACGCTATGACCACGGCGCCCCTGGCCACGAACCCTGCCGTGCTCGACTTGATCGGAAATACGCCGCTGGTGCGCGTGACGCGGTTCGATACCGGTGTGTGCGCCCTGTACTTGAAGCTCGAGTCTCAGAATCCGGGCGGTTCGATCAAGGACCGCATCGGTGTGTCGATGATCGAATCGGCCGAGCGCGACGGGCGCTTGAAAGTCGACGGCACCGTGGTCGAGGCGACCGCCGGCAATACCGGCCTCGGTCTGGCGCTGGTGGCGCGTGCCAAGGGCTATCGGGTCGTGCTGGTCGTGCCCGACAAGATGTCGACCGAGAAGGTGCTCCATCTGAAGGCGATGGGCGCCGAGGTGCACATGACCCGCTCGGACGTCGGCAAGGGGCATCCCGACTACTACCAGGATCGGGCGGCCGCGTTGGCGCGCGAGATCCCTGGCGCGTTTTACGCGAACCAGTTCGGCAACCCGGACAACCCGCGCGCGCACGAGACCGGCACCGGCCCGGAGATCTGGGAGCAGATGAAGCACGATGTCGACGCGATCGTCGTCGGGGTCGGTTCCTCGGGCACGCTGACCGGCTTGACCCGCTATTTCCGCACCGTGCAGCCCGTGCTTGCGTTCGTGCTCGCCGATCCGGTCGGCTCGATCCTGGCCGAGTACACGCGCAGCGGCGTGATCGGCCAGGCAGGGTCATGGGCGGTCGAGGGGATCGGCGAGGACTTCGTGCCCCCGATTGCCGACCTGTCCGCCGTGCATGCCGCCTATTCCATCTCCGATGAGGAAAGCTTCGGGACCGCCCGCGAGCTCCTCCGGCGCGAGGGCATCCTGGGCGGCTCATCGACCGGCACGCTGCTCGCCTCGGCGCTACGCTACTGCCGCGAGCAAACGCAGCCCAAGCGCGTCGTTACCTTCGTCTGCGACACCGGCACCCGCTACCTGTCCAAGGTCTACAACGATGCGTGGATGGTCGATCAGGGTCTGCTGCATCGGCGCCAATACGGCGACCTGCGCGACCTGGTTTCGCGCCGCGCGGAGGACGGCAGCGTGGTCAGCGTGGCCCCTGACGACACGCTGCTCACCGCGTTCCAGCGCATGCGCCTGGCCGACGTATCGCAGTTGCCCGTGCTCGACGGTACCCGACTCGTCGGGGTCATTGACGAGTCGGACCTGTTGCTGACCGTGCACACGGATCCGACGCGTTTTCGGGCACCGGTCGCCAGCGCGATGACCCAGGCCCCATCGACCTTGCCGCCGCAGGCGAGCCTGGCCGAACTGCGGGCGATGCTCGATCGCGGGCTGGTCGCAATCATTGCCGATGAGCGAGGCTTTCACGGATTGATTACCCGGTCTGACCTGCTGAACCACCT
The DNA here is from genome assembly GCA_005882215.1 of Betaproteobacteria bacterium. Taxonomy (GTDB): domain Bacteria; phylum Pseudomonadota; class Gammaproteobacteria; order Burkholderiales; family Burkholderiaceae_F; genus VBCK01. Next base: position 8,333 of record VBCK01000123.1, on the reverse strand, counting down.
GAGGAGAACGCTCGTATGAGCCAGCATCGAGACACCACGGGCCTGGGCTTCGCGACCCGCGCAATCCATGCCGGCCAGGCGCCCGACCCCAGTACCGGCGCGATCATGCCTCCGATCTTCGCGACGTCGACCTATGTGCAAAGCAGCCCTGGCGTCCACAAGGGCCTGGACTATGGCCGCTCTCACAACCCGACACGCTGGGCCTTCGAGCGTTGCGTCGCCGACCTGGAAGGTGGCGCCCAGGCGTTCGCGTTCGCCTCCGGGCTGGCGGCGATCTCGACTGTGCTCGAGCTGATCGATACAGGGGCCCACATCGTCGCCAGCGACGATCTGTATGGCGGCACCTTCCGGCTGTTCGACCAAGTGCGCGAGCGCAGCGCCGGGCTGCGGTTCAGCTACGCGGACCTGACCGATCCGCACGAGCTGGAACGCAGGCTGCAGCCCGACACCAAGCTGGTCTGGGTCGAGACACCCACCAATCCCCTGCTGCGGCTGGCCGACCTGCGGGCGATCGCGCAGGTGTGCCGGGCGCGCGGCATCATCACGGTAGCCGACAACACCTTCGCGAGTCCCTATCTGCAGCGCCCCCTCGAACTGGGCTTCGACCTCGTCGTGCACTCGGTCACCAAGTACCTGAACGGCCACTCGGACGTGATCGGAGGCATCGCGGTGGTCGGGCGGGAGCCGCGACTGGCTGCCCTGCGCGAGCGCCTGGGCTTCCTTCAGAACGCGGTCGGCGCAATTGCGAGTCCGTTTGACAGCTTTCTTGCCTTGCGCGGTGTAAAAACGCTGGCGCTGCGCATGCAACGGCATTGCGCCAGCGCGCTCGAGCTTGCACACTGGCTGCAAGCGCAGCCGCAGGTCGCGCGGGTGCATTACCCGGGACTCGAGTCGCACCCGCAGCACGGGCTGGCGCGGCGGCAGATGAGCGGCGGCTTCGGCGGCATGATCTCGGCGACCCTGCGCACCGACCTTGCCGGCACGCGTCGTTTTCTGGAAGCGGTGCGGATCTTCGCGCTCGCCGAAAGCCTCGGCGGCGTCGAGAGCCTGGTCGAGCACCCGGCCATCATGACCCACGCGACCATTCCGGCTGAGACGCGCCAGAAGCTCGGTATCGGCGATGCGCTGGTGCGTCTTTCGGTCGGGATCGAGGACGTCGACGATCTGCGCGCGGATCTGCAGCAGGCGCTGGCGCGGGTTTGACTGGCGCAGGCCGCGGGGCGCCAGTGGTCTTGCGACAGCCTGCGGACGTGTTCGAGGACGGCGAGCGCAGGCCCGCGGCACGCTCACGCAGGCGGTAGTGCGGCGACCTTTTCTGCCGCTTCGGCCGATGTCATCACGGGATGGATCTCGAACTCCACGAGATCTTCCCAGTTCGCCATCCATTGATCGAGCAATCCGCGGTCGGCCGTTTCCATGATCTGATAACACGTGCCCAGGTCGAGATCGACCCAACTCGAGACGTAATGGAGTCCTTCGGGCGCCATGCGCCCTTGAGCGCGGAAGCGGCGGTAAACGGGTAGCGGACCACCGTTCTTGAAGCGCTCGATGACCATGTACAAGGTTTCGGGCATGCTGATCACCGCAGAGTCAGGGCAAGGCAGATCGAACGACCATCAGCGTCCGGGCAAACTTGCCGGTGACGCCGGCAGTTCGGCGTCGATCCCGATGAAGCCGTCGCGGTTCGGCATCCGGATCCGGGGCAGGCTGTCCGCATCGAGCCGGTCGTCGAGCCCGACGATCCGGTTCAGATAGAGCACGAATGCGCTGACCGCGAAGACTTCATCATCGCTCAGCGTCGCGGGAGCGTCCATCGGCATCGCGCGCCGGATGAAGTCGAACAGCGTCGTCGCGTAGGGCCAGTAGTTGCCCACCGTTTGGTCCGGGTCCGGATCCGTCAACGGACCGCGCCCGGCCAGCGCCCCACCGGAGCCTCCCTCGCCATCGGTGCCGTGGCACTTCGCGCAGCGCGCCTGGTAGATCGGACGGCCCTGCGCGGCAGTTCCGTGACCCGCGGGCAGCCCGCGGCCGTCCGGATAGATGCTCAGATTCCAGCGCGCAACCAGCTCCGCGCTGGCCGGATGCCCCAGCTCAGGCGTCAAAACCGGTCCTGCCGCCGCCGCGCCGGACTGCAACACCGCAAACTGCGCAACCAGCAGCGCACACCGAAGCTCACGTGTACACGTGCGAGATCTCGCCATCCTCGTCCACTTGCCACGAGACGATTGCGTTGTAATGAAAATAGCCGTGCCGGCCCCGCTCGGCGATCAGCGCGGATCGCTCGGGCTGCACATATCCGCTGTCGTCGCTGGCGCGGCTCTTCAGGACCGCCGGCGCACCGGACCAGGTCCATCCGGTCCGGAAGCGCGTGAACGCCAGCGGCAGTACCGGTTGCTGCAACTGAGCCGCCGCCCAGTGCGCACCGCCGTCGGTCGACACTTCGACCGACCGGATGCGGCCCCGCCCGGACCAGGCCAGCCCCCGGATCTCGTAGACGCCCTTGCCGTCGAGGCGCTGGCCCGGCGAGGGCGATGTGATCAGCGATTTGGCGTCCATCACGAACGTAAACATCCGGGCCTTGCCGGACGGCTGCAGCTCGGTATAGCGGGCCGTTTCGTTGCGGGCCATCACCGGCTCGCGCGCGACCTCCAGGCGGCGCAGCCACTTGATACTCAGCACCCCTTCCCAGCCCGGCACGATCAACCGAAGCGGGTAGCCGTTTTCGGGTCGGATCCGTTCGCCGTTCTGGTACAGCGCGACGAAACAATCCCTGCGCGCCTTCGCAAGCGGCAGGCTGACCTGGATTGCGGCCGCATCGGCACCCTCGGCTATCAGCCACGAGGCCGAGGCATCGACGCCTGCCTCGTCCAGCAGCAACGACAGCGGAACGCCGGCCCATTCGCTGCAGGAAGCGAGACCGTGCATGAACCCGGCTCGCGTCTGCTGCGGAAGCTGGTGCCAACCGGCATTGCTGTTTCCACCGCATTCGATAAACAGAATGTCGGAGCGGATCGGATAGCGCGCCAGCTCCCCCATCGAGAAGGTGAGTGCGCGCCGGACCTGGCCATGGATCAGCAGCCGGTGCTGATCGATCGGGATCTGCGGGACGCCGTTGTGGTGCCGTTCGAAATGCAGACCGCTGGGCGTGATCGTGCCTTCCAGATCGTGCAGCGGGGTCCACGAAACGCCGTTGCCCGGCACGCCCCGGTTAGCGGAGATCCAGCGCACGACGCCGCGCTCCTGTAGCGACGGCTGCCCGTAGTTCGAAAACGGCTGGCCGGGCGTTTTCATCCACGCCGGCCGCGACTGCTCCTGCACGGCATCGGTGCCCGCCGGGCTGGGACTGGCTGTGGCAACCAGTCCCGCTCCGGACAGCGCCAGGCCCTGACGCAGGAAGCCGCGTCGATCAGGGCTGGTGCTGGATCCTGGCAGCTGGGCCTTCGATGTCACCAAAGCCGATGCGATGGCGTCGGTTCAGAACCTGTAGCCGACCTTCACCCCGAACTCCTGCGGCTTGACGACGTAGTTGCGCTCGTAAGGTCCCTTCGAAGTTGTACCTGGCCGTGCCGTTCAGCTTGATCTTGGGCGTGACCGGCAGCGGCGTCCCGGCCGGCGCGAGCAACTGCCCGCCATTGGCCGGATCGCAGCCGAACTGCTGGTTGCAGAACGACGTCGTCAGGCGCGCATCGGCATAGGTGCCGTTGAGCGTCAGCGTGGTGGCGGGCGTGGCCCTCCAGAGCACCTGCGTCTCGAAGCCGCGGGAGCGGGCATCGCCGGCGTTCACCGTGTAGAAGATGCCGAGGATCCCCGGCTCGCTGTACTGGATCTTGTTCCACTGCTCCCAGAAGATCGCTCCGTTGACGTAAAGCTGGCGGTCGAGCCAGCTGGTCTTCCAGCCGATTTCGTAGTTGGTCAGCGTGTCGGCCGCGAAGGGTGGCAGGTCCTGCCTCCTGGGCCCCGTGGCTGTGGTGATGTACACCGGGCGGTTGTTTCCCCCCGGTCGGAACCCGGTCGAGTAGATGAAGTACGTCATCTTCGACGGATCGATCTGCCATTTGAGCTCGATCTTGTGGGTCTCGCCCGATTCCTGATAGGACTTGTCGGTGTTGGCGCAGGCGGTCGCGGCCGCGACCGCGCAGTGGTTCACGGTCACGGAATTGACCAGGGAGCCGGCGCCGCCCGAGAAGCCGAACAGCGTGTTGTTGGCGCTCGTGGCTGTGCTTCGTGTAGTGGTCGGCCGTATGCACGACCTGCGTCGGATCGATGTCGTGACCTAGCGAGTCCTTCAGATAGGTATAACCGGAGAGCGAGCCCACGGTCTGGGCGAGCTTGTCGTAGGCGACCACAAAGTACGAGTAGTCGGAGATGTTGTCGACCCGGCGGCTCAGATAGGCGGGGTTGTAGGTCAGGTCCCAGTCCGAGACCTTGCCCTGCAGCGTCAACGAGGCGAGCTCCCAATTGTCCTTGTTGAAGTCCCGCGTGAAGTCGTGCACCTGCAAATCGCCGAGGCGCGGGTCCTCCAGGAACGAACCGTGTGCCAGCTGGTTCTGCAGGAACACGGCCGGCGTCAGCGTCCAGTTCTCGTCGAGGTTGACCTTCAGCAGCGCGCGCCCGCCGGCGGAGTCGACCGAATTGAAGTTGTTGTCGACGTACTTGCCGTTGTTGACCGTCAGCGGGAAATCGTTGACCACGGAATTCGGATTGGCGGGATCGACCCAAACCGGCCGCTGGTAGGTGCGGTTCGCAAACGTATTGCTGATGTAGCCACCCTTGTGCTCGCCATAGAAGACCACGCGCAGCGCCATACGGTCGTTGATCGGGACGTTGAGGAAACCCTCCAGGCTGCCGCCACCATCGCCGGGCCCGTACTTGCTGCCCCCAGCGTCCACGCCGCCCTCCCATTTGCCGATCACCGGCTTGTTGGTGATCAGGCGCAGCGTGCCTGACAGAGAGCTGGCGCCATACAGCGTGCCCTGCGGGCCGGACAGCGCCTCCACCCGCGCCATGTCGTAGACGTGAATGTCGAGCGCGTTGGCGATCGTCGTGACCGACGTCTCGTCGACATAGACGCCCGCCGTCGGCAAGGGGCCCGTGACGATGCCATCGCCGCCGGTGGTGATGCCGCGGAAATTGATCTGCGACTGGCCTGGACCGAACGACTGGTAGCTGACGGACGGCAGCAACTTCACGTAGTCGTCCAATGACGTGACCTGATGCTCGCTCAGTGCCTCGCCGGTCAGCGCCGTGACGCTCAGAGGCGCGCTCTGCAGGCTCTCCGCCCGCTTGCTGGCGGTGACGACGATCGACTCGGGGCTGGCGGCACTCTCCTGCGCCACCTGCTGGGCCATCGCCGGCGAAATGGCCAATGGCGCGGCCGGCACCGCGATCACCATGGCCGCCACGCGACGCGCGATCTGCTCGATCCGGTCCCTCTGCCGAGAACCACATAAGTGCTTGTACATCGACCTCCCCTCGCTTTTCTCTTCTTGTGAAATCCGCCCTGTTGGAATTTATATTCGCCGGACGGATATAGGCAGTTTAGGTTGCGGCGGGGACGGTTTCAACAACCCGTTTCCGGTCCGCCGAGCCCGCACAGCGAATCCGCCGCCGCCGTCACTAAGATCCGAAGCAAGAACCGGTCCCGCTCCAAACGGCCCTTCCGCGCCCCGAAAGCGTGCCGCAGCAGGCAACGTCCGAGCGCCTCGCCGCAGGCGGGCAGTATTATTGGGGCGATGGGCATCGAGGCGGCGGGCGAGTATTCCTCCAACCCAGGCGAGTTCATCGAGGCCCTGCGAGAGGCGGCCCGGCGCGCTCCTGCCGACCCTGTCGCGTGGCGCGCGCTGGCGGACGCCTGTTTCCGTGCGGGCCTTTCCGTTGAGGCCGACGCCGCCTACCAGCGCGCGATGCTGGTGTCGGTGAATGATCCGGTGCTGCGCGAAGCGGCGTTGGCACTCGCGTCCAACCGGCTCGATGTCGCCGAGCGTCTGATCAAGCCCCATCTTAAAGCCCACCCGACTGACGTCGCGGCGATACGCATGCTCGCCGAGCTTGCTGCCCGGATCGGCCGACTCGAAGACTCCGAAGCGCTGCTGATGCGGGCGATCGAGCTCGCGCCGGGATTCCTCGGAGCACGCCAGAATATGGCGATGCTGCTGCTGCGCACGCACCGGGTTCCTGAAGCGCTGGCCGAAGCCCAGGGATTGCTGGAGCAGGAGCCGGACAATCCGGCCTTCATCAACCTGGAGGGCGTGGCCCTGGCGAAGCTCGGGGACTACACGGATGCCACACTCCGGTTCGAAGCCGTCCTGAAGCGACGTCCGAAGAATGCACGCATGTGGCTGAGCTACGGACATTCCTTGAAGACCGTCGGCCGGAGCAACGAGAGCGTGGATGCCTACCGCCGCGCGATCGAGCTGCAGCCGACGCTGGGCGAGGCCTGGTGGAGCCTCGCCAATCTGAAGTCGATCCGCTTCGAGGCCTCCGACATCGAAGCGATGGAACGCGCCTTGCAGGCTGGCGCCCGGATGTCCGACGACGACCGCCTGCACCTGCATTTCGCGCTGGGCAAGGCGCATGAAGACGCGAAGGCGCCGCAGCCCGCGTTTGGCCACTATGCGACCGGCAACGCGATCCGCGCGAGACAACTGCACTACGATCCCGCACTGGTGGAGGCGCTGGTAGCCGCCGCGATCGAAAGATTCGATGGCGCTTTCTTCGCCGCGCGACACCAGCAGGGCGATCTCGCGCCGGACCCGATCTTCATCGTCGGCATGCCGCGCTCGGGCTCGACGCTGGTGGAGCAGATCCTCGCCAGCCATTCGATGGTGGAAGGAACGCACGAGCTGCCCGACCTGGAGTTGCTGGCGCGCAGCCTCGAGCCCGGTGACTCCGGGTACCTTAATGTCGGCTTCGTCGACGCATTGGCCCGGTGCGAGCCACGGCAGCTGGCGATGCTCGGCGCTCAATACCTGAAGGCAACGCGCGTCTACCGCAAGACGAGCCGGCCGCTCTTCATCGACAAGATGCCCAACAACTGGGCCTTCGTACCGATGATCCGCCTGATCCTGCCGAACGCGAAGATCGCCGATGCGAGACGCAGCGCGATGGCCTGCTGTTTTTCGAACTTCAAGCAGCATTTCGCGCGCGGTCAGGCTTTCAGCTACCGTCTCGATCACTTGGCGCGCTACTACAAGGCCTATGTCCGCTTCATGTCACACATCGACCACGTGCTGCCCGGCGCTGTGCATCGGGTGAGGCACGAGGCCATGGTGGCGGATACGGATGCTCAGGTACGCCTGCTGCTGGAATCGCTGGGCCTGCCGTTCGAGCCGGCTTGCCTGCGCTTCTGGGAAACGGACCGTGCGGTCCAGACTGCCAGTTCGGAACAGGTGCGCCGCCCGATTTTCGGAGACGGAGTCGATCAGTGGCGCGACTTCGATCCGTTTCTGGGCGAACTGCGTGCAGGTCTCGGGGATCTGGTGCGGGAGTAACTCAGTGGTCTTCACATGCGGCGCAGCACCAGCACATTGCCGGCGACGCACAGCGCGATGCCGCTAACCATCGTCGCGTCCCAGCGCAGGTCCTCGAACAGCGTCGACAGGGCGAGCGCCACGATCGGAATGGCGACGCCGGCGTAGCCGGCGCGGTCCGCGCCGATCCGGCCCAGCAATGTCAGATAGGCGACGAACGCAAGCACGGACCCGAACAGCGCCAGGTACAACAGCGAAGCGACGTACTGCGGCGAGCGATCGAAGATGAAGTGCTGCCCGTCCATCATCGCGTAAGCGGCCACGAAGATTGCCCCATACATCATGGCCCACGCGTTCGCCTGGATCACCGGCAGCCGGTAGTTGTGATTGCGCGTGGCCGTCATGTTGCCCAGCGACGCGGCCGCGGTACCGAGCAGCGCGAAGAGCACGCTCAAGCGTCGCGCAGGCGAGGTCGAGAAATGCGCGAGCTCCGGCCAGAACACCAGGGCGACGCCAATCACCCCAAGGATCGCTCCCGACAACGCGGCCGGCTTGACCGGCACCGAGAAGAACAGGCGCAGTCCCAGGATGTTGCAGAACGCGATCAGCGAGAAAATCAGCGCAACCAGGCCGGAGGTCAGCGACTGCTCGGACAGGTACACCAGCACGTAGTTGACCCCGAACAGCAGCAGCCCCTGCAGCGCCAGCCACAGGTGGGTGCGGGCATCGAAGCGCAGCGGCAGGCGCTTGAGCCTCGCATAGACCATCAGGATCAGCGCGGCCGCCGCGAATCGCCAGGCGACCGACACCGCCGGCGGCACGATTCCGAGCTGGAACTTGATCGCCAGCCAGGTCGATCCCCAG